>NZ_QOCZ01000056.1 GCF_018207095.1 Nocardiopsis sp. MG754419 | reverse complement strand
GGGGTGCAGACGGTGGCGGCGCATGAGGAGTTGTCGATCCGGATGCCGGGGCGGCATACGGGGCCCAAGTACATGATGGCGGCGTTGCAGATGATCGCTCATGAGTCTCCGGAGGGGTATTTCCCTGCTGCGGCCGGGGCTCGTCATGTGTTGCACGAGGAGGGGATCGAGACCGCGATGCCGTTGTGCGCGCTCGGTGAGGTGGAGGACGAAGAGGCCGAGGACGGGGAGGGCGCCGGGGCCTGAGCGTCCGGAAGGTACCGGAGGGGCCGGCTCACCCGAGAAAGACGCACCCTCACGTCGCCGGGACCATCGCGGACCGTCCGCTGCGGCGTGCCGTGGGACCACGTCCGGGTGCCGGACCACGCCGCGCAACGCGGAATGTCGTCGGGGACGTGAGAACGCCCCCGCGACCGGTGGTCGCGAGGGCGGCGGGTTCAGCGGTGGTTCACGGAGTCCTTGAGGCCCTTGCCGGCCTTGAAGGAGGGCACCTTGGACGCGGGGATCTTGATCTCCTCGCCGGTCTGGGGGTTGCGGCCGGTGCGGGCGGCGCGCTCGGAGACGGAGAAGGTGCCGAATCCGACCAGGGCCACGTCGTCGCCCTGCTGCAGGGCCTGGGTCGTCGCTCCGATGAAGGCGTCCAGCGCCTTGGTGGCGTCGGCCTTGGACAGGCCGGTCTCGGTCGCGATGCTGTCGATGAGCTCGTTCTTTCGCATGGTCCACCTCTCTACCGGTCCGCGGAGCCCTCGTGTCGGCGACACGCCCGGAAATGAGCGCGGAGTGACCAGCGCGACCCCTTGCGATGCGACAAGTGGTGCGTCTCGGGCATGGTGGCACCCCGGCCGGGGCAGACCGGAGGCGGAGCCCGAGGACGCCGGACGTGGTCCTCTCCTCGTCCGCTCTCCCGGCCGCTCCGGTCCGGAGGAGCGACCGCCCGGCCCGGTCATGCCACCGACGGCCCGACCGGGTCGGACTTCCCCGAGGCCGCGACGGACCCGGGGCGTCGCGGCCTCGCCGGCCTCACCTGCTGAGGAGTTCGGCGAAGAACTCGTGCAACATCGCTCCGGCCGCTTTCTCATCGAGGAACTCGGTCCCGCCGAAACGGTAGACCTCGTACCCCCGCAATCGGAGTTCTCGGTCTTCGCGCACTATTTGCGCGTACAGGTCGTCGGAGGCGACCCCGTCGTGGGCGTAGTGGTGCCGACCGTCCAGTTCCAGAACGTAGCGGCGGCCCCCCGGCGCCAGGAGGAGAAAATCCATGCGTGGCCGCTCCAGCTGTTTTCCCTCCGTCCGCCGGATCCTCTGATTGCGGATCAGGGGATCGTAGTGCAGGTACACGTGCGGAAGGAGTGCGGGGAGTTCGTGGAAATTGCGCGTGGTGCAGAATTCCCAGTAAGCGCGGAACAGCACGTCCTCGGTTTCGGTGATGCCTTCCCTGAGCCGATCACGCAGATTCTTCCGTAACGCTCGGGTGGGTATCTCGTAATTTCCGTCACGCAGCTTCCACCACTGCATCACTTGTTCCCAGGTCAGGCCCGAGGCGTCCACGGGAAGGTCGTAGAGCAGGCAGTGCTCTTTGTTCCTCGTGATCTCGATCGTGCCCCCCGCGTGTGTGTGCCACACGATCTCCGGCTCGCGCCTGGCCGCGAAGATGAGGTTCCGTAGGTCTCCTCGGAGTCCCCGTATCCCGCCCCCGCCCTGGATTCGATCGCGTCGGTCCAAGGCTCGTTGGATGGGGGCGAACACGGCCGAGGCCCCTCCGGTGTGGGGGGCCTGTTCAGCGGATCGCAGGTCCGTGTAGCCGTTCTTGTCGAAAAAGAGAATCCCCCCGTCGTCGATCCCCAAACGCCGAAGAACGGTCCTCAGGCAGCGAATCACGGTTCCGGTGTCCGCGTTGTCCAGAAGTCCCTCGTCGTGGTGGGACTCGGGCAGGTCATCGATGAGCAGGTACATGAGGGTGATGGCGGCGTCGTCGTCGTCGACCCCCGAGGCGGTCCCTCTCCTGATGGAGTCGATCCGCTGGTGGTCCAGTCTCCGCCTGTTCCAGGAGTGGTCATCACCTTCGACGACGAACAAATCATCATGGCGCATTCTCTGTCACCTCGTGTCCCGGGA
Source organism: Nocardiopsis sp. MG754419 (assembly GCF_018207095.1). Taxonomy (GTDB): domain Bacteria; phylum Actinomycetota; class Actinomycetes; order Streptosporangiales; family Streptosporangiaceae; genus Nocardiopsis. The sequence continues at coordinate 28,099 of NZ_QOCZ01000056.1, read as the reverse complement.
GTGAGGGGTGCTTCGTTCGTGTCGTCGATCGTCGAGCGGGTTCATGTCGGACGTCACTCAAATACCACAACTCTTGTAAAGTATTCGTCTGACATCGAGATTGCCGACGGTCACAGAAGGCCGTTTCGGAGGAAATCGACGTCACACGTCCCGCAAGAACCTCCAACAGGAACGAAAGAGACACGCGGTCCTTTTCCGGCGATGCGGTGCGCCGCGTCGGAAACGCTATCGATCGACCACGTGCCGACGGGACGAGGCGTTGCCGATCTCGGACCGCGCACCCACGGTGCGCACCACGCGGGAGTCGCGTGTGAGGGTCGGCCACCACGGCCCGACCGTCCGTGGGCACGCGCAACGCACGTGGCGGCTCGATGCACCCGGGCCCTTCCCCGCGGCGTCGCCGCGGTGCCGAGAGAGCGCGGACGGCCGGGCGCGGTGCGTCGCACCGTCTGGTCGCACCCGCACGGCGTCACCGGGGCCGACCGGACGACGCTCGCGCACGCCGGCTCCACGGCCCGCCCCGAATCCGGGTTCTCACACCGGGGGGCGGAGCCGCCCCCGGGCAACGGGTCTTCCCCGCCGGTTCGGTGCGGCGGTGACACATCCGCCACGGTCCCTCTCCCGGCAGCGAGAGAGGGACCGCCCGGCTCCGACCCGGCCTCTCTATCCGGCGAGGTCGAGAACGATCTTGCCCACGTGGGCCCGTGAGGCGAGTTCGGCCTGGGCGCGGTGGACCTCGACCAGCGGGTACCTCGCCGCGATCACGGGGGCGACCCCGCCCCGGCGGGCGATGTCCACCAGCAGGTCGAAGTGCGCCGGCGTGTGCATGGACGACCCGATGAGGGCCCTGTTGTGCAGGTACAGCCGTCGGATGTCGAAGGCGGCCCCGTGGCCTCCCAGCGCACCGGCGACGATCCATCGACCACCCTCGCGCAGGTGGGGGAGCCCGTGCTCCACGAGGTCACCCGCGACGACATCGAGCACGGCGTCGACACCCTCCGGAGCGTGTGCGCGCAGCTCCGGCCAGACCCGCCCGCCGCGGACGAGGGTCGCGTCGGCGCCGGCGGCCCGCACCGCGGACACTTTCCCGGCGCTGGTGAGGGCGATCACTCTCGCTCCACGCTCACGAGCGAGTTGCACCAGAGCCAGGCCGACCCCGCCGGAGGCCCCCGTCACCAGAACGGTCTCTCCCCGGCGCACGCCGCCGCGCTCCAGCATGCCCAGCGCCGTACCGTAGGCGGTCGGCAGGGTGGCCAGCTCCGCGTCGGTCAGATTCGCATTCTCCATCGAATGGACCCGGTCGGCCGCGACGAGGGTGTACTCGGCGTAGCCGCCGTCCCGTTCGCTTCCCAGGAGACCGACGGGATGCGCATGAGGTCCCGTGCCGCCGTAGAGCGCCGGATCGACGAGAACGCGGGAGCCGACCAACGCGGGGTCCACGCCGGGGCCCACCTGCGCGACGTCGCCCACGATGTCCGCCCCCTGCACACGGGGGAACTCGACCCTGCCCCGCCACCCGGCCTTGGCGTGCGGGTCCTCCGGGAGGCCGTAGGCACCCTCGCGCGTCCACAGGTCGGTGTTGTTCAGGGCCGCCGCGCTCACGCGCACCAGCACCTGGCCGCTCTCGGGGGTGGGCAGGGGGAGTTCCACGAGTTCCAGAGCCTCGGGGCCTCCGTGTCGGGTGAGTCGGGCGGCGCGCATCGTCCTCGGAAGGGTCCGCATCTCACACCCTCCTTCCTATACTGACCTGTAAAACCTCGTCGACGTAGGGTACACAAGTCTGTGAATCATCGAACGGCGCTCGACCCCGAGACGCTCACGCCCTCGGCGCGCAGGATCCTCATCACGGCGGCCGCGTTGTTCTACGACAACGGCATCGCCGCCGTGGGCGTCGATCGCATCGCGGCCGATTCCGGAGTCACCAAGCGCACGCTCTACAACCGCTTCGGTTCGAAGGAGACCCTGGTCGCCACCTACCTGCTGGAGCGCGACCGCCGATGGCGTGCCCTGGTCGAACGCCGGGTCCACCGGAGTGCGCGTGCGACCGAACGTCTCCTCGCGCCCTTCGAGGCCCTGGGCGAGTGGACGGTGCAGCACCCTCGGGGGTGTGCGTTCGTCAACGCCCTGGCCGAACTCCCGGACCCCGCTCACCCCGCCCACCGGGTCATCATCGAGGAGAAACAGTGGCTCCGTGCGCTGTTCGAGCAGGCGGCCGAGGAGGCGGGCGCCGAGCGTCCCGACCTCCTGGCCGCGCGCCTCTACTTCGTCCATGAGGGCGCCCTGACCGCACAGGCCACCGCACCGGATCTCGACGCGGTCGAGATCGCCACCGACCTGGCCCACCTCCTGGTGCGCACCGCGGTCTGAGTGGCCGGTGCGAGTTCCCCGCTCACGGAGGTGAGGGGCAGGTGTTCGGGCACAGCGGCCCGGGTTCGGCTCCGGCCCCGAAGGGCGGCCGCGTCGAACGCCGGCCCACCCGCCCTTCGGGACGCTTCACCCCCGCGAGGTGTCCTGCTCGCCCAGCCCCGACAACAGACGGTGGTAGAGCCCACCCGAGGTCATGCCACCGTCCACGACCAACTCCGTCCCGGTGACGTAGCGCGAGGCGTCCGACAGCAGGAACAGCACGGCGTCGGTGATCTCCCCGGGAGCCCCCACACGCCCGGCGGGGACCGAACGCAGGCTCTCGTCCACGAACTCCGGAGCCCCCGACCACAGAAGCGGGGTGTCCACGAGACCCGGATGCAGGGAGTTCACCCGCACACCCCAGGGCGCGAACTCCAGGGCCCCGGTCTTGCTGATCCCCCGGACTCCCCACTTGCTCGCCGCGTAGGCGGCGGCGAAGTAGCCGGTCATTCCGGCGATGGAGGACACGTTCACCACGGAGGCGGTGTCGGCGCCCTTCAACAGGGGAGCGAGGTACTTCATGCCATAGAAGACACCGGACAGGTTGATGTCGAGTACCCGGTGCCAGTCCTCGTCGGCGGTGTCGACGATGCCGTAGCGGTGGCTCACCCCCGCGTTGTTCACCAGACCGTGGACCACGCCGGGCCCGTCGGTGAGCGCATCGCGCAGGTCCGCCCAGGCCGAGGGGTCGGTCACGTCCAAGTGAAAGAACGTGGCCCGGCCACCGTCGTCCGTCAGCGTCCGGGCGAGTGCGCGACCGGCTTCCTCGGCGACGTCGGCGATCCACACGTGGCCGCCGCGCGCGGCCAGTTCCGTGGCCTCGGCCCGGCCCATGCCCGTGGCCGCGCCCGTGACGACGATGGTGCGGTCCCGTAGTCCGTGGTGGTCCATGCTCACTCCCTCAGTCGATGCGCAGTTCGGAGCCGCGTGTCTCGGTCACGAAGAAGACGGCCACCAGCGTGATCAGGGCGGTGAGGACGAAGTAGCCCGCCGGGGCGAGGTTGTTGCCGGTCACACTGATCAACCAGGTGGCGATGAAGGGCGCGGTTCCGCCCAGAAGGGTGTTGGTCACGTTGTTGCCCAGGGCGATGCCGCTGTAGCGGGTGGAGGCGCTGAGCATCTCCGCGTAGGTGACGAAGGAGGCGCCGTTGACCACCGACACGAGCACGAAGAGCACGGACTGACCGGCGAAGGCCGCCCAGGCGGGCCCGGCCGACATCATCATGAACATCGGCACGCCCAGGACGGCGGCTCCCGCGCTACCGATGAGCAGGACCTTCTTACGCCCGATGGTGTCCGCCAGATAGCCCGACAGGGGCAGGGTCAGCGCCCCGAGCACCATGGCCACCGAGGTCGAGGCGAAGGCCACCTGGGAGGAGTGGCCCGCCGTGGTCTGCAGATAGGTGGCCGCGTACACCGACACGATGTAGTACCCGCCGGTGATGACGGCGCCCAGACAGATGATCTTCACGACCGACCGCCAGTTCGTGACCAGGAGGTCGCGTACGGGGACCTTCTTGGTCTCTCCCTGGGCGCTGAGCTCCTTGAACTGAGGGGTGTCGTCGAGGTGGCTGCGGATGTACAGACCGATGACACCGATCGGCAGACTCAACAGGAATGGGATGCGCCACGCCCAGTCCAGGATCTGCTGCTCGGTGAAGACGGAGGTGGCCGCCAGCGCGACCAGGGCCGCGAAGAGGGAGCCGAAGTACGTCCCGGAGTTCACCAGGGAGGTCTGGGTGGCGCGCCAGCGCGCCGGCGCCGACTCCGCGACGAAGGCGTTGGCCCCGCCCAGCTCACCACCGGCCGCGAACCCCTGGACGCAGCGACAGAAGACGAGCATGCTCGTCGCCCACATGCCCAGCGTGTAGTAGTTCGGCAGGAGACCGATCAGCGCCGTGGCCAGCACCATCAGCAGGATGGTCCAGGACAGTGCCTGCTTGCGCCCGTACTTGTCCCCGATGTGTCCGAAGAAGATCCCACCGGGAACCCGCATGAAGAAGGCGACCGCGAAGGCGGCGAAGGTGCCCAGCATGGCGGCGGTCGGATCGTCGGACACGAAGAACAGGGCCGCCACGAACGTGGCCATGTACCCGTAGATGCCGAAGTCGTAGTACTCCACGACGGTTCCGAGCACCGCGGCGCGGATGACCTTCAGGCGCGAGCGGAAGGCGCCGGGATCCGGGGCCTCCGTGGATGCCCGGTCAGGCTGTGGGTCCAGTGACATGCTGCCTCCTAGCGGCAGGTCGGGCCGGGATCGAACGCCGCGGCCCTGATGAATCGGGGGATCCGGGTCAGAGCCCGGCGGCCGCCTCGAGGCCGGCGATGCGCCCCATGGTGACGGCGTTGGAGACGGCGTTGCCGCCGCCGACGTAGCGGGGTCCGAGGACCCCGGCACCGGCCTCTCCCGCGGCGAAGAGGCCGTCGATGGTCCGGCCCGTGCGGTCGCGGACGGCCGCGCGGCCGTCCACGGCCAGTCCCGCGTGGGTGCACACGAGTTCGGTCGGCAGGTACCGGGCCGCGTAGTACGGACCGGAGTCGATGGGGTCGGGCGGGGTGGTCGACCCCTTGTCCCGCAGGGTGCGGTGGCGCAGGAACACCGGATCCCGTCCGTGCGGCAGTTGGTCGTTCCAGGTCCGCACCGTGGCGACCAGGGCCTGCTCCGGAACCTCCATCATGCGCGCCAGCTCCTCCACCGTGTCGGCGCGGAGCGTGCGACCCGCGTCGGCCTCCTCACTGATGCGGGCGGGCGCCCAGTCGGAGTAACCGGCGGTCAGGGAGGTCCGCGCCCGTTCGTCGAACACACACCAGACCCGACCGCCCCGGGCGTCGATGATGCCGGTGGAGACCGCGTAGGAGGCGTCCTCGTCCATGAAGCGCAGCCCGTGGTCGTCCACGTGGACGCGTGACAGCGGAGGAAAGCCGGACTGCCAGTGATGCTGCCGCTGGAAGTACACGGTGGGCAGGATCAGGCCCCAGCCCGCCCCGGTCACCGAAGCCCCCACCTGGTCGGCGAAGCGCAGGTGGTCACCCCGGCCGCCCTCGGCGGCGACGACGAACCCGTCCGCGCCCGAGTTCAGCGCGTCCGGGTAGTACCGCTCCAGAAGGGCCGGGTCGTGGGAGAAGCCGCCGGTGGTGACCACGACGGCCGCGGCACGCACCTCGATGCCGTCCGCGACCGCGCCGACCACGCGTCCGTCCTCGTGCAGCAGGCGCTCGACCCGCGTGTTCAGGACGACCTCCACACCCCGCTCCCGACAGGCGGCGGCCAGGGCGCACACCAGCCCGTACCCCTGATCCTTCGGCACGTGGCCCCGCCAGACGTCCTCCACCCCGGCCCGGGTCAGGCCGGGCATGTGGGCGTGGGTGGAGATCCGGGCGGGGAACTCGACGCCGAGCCCGATGAGCCAGTCGAGCGTCGGACCGCTCTGGCGGCAGAACACCTCGATGAGCCCCGGCTCCAGCATCCACTGGTTGAGGTCCATGTAGTGCTGGTAGAAGCGCTCCGGGGAGTCCTGGACACCGAGCGACCTCTGGACACTCGTGCCGGCGGCGGTGAACAGGCCCGCCGACAGTCGCGTCGATCCGCCGAGTTCGGTCTCGGATTCGAACAGCAGCACCCTGGCGCCCCGTTCGGCGGCGCTCGCCGCGGCCGCCAACCCGGCACCGCCGCCACCGATCACGATGACGTCGTGCTCACCGACCTCAGACATGGCGCGACCCTCCGTCCACGGCGATGCTGTGACCCGTCACGTACCGGCTGCTGTCGGAGAGCAGGAAGAGCAGCACCCCGACGACCTCCTCGGGCGATCCCACCCGGTGCAGCGGTACACGGTCCAGCGCCGCCGCGAGCGCCTCGGGGTCGTCCTGCAGCCAGCGGGTCATCTCGGTGTCGATGAAACCGGGGGCGATGGAGTTGACCCGGATGCCCCGGTCCCCGAGCTCGACCGCCAGCGACTCCGACAGGTGGGCCACCGCGGCCTTGGACGCGCAGTACGCCGCGCGCCCCTTGCGCACGCGTACCGCGGAGATCGAGGACATGTTCACGATGGCCGCGCCCGGGCGCATGTGCCGGGCGGCGGCCTGCGCTCCGTGGAGGACCCCCTGCACGTTGACGTCGAGCACCGCGCTCATCTGGCCGGTGTCGATCTCGCCGACCAGGCCGAACGGGAAGATCCCGGCGTTGTTCACCCAGGAGTCGAGGGAGCCGAACTCGGCGAGGGCGACGCGGGCCAGTTCGTCGTGCTGCTCGGGGACGGTCACGTCGACGCGGCGGGCCAGGACCCTGCCAGGGGTCGCGACGAGCGCATGCGTGGCCACGTGCCGGTTGACCTCCTCGGCGGTCGTCTTCATGTCCGCGTCGTTGATGTCCGCGGCGACGACGTTGACGCCCCGCGCGGCGAGAGCGCCGGTGAAGGCGCGGCCCATGCCCCGGGCGGCTCCGGTGACCACCGCCGTGGTGCCGAGCAGTTCGGGATACCGGGCGGTCACCGGCCGGTCGTCGACGCGTGCGGGGCCGGTGCCCTCGTGCTGGGTCATCGCGGGTTCCTTTCAGGAAGTGGGCGTGGGGTTCGGTGGTGCGTGGTGGGCCTCATGCGGGGGAGTCGTCGCGGCGCACCTCGCGCCTGGCGACCGACCACCGCCCCTCCGAGACCACGAGGTGATCGAGCAGGGTGGTCATGCGCAGGATGCGGGTCGCCCCGCCGACCTCCGTGGCCAGGACCTGCAGGTAGGCCTCGACGATGACCCCGTCGGCGGGCGTCTCCTCCTCGGGGCGCACCCAGACGTTGGTGACCACGTGGCGGTGGACCTCCCCCTGCTCGGTAGCCCGCCGATGGAACCCGGCCGCGAAGTCGGTCAGGTCCGCGGACCCGACGACGGGCGCCGGATAGGTGGGGGAGTGGAACGCACCGCCCGCGGTGAAGGTGCCGGCCCACTCCTCGGCGCGACCGGAGTCGATGAGGTGCGACTGCCGCGCGTAGAACTGGTGGATGTGGAAGATCGTCGAGGCGTCCATGGATCTCCGGTGTGCTATAATCGCACGCGGTGTGCAATTAAAGGTTAACGTAAGTGTCATACGTCACTGGCGTCAAGAGGTGACGTGTGTGCGCCATCGAAAGGAAGCGCATGTCGCCGGCCTCGGAAGACCGCCCCGACACCAAGACGTCGAAGACGCTCCACAACGGCATCGAGGTGCTGGAACTCCTCTCGCGCCACCCCCACGGCCTGACGGTCTCCGAGATCGCCCAAGGGGTGGGGGTCCACCGGACGGTCGCCCATCGGCTGATCCGCACCCTCGAAGAGCACCGGCTGTGTGCCCGCGACCGTTCCAAGCGCGTCACGCTCGGGCCCGGCCTGGTGGCGTTGGCCGAGTCCGTCGAGGCCGACCTGCGCGCCGTCGCCGGGCCCGTCCTGGCGGAGCTGGCGGAGGCTCAGGGCGCCACGGCGCACCTGGTCGTGCCCGAGGGGGAGTCCGAGGCCAGGGCCCTCATGGTGGTCGCGCCGCGCGGTGCGCACACGCACATCGCCTTCCGGGCCGGTCGCGTCGACCCCGTGGACCAGGGCTCGGCGGGGCTGGCCCTGCTCTCGGCGATGCCGCCGCGCGACGACGAGCGGGACGAGGTGACCCGCGCTCGGAGCTGCGGCTACGCCGTCTCCCACGGTGAGGTCACCCATGCGGTGACCGGCATCTCCGCCCCCGTCGTCGGTCGCCGGGCAACGCCCGTGGCCGCGGTGGGGCTCTCGGTTCTGGAACTGCGCGACACCGAGGCGATCGGCCGCGCGGTGGCGGAGGCCGCGCGGCGTCTGGCCGCGCTGTTGCCCCTGTCCTGAGGCGCGGGGCATCACCGGCCCGAGGGATCGGGGCCTGGAGCGTGGTCGGTGGTCGCGGCGGTGACACGACCGGCCCGCACGGCGTGCGCGTGAGCGGTCCGCCGCGCGCGAGCGAGCGCGATCCCCTCGTGTGGCCTCGGCGCTGCCCCCGCGCGGCGCCGGCCCGGAGACCGTGTACGCCGCGCGCCCTCGCGGACGCCGGTGACTAGGCGCCGTAGCGCGCGACGATCGTCCGTACGGCCTCCTCGATCGCCAGGCTCGTGTCCTTTGCGTCGATCGACCAGCCGGCGTGGACGAGCCGGGGCCAGAAGATCGCGCTCGCGATCATGCCGAGGAATTGAGTGGCGGCGATGTCGGTCGAATCCGCCCGCACGGACCCGGCCTCCTGCTCGACGCGCAGGTAATGACGGAGAGCGGCGAGAGCGGGGAGCGTCCCGAAATCGAAGGCGCGCTCGCGCAATTCGGGAAAACGGGGAGACTCGGCGATCACGAGCCGGATCAGGGCGATCGTGCGAGGCTGTGCGAGCACCTCGGCGTACTCCCGACCCAGGGTCGAGAGGCCGGAGTGGAGGTCACCGGGCGGGGGAACGGTGGCGTTCCTCCCGGGTGTGCGGCCCACTTCCAGAACGGTCGCCTCGAACAACAACGCCTTGGTCGGGAATTGCTTGAACAACGTCGCCTTGGACACGCCCGCGTTCCGGGCGATGTGTGCGAGCGAGGTCCTGTCGTAACCGTTCTCGGGAAACAGTTCCGTGGCCGCGGCGAGGATGGCCGAGCGATTCCGGTCGGCCACGCGTCGGTGGTATTCGGGGATCGCGCGAGACATGGAGACCAGTCTGCCACAGAGGTGAGACCCTTGACTCACCACTGACGTGTCCCTAGCCTGATGAAAGATGAGTCGATCGACTCACCTCAGGGTGAAGGAGCGATCCCATGCACGACACCACACCCCGCACGGCCGAGGGCAAGGTGCTGTGGCACTTCTCGATGTCGCTGGACGGGTACGTCGCCGGCCCGGGTCACCGCATGGACTGGATGCCCGAGGCGACCAACCGCCCGGGCCTGGTCGAGGAGTACGTGCGCACGACCGGAGCGATCCTCGGAGGACGCGACGGATGGGATCTGTTCCCTGACCCGGGCGCCGTGTACGGCGGCGCCTGGAGTGGGCCGATCTTCGTGCTCACGCACCACCCCGAGGACGCCGAGCCGGCCGACGGGGTGAGGTTCCTCGACTGCGACGTCGCCGAAGCGGTGGACATCGCCCGGCGCGCCGCAGCAGGTAAGAACGTCGAGGTCCTGTCCCCGACGGTCGGCCGTCAACTCCTCGCACGCGGCCTCCTCGACGAGATCGACCTGCACGTCTTGCCCGTGCTGCTCGGCGACGGGGTGCGGTTGTACGACGACCCGGGCGGGTCACCTGTGCCACTGGAGCTGGTGAACGGCGATCCGGTCGAGGAGTTCAACGTGCGCTATCGGGCGGTCGCACGCACGGGCGTGTGAAAGCCCGACCCGCGCGGACCCGCCACGCAAGTGCGCGGACGCGCGGCCGGGACCCCGGCCGGACCGCGACGCGGCGCCGCATCGGGGCCTTGGACAGGAACGACCGTTCCCGGTGTGAGGTGCCGTGCCGGCGCGACGCGGGGAGGCGGTTCCGGTGCGCGAGGGCACGGCGGTGCCCCTGGGCCGGCTCTCGGGCCTGGGCGCGCACGATCGCGCCCCGAGAGCGGGTCCACGGAGGACGGTTCCGCGGACCCGGCTCTCGGGCACGGGTGCGGGTCGGACCGCGTGTGGACCTTCGCCGTCGAGCGAAAGGGGTCCGACCCGGAGGGCGGCCTGTGACGTGGCCCGGCCCACCCGACACCGCGTCTACAACACGCCCGCGGCCGGCCGAGCGACCTCGTCGAGGGCGTCCGTCGTCGGGTGCGGGATCAGCTCGTCCACGCCGAGGTCGGTGAAGGCCCGCACCACCTCCCTGACCCCGTAGGCGCGGACGGCGCCGCGATGGTCGGCTCCGAAGGATTCTCGCGACTCTATGAGAGCTTCCGCGTCCAGTGTCAGGACTCTCGATCGTGAGTTCCGTCCACCACAACGCGCCACTCTCCGTCGAAGGTCCTCGGTGACCGGGCGAGCGCTGCAGGACCCGGCGGATCACACACGTCGCCGTCTACAGGGGCATCTCCCGCGCCTGTGCGTCGAAGTGAGTCGACCACTGCCTCGGTCAGGGCGGGCTCGACCCGCGAGACCGGACATCAACGCCGCATCACCAGTCGACCGCAACGGAGGTGGAGGTCGTGGCCCGGATCGAGCACCTACCTCGACCACCGGAGGTCCACAGGCCCCGCGGCGAGACGAGCCCTGAGACACGCGAGATCACCGCCTGCCGGTCCGTTCACACGGTGCATGTCGACGTGAAGAAGTCCGGTCGTGTCCCTGACGGAATCGGTCGGTGGGGCGGCGACCAAGCCTGAGGAACCGAACGGCACCAGCGGAGTAGACCGCACGGGAAGTGACACAAGGAGAAAGCGGTGAGATACGACCGGCTCCTCAACGGGGAGTGATTCCACGTTCGCGAATGGGCCTCGGACGATGAACGCTCGGCCGCCCTCGGAATTCCGAGCATCCACTACGACTTTCATCGTCTCCACGGCGCAGTCCGGGGAAGCCCAACGGCCTCGGGGGTGCGGGGCGGCGTCACCAACGTTATGACCCCGTACCTCTAGTAATAGCCTTTCGTGCCGTCGAACAGCTCCCGGACGATGTCCGCGTGGCCGGCGTGCCGTCCCGTCTCTTCGACCAGGTGGATCAGCATCCAGCGGAGGTTGGCTTGGGCCGAACGGAACCCGGGGTGGCGGCCGATGTCGTCCAGGGAGGCCGCACGCGCGATCTCGTCACTGCGGGCGCACTGTGACTCGTAAGCGCCGAGGAGCTCGGCCAGTGAACGGCCCTCCGTGTGCCAGTCGGGGTCCCCGCCGGACCGGTCGAACGAGGGGTTCGAGGTCTCGTCGCCACCGAGGAACAGCACCTCCATCCACATGTGCTCGGTCCAACGCATGTGGGAGATAAGGCCCGCCATCGTCATCGCCGGGGAGGTCGGCACGACCACGCGATGAGCGTCGTCATCGTGCAGTCCTTCGCATTTCCAGCGCAGGATCTTTCGCTGCAGGTCCAGCCGGCCGAGGAGTGCGGTGCGTTCGTCCGCCTGGAACGGGGGGCGTTGCAGTTCCGGTGCCATGTCGGCACGGTAACCCGGCGGTCGGGAGAGCGCATCGAATTTTTCGGGACGGTGGCGACGCGAGCGCCGCACACAGGCGCACCCTGACCCGATTCCTGGTGGCCGTGCGGATGCGGGTCGGGGCGTTCACCGTGTCCGGGTGCGAAGTCCAGGGGAGTCCGCCGCGCGGGGCGCCCGACCCCGGCCCGGATCGCCCTCCCCACGGGGAACGGACCCCTCGCCGCTCCTCCCTCCCCGGCACGGGGTTCCGCGGAAGTGTGTCCGTGACCCGTCGACGGGTCACGGACACACTCCTCATCGCGTTCGGCTCACCACCATGGCCCGCCGGTGGCCACCTCACGCGCCCCCGCCATCGAAGCCACCCGCCGTGATGGGGCCGATCGCACCGGGTGCGTCGGCCTGACCCACGGCGCTCCGTCGGTAGCGCGAGCCGCGACCTGAACGCCGTGCGTCGCCGGGGGAGGGACCTGACTGCTCGGGGCGGATGAAGTACAGAGTGCGGGTGGCCGGAAACGTGAAGGCCTCGCTCATGGTGACGATGTCCCAGACGCCCCCGGGCAGCTCCGTGTGGGCGATGACCTTCTCGGGCTCCTCGTGGGGCCTCTCGCTGTTGAACAGGAGGTCCCCGTGCCTGACCTCGAAGGGGAGCCCGCTGTGCGTGTACTCGCGCACGAACGTGGGGTCGACGGGGGGACCGGGGCGCGCGGCCGGAGCCGAGGGGCGTTCGGGGATCGCCGGTGCGGGGCGCACCTTCTCGTCCTCGGAGCCGTGGTCGGGCCGCCGGGAGAGGGGGTCCTGATCCGCGGCATCCGATGTCGGGCCCAGATCGTCGTCGAGCGTGCGGGCGTGTTCGGCCACCATCGCCGCCAGGATCCGCGTGGCGTCGAGTTCGACGCGCCTTTGTTGGCGCGAACCGTCGGGTGCGGAGCCGGCGGAGTGCGTGGCCAGGGCCTGGGCGGTGCGGCTCACCAGGCGGTCCAGTTCCTCCCGAAGCCGCTCGCGGTGCTGGGGGGACAGACGGGGGTCGGTGGCCACACGGGCCTCCTCTCGGCGGGCGGAACCTCCACGCGCTGGGAAAAGAATAGCGATCGAGGTGGGACGGGGACGAGGGAATGCGCCTGCGAGCCGAGACCGGGAGTTCCGGTGCGTCCTCCAGGGGGTGACCTGTTCGGCGCGCGGGTACCGCCCCGGCGCCGTCCGCCGGGGTCTCAGCCGGATCCCGGGTCCGTTGCCCCCTCCTGTCCTGGGCCGCCTCGCGGTAGCGGGGACAGGTGGAGATGGACGTTCACGCGTCCGGCCTGGAGGACCATGCCCCGTACGTCGCCGTGAATCTCGTTGCGCGTTCCCGACGCCGTGGCTCTCTCCGGCGGTCGCGGGGGTGGTGCGGCGGGCCGGATACGGTCCCTTGCCCGTTTCATCATCCGCAGGAGAAGGAGGGCGGACCCTGTCGCGAGGGTGCAGGTGAAGTGGCCCACCGCGAGGGCCAGGAGGTGGGCGAGCAGTTGCCTCGGGCCGAGGAAGGGGAGCGGTGGGTCGGGATCGCGGGCGGCGTCGGGCAGGGGTGAGGGCTCCGCGACGTGGGGCACCCAGGACGCCGACGGCGATGTCGAGGATCTTCGCTGTGCCCTATCTCGGTGCTCGGAACGCGGCCGTGGCCGTGCCACGGGTTCGCTTCCCTCGCGTGGAGGGATCGGGCCGGTACCGGGGATCCCGTGCCCTCGCCCGTCGTGGTGCGGAGCCTGCGGTGTCGGCCGAGTCGGTGGGCCGACACCGCAGGACGTGAGGCGTGGAGCCGGGGCGCCGGATCAGACGCGGTCGACCACGACCCGACCGTCGGCGGCGCGCTGACCGGCCGCGCCGCTCCCGTAGTAGGCCTCGACCCGCGCGCGCTCGGCGGCGTTGGGCTCGGCGTTGGTGCAGTCCACCCCGCCGGTCGACCCCGACATGAGGGACGAGCACGGGCCCGGCTTGGTGTCGGGCAGCCCCAGGCTGTGGCCCAGTTCGTGGGCGGCGATACGCACGGGGTCGTGCCCCTCGGCGGTGCCCTGGCGGCCCATCCAGACGGTGACCTGACCGCCCGGGCGCACCGGACCCAGGTGGGCCCGCGGCCACCCGTCGTCGGCGATGATCCGGATCTCCGCGCGCTGCCCGGCGGGGGCCGGTTCCAGACGCACGTTGTCCACGCTCGCGTTCCACACGTCCACGGCCGCGGAGACGTCGTCGATGTACTCCGCGGCCTGGCCGGAGTCGTAGTAGAGGGTGGTCTGTCGCAGGGCCTGGGACCGCTCCGCCGATTCCGCGGCGGCCGTCGCGGTGGTACCCACCAGCGTCAGCGACAGGGTGCTCAGGGCGATCAGCAGAGGTGTGAGGATGCGTCTCAGCAAGGGGTCTCCCGGGGGTGGGGGCGCCGATATGCGGTGACCCGTTGGGGTCGGCCCGATGCTATGTGTAGTGACGTAGCCCCACAAGACGTGCAGAACGCCTAATTGGGGCACCGAGTACCGAACAGGGCACCGCGGGGCGGGGCTCAACCCCGTCCGCGTCGTCGCTCCTCGATCCGGGCGATGAGCTCCTCCTCGGCACCGGGGCCCGCCCGTACCCCCGCGGGGATCCGCAGAACGAAGACCAGACCCAACAGCCACCACGCGGTGAACATCAGCCACGGCTCCAACGACAGTGAGGCGGGCATACCCGGGAGGTAGAGGACGAGCAGGACGGCGGTCGTCACCACCGCCGCCACCCCCACGAGGATCCCCCAGCCCTCACGGGCGCCGCCCACCCGCATCGGTCGCTCCAGGCCGGGCTCGCGCCTGCGGAGCAGCAGGAACACCACCGAGACCATCAGATACGTGATGACGATACTCGGACCGCCGGAGTCCACGGCCCAGTCGAGCATCGCGATGCCGACGAACGGTGAGGCGGTCGACAACGCGCCGATGAACAGCAACGCGTTGACCGGGGTGCCGTTGCGCGGGTGGAGCACGCCGAACCAGCGCGGGATCATGCCGGAGCGGGCCATCGCCCACATCAGGCGGGAGACGCCGATGAGGAAGGCGTTCCAGGTGGTGACGATGCCGGCGAGCCCACCGGCGACCACGAACTGGCCCCAGAACGGATGACCGAGCATGTGCGCCATCGCGTCCGCGGTGGCCAGATCCATCCCGGAGAGCGCGTCGGTGGGCGTCGCGAGCGAGGTCGTCACCACGATCACGATGTAGAACACCGCCGCCATCACCACGGACACCACCACCAGGCGTCCGATCTGCCGTGGCGGGATCCTCGCCTCCTCCGCGGACTGCGGAATCACGTCGAAACCGACGAAGAGGAAGGGGACCACGACCAGGACCGCGATGATCCCGGCTCCGCCCCCGTCGAAGAGCGGCTCGGTGTACTCGGGTCGGCCGCCGAGGAACGCGGAGGCCGTCAGGACCAGTCCCACCACGATCAGGAACAGCACCGCGGAGGTCTGGAAGAGCCCGGCCTGACGGATGCCCCGAATGTTCAGCCAGGTCAGCGCGATCGCGGTCACCGAACCGACGAGCGCCCAGGTCAGGTGCACGTCCGCGCCGGCGATCGTCCACAGTTCGACCCGGGGCAGGTCCGGGAACAGGTAGGTCAGTGAGCGCGGCACGGCCACCGACTGGAAGAGGATGACGGTGACGTAGCCGCCCACGATGCCCCAGGAACCGAGCAACGCGGCCCGTGGCCCCATGCCGCGCAGGAGGTAGTTGTGCTCGCCCCCGGCCAGGGGCATCGCGGAGACGAGTTCGGAGTAGACCAGGCCTACCAGCGCCATGATGACGCCGCCGACGAGGAAGGCGGTGACCGCGCCGAGGGTCCCGGCTTCCTGGATCCACCCTCCGGTCAGTACGATCCAGCCGAAGCCGATCATGGAGCCGAACCCGAGGAAGAGCACGTCGACGCGGCCCAGGGTCCGGACGAAACCGCGCGGTTCCCTCTCCCGGGGCGCGTCGGGTCGGTGTGTGGTCATGAGACCTCGATCGAGGGGTCGGGGGCGGGTGGTGGCCACGACGGGGTGACGTGGGCCACCGGGTGGGCGCACCGTAGACGCCCGACGCCGTCGGGGAAAGTGCCCCGATGGACAAGACGCGGTGGACCTTCGTCCACCATGGTGCGTCATCGGATGAGCGGACCTCGGGCGAGGTGAAGCGGGGTGCCCCGTGGCCCGGGCGGTCGTCCCTGCTCGTCACGGGTGTCGACGACCGCGGGTCGGGTCCCGCCGGCGCACGCCGTTCGCGCCGCGCGGGGCTCCCCTCGTCGATGACGATCATGTGACCTCCGGCCCGACTCCGCTCCGGGTCCGGGCCGCCCCGGCCTCGGCGAAAACCCGTGGCCCCGTCGGCGCGCGCGGGGTTACCGTCCAGGCATGGACGTGAGCGAGAACGTATGGGACACCGAGGTCGCCGCCCGCTACGACACACCGGGCACGGGCGTGTTCGCCCCCGAGGTGCTCGGTCCGGCCGTGGACCGGCTGGCCGACCTGGCCGGTGACGGTGCCGCACTGGAGTTCGCCGTCGGTACCGGTCGCGTGGCCGTGCCGCTCACCGAGCGAGGCGTGCCGGTCACCGGCATCGAGTCGTCCGAGGCCATGGTGGGACGGTTGCGCACCAAGATGGACGAGGCGGCCCTGCCGGTCGCCCTCGGGGACATGGCCACCACGACGGTGCCCGGCGACTTCACGCTCGTGTACCTGGTGTACAACACCATCTCCAACCTGCTCACCCAGGACGAACAGATCGCGTGCTTCCACAACGCCGCCCGACACCTGTCACCGGGGGGACGGTTCGTGGTGGAGCTGGGGGTGCCCGGACTGCGGTGTCTGCCGCCGGGACAGGGCGCGGCGGTGTTCACCGACGAGGAGGGGTACATCGGTCTGGACACCTACGACGTGGTGCACCAGCACATGACCTCGCACCACTTCCACTTCGACGAGAGTCGGCGGGCCCGACTGTTCCGTTCCCGGCACCGCTACGTGTGGCCGGCCGAACTCGACCTCATGGCGCGCATCGCCGGTTTCGCGCGGGAGTCGCGTCACGCCGACTGGGAGGGGAACGCGTTCACCGCCGAGTCCACCTCGCACGTGACCACCTACCGGTTGCCCGCGTCCGGGTGAGGCGAGCCGGGCCGTGCCGCGCCCCGACACGCGACAGGGTCCTCTCACCGTGGCGCGCAGGCGCGGACGTCGTCGGGGAGGTCGGGAAGTCGTGGCGCCGGAGCAGGAGGAGCGGCTCCGTCGCCGCCACCGAGGAACCGACGAGGCCCCCGCCCAGCGCGGCGCCCACCGGTGCACGGGCCGTTCCCACGCCCACCTGCGCGGTCAGGGCGGACCCGCCCGTGTGTGGTGCGAGGGCGGCCGGCGGCGCGTCGCACCGCCGGCCGCCCTCGACCGGGTTCCCCTCCCGGTAGCGGGTCACAGGTCCCAGAAGGTCCCGTGGCGCTCGGTGAGTTCGCGTACCTCATCGTCGGTGAGGATCGTGAAGTCGCGCCCTTGGAGCGCCACCACGATGCGGGAGGCCTCCTCCAGTTCGACGGCGCCGTCCAGGGTGGCCGCCGCGTCGTCGGCCGCGATCAGTGAACCGTGGTTGGCCAACAGGGCCGCCCGGAAGCGACCGGGCAACGCGGACACGTTCTCGGCCAACCGTTCACTGCCCGGCGCGGCGTAGGGGACCAGCGGAGCCTGACCCACCCGCATCACCAGGTACGGGGTGATCGGGGGCAGGGCCGAGCCGGCCGACCACGCGGGCAGGCAGGAGGCCGCCGTGGCGTGCGGCGAGTGCAGGTGCAGCACGGCCCCCGCGCTCTCGACCCTGCGGTACATGGCCAGGTGCAGAGGGAACTCCTTGGAAGGGGCGGGGCCCTCGAGATGGCGTCCCTCCGCGTCCAGGACGGACAGGTCCTCGGGCTTCAGATCGCCCAGGGAGAGCCCGGTGGGGCTCATCAGGGTCAGTGCGCCGGAGCGCACCGAGACGTTCCCCGACGCACCCGGACTCAGGCCCAGATCGACGGCGCGGCGTCCGACCGCGCACAGTTCTTCGGCGGCCTCGTGAGCGTGAGAGTTCACTGTCCTGCCTTCCAGGCGCGGACGAAGAGGTCCTCCGCGCCGAAGTTGCCGGACTTGAGCATCAGGTGGAGAGGCTCACCGTCCCGGTCCGCCAGCATCCACGCGACCCCGGGGTCCACCTCGGGACCCAGGGCCAGCGGGCCCACCTCCAGGCCGTGCACCACCGCGCCGCTGGTCTCACCACCGGCCACCAGCAGCGCACGCACCCCGGCGGCGACCAGACCCTCGGCGATCCGGGCCAGGGCCTGCTCGATGAGGGGGGCGTCCGCGATGTCGACCACGTGCTCGGGCGCGGCGGTCGCGTAGATCACGAACGGCGCCGAGCCACCGTCCAGGGCCTCGGTCACGGCCCGGGAGACCACCCCGTCGAAATCGTCCCGCAGCGCGGCGGGGGTCAGGTGCAGGCCGCCGCCCTCGGCGAGCGCGTGACGCACCTGCCCCTGGGTGGCGCGCGAGGCACTGCCGGACAGGATCACGCGGGGGCCGTCCGGCAGCGTGATGGGACGGATCGCGGAGGTCCGCGGACCACGGAGTCCGCCGGCCAGGGCGCTGCCCCCGGTCAGCACACGCAGGTGCCCGGTGGCATCCGCGAGCGCGTCCAGGTCGGCCTCGTGCAGGGCGTCGACGACCACGAACCGGGCACCCGTGGCCGCGGCCTCGTCCAGGGCCGTGCGCACCGCGTCGGCCCCGCGGTTCACCACGGGCCACGGGACCAGCGCGACGTCGTCGCTTCCACCGGCGACCTGAGGGGCCAGGAGGCGGAGCAGGCTGGAGTCGGTCATCGGGGTCAACGGGTGGTGACGCATGGGCGACTCGTCGAGGGGGTCGTCCCCCACGAAGAGGTGGCCGCGGTAGACGGTGCGTCCGTTGGCCGGGAAGGCCGGGGCGATCACCGTCGTCCGCTCGCCGAGCGCGTCGAGGACCGCCTCGCAGACCGGGCCGATGTTGCCGTTCGGGGTCGAGTCGAACGTCGAGCAGTACTTGACGTAGAACCGTTCGCAGCCGGCGCGCCGCAGGGCGGCGAGGGCGTCCAGGGAGGCCGCGACGGCCTCGTCGACGGGCTCGGTGCGCGACTTCAGCGCCACCACGACGGCGTCGGCCGCGTCGGCGCCGGGGATCGAGTCGCCCGTGCCCTCCTCACCCAGGACGACCGTGGTCCGGAAACCGGCGGTCGTGAGGGTGATCGCGATGTCGGTCGCTCCGGTGAGATCGTCGGCGATCACGCCGAGGGTCGCCATGGGGTCCTCCTGTGGTCGGTTCTTTCGTTCGTGAAGGCCGCTCCCGTGTCGTGCGGCGCGAGGTCCGGGGCACGACACGGGAGCGGCCAGGGGGGAGGGCGCCGGGTCAGACGATGCCGACCGCGATCATGGCGTAGAGCACCGCGAAACCGGTCACACCCGAGATCACCGAGGCGACACCGATGGAGCGGATGCCCTGGCCCACCGTCATGTTGGACAGGGTGGTGGTGACCCAAAAGCCCGAGGAGTTCGCGTGCTTCATGATCTGGGCTCCGGTCGCGCAGGCCAGGTAGACCACGAGGGGCGACAGGTCCAGCGAGGGGATCAGCGGCTGCATGATGGCCGCGGAGGTCATCACGCCGAGGATGTTCGAGCCGGTGATCGTGCAGACGGCGGCGGCCACCAGGAACGGGATGATGACCGGGGACAGGCCGACGCTCTCGATGGTGCCGGCCACGTTCTCGGCCACACCGGTCTCCCTGATGATCGTGGCCAAAGCGCCACCGACACCGGTCAGGGCCAGGGGCATCGCGGCGATCCGCAGTCCCGACTCGAACAGGTCGTTCAGGGTCTCCTTGTCCCGCCACCGACCGCGGAACAGCGGCAGGGCCAGCAGGCAGGCCAGGAACAGCGCCATGGTCGGCTCACCGACGAACAGCACCACGGCGGTGATCCACGAACCCTCGGGCAGGACCGGGGCGGCCAGGGAGGCGAAGACGATGAAGACGATGGGCGCCAGGATCGGCAACAGCGAACCGAACAGGCTCACCCGCGGAGCGGGCGTCTCGTCGCCGGCCGGCGCGTCCGTGCCGCCGCCTCCGGCGGAACCGCCGGCGGTCACCAGGTGCTCGACGAACTCGGGCTTGGGCGCCACGTACGTCTTGATCCGGGACAGGTAGAGGGTGGCGGCCAGGACACCGGGGAGCCCGACCATGAGCCCGTAGAGGATCGCCTCGCCCATGCTCACGTCGAGCAGGGAGGCCGACGCGAGGGGACCGGGGCCCGGAGGAATGACCGAGGTCATGACGTAGGCGCCGATGTAGAGGATCGGGCCCAGCTTCATCATCGAGATGCCCGTGCGGTAGGCGAGCGCCGACACGATCGGGATGAGCATGACCACCGCGGTGTCCGCGATGAGCGGGATACCGAGGACGGTCGAGGCCAGGGCGATGGCCCAGGGGACGCGCTTCTCCGCGAACATGCGCAGCGCGGTCTCGGTGATCTTCATGGCGGCGCCGCTCAGTTCGAGCATCTTGCCGAGCACACAGCCGAAGATGATGAGCAGGCCGACGTTGGCCAGGGTGCTGCCGAAGCCCTCCTTGACGAGTTCGACGGTCGCCGTACCGCCCATGCCCAGCACGAGGCCGAGCGTCACGACCACGATGAACAGCGTGGCCACGGGGTGGACCTTGAAGCGGGCGATCAGCACCACCAGGACGACGATGGCGACCAGGAACGCCAACAGGGTGTAGAGGTCGGACATGTCATCGGTTCCGATCGTTCACGCGGGTGCGGGCGTGGCGCCACACATCCAGGAGGGCGGAGCTCGGGTCGGCGAGGTCGTCGATCCGGATCAGGGTGTCGGCGGGGACGTCGCGGGCGAGTGTCGCGTGCGCCGCCAGGTAGAGCGGGGCCACGTCGTCGGGGGCCTGGTCCGTGTCCAGCAGGACCGCGGCCACGCCCTCGACCTCGTGGTGGTGCCCGCCCATGTCGAGCCGCGTGCCGGCGCTCAGCGGGCCCCGGGTCCGCCCGGCGAGGATCGCGTGCGGGGCCGGGTGACGGGTGCCGGCCGCACGGTGGTGGTCCACCGCGTCCAGCAGGCTCAGGGGGGTCTCGACCCCCATGAAGTGGTAGGGCAGGTACAGGCAGGCGTACGCGCCGGAGCGCGAGACGACGTGGCCCTTCTGGGCGAGCAGTTCCCAGGTGACGGGGTCGCCGGTGCGCACGACGGCGAAGACCCCGCCGGCGAACGACGCCTCCTCGGGCAGGCGCAGCACGCTGAAGACGTCCACCACACCGCTCCGCGTGAGGATACCGCCGTCCTCGGCGAGGGCGTAGACGTCCGCCAGTTCGGCGACCCGGGTGACCGGGTAGTGGAGTGACTCCACGTCGGGCACCATGCCCGTGTGGTTGGCCACGACAGCCATCTCACAGTGGTCGGCGGCGGCCGAGCGCTTGAGCCCGGTCACGGCCAGGGCCCGCGCGGCCAGGGTGGCGGTCACGTCCTCGCCGAGGGAGAGCAGGTCGCCCAGTTCGGGGGCGTCGATCTCCTCGTCGAGCTGGCGGACCCGTCCGGTAGAGGGGTCGAACACCAGGTCGTACTCGCCCGACTTGCCGATCGCGACGACGTCGAGCCCGAGCCGCACCGCGCGCTCGTACCACTCGATGAGGTTGGCCGGCTGGTCACCGATGCCGGGGGTGTACACGACGCCGTGCTCCCGGGCGAGGTCGGCCAAGGCGATCCCGGAGACGGAGTCGACCTCCTTGGACACCATGACCACGTGACGGCCGGTCTCGATGGCCGTGCGCGCGGCCTCGGTGCCCACCCGCGGGTTGCCGGTCGCCTCGACGAGCACGTCGTGGTCGGCCCCCGCGAGGAGGGCGACGTCGGCCACGACGGCGATGCCGCCCGAGGGCAGGGCCGCCACCTCCTCCGGAGTGGAGCACACTCGCAGGTCGGCCTGGTCGTAGCCGAGTTCCACGCACAGGGCTATCGTCCCGGCGGTGTCGAGATCGCACAGGGCCGAGGGGCGCAACCGGTCGATGCGCGTGGTCTGGGCGAGCAGCGTGCGAGCGAACCCGCCCCGCGCTCCGGTGAGCGCGTACCGCACGGGCGAGGGCGGTGCGGAGGTGGCGTCGGTGCCTTCCATGGTTCTCCTTCTCTCACCTCACGAGTGGCGCGTGGTGCGCCGGGGTCGCAAAGGCAATGAGCAGTGTTTTAACATCATAGGAACATATGAGTCAACAATCATCACAACTGGGATCATCTGGTAACTCTCGATTATCATGTCGAGTGTGAACAGACCCGAAGGAGGACGATGATTCCGGCGCAACGGCGTGACCTGCTCCTGAGGGAGCTGCGCGGCATGAGCGTGTTGAGCGTCAAGGAGCTCTGCGAGATCCTCGACGTCTCCCACATGACGGTGCGTCGCGACATCATGACGTTGGAGGAGGAGGGCAAGGTCCGCTCGGTGCCCGGCGGCGTCGAACTGGCCTCCCAGGTGCGCTCCGAACCTTCCTACCAGCACAAATCCCGAGTGGACATGGCGGAGAAGCGGGCGATGGCGCACGCGGCCGCCGCCCTGGTGGGGGAGGGCCAGACCGTCTACCTCGACGCGGGGACGACCCTGGGCCAGCTCGTGCCCCTGCTGTGGACCGTCACCGGACTGACCGTCATCACCAACGACATCACCACCGCCGCCTCGCTCACCGACCACCCCGACGTGACCCTGTACCTGGTCGGCGGACAGATCGACCTGGACAACCGTTCCGCGGTCGGGGACATCGCCGCCGCCACCGTCGCCGAGTTCAACATCGACGTCGCCTTCGTCTCGACGAGTTCCTGGGACCTCCACCGGGGGTCGACCACCCCCTCCCGGGCCAAGGTGGCCGTCAAGCGCGCGGCCATGACGGCCGCCTCGACCTCGGTGCTCGTGGCGGGCGCCGACAAGTACGGCGCCTTCGGCACCTTCAAGGTCGCCCCGCTCACCGGCTTCACCTCCGTGATCACCGACGACCGTCTGCCGGACTCCTCGGCGCGCGCGGTCCGGGAACTGGGCGTCCCCCTGGAGATGGTCACGCCCCTCCGGGACGCCGACGGTGACGACGGAACGGACACGGAGACCGGCTCCACCGCCTCGGCCTGAGGACGCCGCCCCGGCCCGCGCCCTGGCCCAGGGGCGGGCCGACCAGGCCTTTTCCCGGCCGGGGTGCCAGACTGGCGTGATGGCAGAGAACACCCCCGCGCCGGCGGGTCCGTCACAGCGGTCCGTCGTCGAACTGCTGCGCCGGCTGGAGACCGGCGAGGTGCTGGGCGCCCCGGAGGCGCGACGACTCTTGGGCTCGGCGGGGGAGGACCTGACCGCGCAGATCCAGCGAACCTCCGCCCTCGTCGGGCGTCTGCGTCGACGGGAGCGGGAACTGCTCGCCCTCATCACCAGCACCCACGACCTCGTGGACGTGCACGAGGTCCAGGCGGTCCTCAACCGACTCGTGGATCGCGCCCACGACCTGGTCGGAACCGACGTCACCTACATGTCGGTCTACGACGCGCGCACCGACGAGCTGTTCGTCCGCGCCGGTCGGGGCACCGTCTCCCCGCGCTTCCTCGGACTGCGGGTGCCCGCCGGCGTGGGCATCGCCAGCCGTGTGGTGCGGACCCTGGCGCCCCACTGGGTCGCCGACTACTGGGACACCTCCGACTTCGACCACGACCCCGAGATCGACCGCACCATTCGCGAGGAGAGGCTGCGCTCCCTCCTGGGCGTCCCCGTCTCGGCCGACGGCGAGATCCTCGGGGTGCTCTTCGCGGCCGACCGTTCGGCGCGTTCGTTCGGGGGCGAGGAGATCGCGCTGCTGTCGGCCTTCGCCGACCAGGCCGCCCTCATCCTGCGCACCGCACGTCTGTTCTCCGCGGCGGCCGAGGCCGCCGAACGCGCCGAGCGCCACGCCGAGGAGATGGACACCGCGGCCCGCGTCCACGAACGCCTGACCGCCCTGGTCCTGTCCGGGCACGGCCCGCGCGAGGTGGCCGAGACCCTGTCCGGTGCGCTCGGGCGTCCCGTGGCCGTGGCCGACCGCGACCACGTCCCCCTCGCCTCGTCGGCGGCCGCCACCGAAAGCTGGTGGCACGGGGGGAGGTTGCTCGCGGACGCGGCGCGGGCGGCCGAGGAGAGTCGGGTCTCGGGGCGCTGCGCCCCGGTCCGCGGACACGGCCGCGACCTCGCCGTCGTCGCTGCCGTGGTGGCCGGCTCCGACCTCCTCGGCCTGGTCCTCGTGGGGTCGGGGGAGGCGCCCCTGAGCGACCTCGAACAACGCACCATCGAGCGCTCCGCCCAGATCCTCGCCCTGCTGACCATGCGACGGGACGCGCTGACCGAGGCCGAGGACCGGGTCCGCGGCGAACTGGCCCTGGACCTGCTGAGCGGCAGCGGCGACACCGACTCCCTGGAACGGCGCGCCCGGGCCAGGGGGTTCGAACTCCACCAACCCTGGACGGTGGTGGTCCTGCCCGTGCCCGACGAACGCCGGCACACCGTGCTCCGGGCCCTGTCCGGCGGCCGGGCCTGGTTGGCCGCCCTCCAGGAGCGCGGCGTCGCCGTGCTGATCCCCGGCGAGGGGGCCGGGGAACGGGCCGAGGAGGTGACGCACCGCGCGCGACGGGCGCGGGGCGGCGCGATGTCGGTGGTGGGCCACGCCGCGCGGCCGGACGCGGTGCCCGCGACCGCGACGGAGGCCTGGGACTGCGCGCTCCTGCTGCCGGGGCTGGGCGCCACCGAGGGTGTGTACGACGCCGAGGACCACACGCCCTACCTCGCCATGTTCGGCACCGACGGGGAACGCGCGCGCCGGTTCGCCCGACGGCTGCTCGGACCGGTCGTGGAGTGGGACCGCGAACACGGGACCGACCTCGTCGACACGCTCATCGCCTACCTCGACAACGGCGCGGGTGTCACCCGGACCTCCCGCGCGCTGTTCGTGCACGCCAACACCGTGAAGCAACGACTGGAGCGACTGACGGCCCTGCTGGGCCCGGAGTGGCGGACGCCGGAGCACCTCTTCCGGCTGGGCGTGGCCGCCCGTCTCCACCGACTCGGCGTGAAACGGCCAGGTTGACGTCATGTGTCATGTCCGAACTGGACATGTCGTCGCGATGACAACGCCTGCTTGCATGGACCCGTTCGTAGTGACGCACCACACATTCGATGGTGCCCTTCCCCAGGGGGTGTCCCACCTTGGCCCGAAACAGCAGGCTCTCCGGGTTCCGCGACCTCGACATCGGTGATCGACGACGGGCGGTGGCGCGCGAGTGCGACCTGCCCGACGACGCGCTCGACGCCCTGGACCCGGGCGGTCTGGACCTGGAGACGGCCGACCGGATGATCGAGAACACCGTCGGTGTGCTCGGCGTCCCCGTGGGTGTGGCCACCAACGTGACCGTCAACGGACGCGACGTCCTGGTGCCGATGGCCACCGAGGAGCCCTCCGTCGTCGCCGCCGCCTCCAACGCGGCCCGGATCGCCAGGGTGCGCGGCGGTTTCACCACCACCAGCACGGTGCCGGTGATGCAGGCCCAGGTCCAGGTGGTCGACGTGGTCGACCCGCAGGCGGCCCGCCTGCGCGTCCTGGAGGCCCGGGAGGAGATCATCGCCCTGGCCCAGGGCCAGGACCCCACGCTCACCCGACTCGGGGGAGGGGTCGTGGACCTGACCGTGCGCACGGTCCCGACCGGCGACCAGACCTACGTGGTGGCCCACATCGCCGTCGACGTGCGCGACGCGATGGGGGCCAACGCCGTGAACACCATGGCGGAGGCCATCGCGCCGCGCGTCGCCGAACTCGCGCAGGGCCGCCCCCTCCTGCGGATCCTCACCAACCGCGCCGACCGCCGGATCAGCCGGGCCCGGGCGGTCCTGGACCCCGAGGCGCTGGGCGGAGCGGAGGTCGCGCGCGACATCGTCCACGCCTACCGTCTGGCCGCGGCCGACCCCTACCGGGCCGCCACTCACAACAAGGGCATCATGAACGGTGTGTCCGCGGTCGTCCTGGCCACGGGCAACGACACCCGCGCGGTGGAGGCCGGCGCGCACGCCCACGCGGTCGACGCCTCGGGCCGGTACACGTCCCTGTCGACCTATGAGCTCGACGCCGACGGAGCGGTCGTGGCCACCCTCGAGCTGCCGACCCCGGTCGGTCTGGTCGGTGGCGCCACACGCACGCACCCCGCGGCCCGTGCCGCCCTCGCGCTGACGGGCGTCACCACCGCCTCGGAACTGGGCGAACTGATCGTCGCCGTCGGCCTCGCGCAGAACATCGCGGCGCTGCGGGCCCTGGCCACCGAGGGGATCCAACGAGGGCACATGTCGCTGCACGCCCGCAACATCGCCGTCGCCGCCGGCGCGGAGCCGGACGAGGTCGCGCCCCTGACGGCCGCGCTCGTGGCCGACCGTTCCTTCGGCGCCGACCACGCCGAGGCGGTCCTGGCCCGGATGCGGGGCCGAGCATGAGCGCCCCCGAGAAGGCCGGCCCCGACAGCGTGGAGGCGGACCCCGACCGCACCGAGGCGTCTCCGGGCCACACCGGGTCCGGATCCGAACTGCTGGAGATCTGGGGCGACACCGTCGACTCCCGCCACACCCTCGGCGCCATCCTCATCGGACTGGGGATCTCGGCCCCCCTCTACCTGGGCTCGGAACGGTTGTTCGCGCACTTCGGCGACAACCCCGACGTCGCCGCGACCTACGCCCTGCTCGTGGGCCTGGCCGGCTGCCTGATCGGTGGTTTCGTCAGCGCCCTGCTCTTCCGTCCCAAGCGACTGGTCCGAGAGAGCGAGGTGGGCGGTGAGGGACGCCGTAAGGCGATGGACGCCATCGAGGCGGAGGCCGGCCCTCTCGGCGACCCCGCCGAACTGCCCACCGTGGTCCAGGAGGAACTGCGGACCCTGGGCCTCTACGACGACCTGAAGGACCAGCACGAGCGTCGGTCCTCCCGTGAGGAGGGGCGTTCATGACCCCGGAACTGATCACCGACATCGCCTGGGCCGTCGGTATGGGCGTCATCGGCGCCGTGGTCTTCGCGTTCATCGGGCTGGCCTCCTACACCGACGAGACGGCCACGGTCGCCCCGCTGACCCTGCTCGTGGTCCTGCTGGGCGTCCCACCGGCCGGCGTGTTCACGTTCTTCATGGGCGCCATCGTCGCCAAACACATCACGCACGCCATCCCCACGACCCTTCTGGGGATTCCCGGGGACACCATGGCGGTGCCGATGCTCCGGGACGCGCAGATGCTGCGCGAACTCGGCGTACCGCACATCGCGCTGCGCAAGGCCATCTCCGGTGGTGTGCTCGCCGCCTTCATCTCGGTGCCGCTGGCGGTGCTCTTCGCGTGGATCCTCAGCCCCTTCACCGAGGCCATCGGCGCCGCGGCGCCGTGGATCTTCCTGGTGGCGGCGCTGATCATCGCCTACACGTCCAAGGGGCGGCTGGCGGCGGTCTTCGCCCTGATCCCGTTCGTGCTCCTGGTCGTGGGTCTGCAGAGCTTCATCGGCCAGACCGTGGGGACCCCGCTGACCATCAGCTTCTTCCTCGGTATCGCGATCGGACCGCTCATCGCCGACCTGTTCCTGGCGCTCTCCCCGGCGGGTCGTCAGACCCTGCGGCGCGCACGGCCCCGGTCGTTCGACCTGGCACCCGACAACCGCACCTGGAAGGGGCGACTGCCCAACCCCTTCAAGGTGCTGGACCGGAGCCAGCTCGGTTACACCGGGGCGGCCGCCTCGGTCTCCAGCGCGACGTTCGTGTTCTCGCCGGTGGCGATGACCGTGCTCATGGGTGAGGCGGTCGGTTCGCGCATCAAGAACGGCTACCACCGTCTGACCACGGTGATGTCGGTGCGCAACGGCACCACCGAGTCCACCTACATCGCCGAGACGCTGATCCCGCTCATCGCTCTGGGACTGCCGCTGTCCCCGATGGCGGCCGGTCCGGCGGCCCCGTTGTTCAACGCGCCTCCGGTGTACACGGTCGACACCGAGACGGGTCAGACCAACAACCTGCACAACCTGCTCTCCGGTGGCGAGTTCCTGTTCTACGGGCTGCTGGGCGTGGTGTTGGCGTGCGTCATCGCCTACCCCTTCGCCATGACGCACGCCCACCGGGCCGCGGCGTTCGTCATGCGCCGCATCTCCCACGAAGCGATCATCGGTGCCTTCGCGGGTCTCATCCTCGTCATCTGCCTGTACGAGGGCGGCCTGCTCGCCGTGGGCGTGGCGATCTCGGTCGGACTGGTCGGAGGTCTGTTGAACAAGCTGTTCAACATGCACACCGGCGTCCAGTTCATGGGCTTCTACGTGGCCCTGCTGACCGTGCCGCAGCTGCTCACGCTCCTGGGCTGAGCGTCACCGCGCGTCGGGGGCGCCAGGGGCGATCTCCCCGGCGCACCGGGGGCCACCCGAGGGGCCGCCGCCCGGACACACGTTCACCATCTCCACCGGAAGTGCGGTGGGCGGTGCTGCGGACCGCCCGATCCGGGGCGGCGATCGACGGCGGGGTCTTGCCCACCGGCACCGATCCGAGCGTGTCGGTCACCC
>NZ_QOCZ01000055.1 GCF_018207095.1 Nocardiopsis sp. MG754419 | reverse complement strand
GTCGGGGTCTGGGGTGGTGGTCAGCCGTCGTAACGCTTGAGGAAGCTCCTGAGGATGTCCTCGGTGTCCAGGGGCAGGGGCGCCTGCGTGGCGAGGTGGTCCATGGTCTGCGCGTAGCTGTTCGTGTCGTCGTACTTGTCGAAGTACAGCGCGCTGTTCAGCTGCTCCAGGTACACCACGTCCGGAAGTTGCGGCGTGGGGAAACGCAGGATGCTGAACGGGCCGCCCGCGGCCGGGTGGCCGCCCATGGCGAACGTGGCGATCTGGATGGTGATGTTGGGGCGCCGCGCCATCTCGATGAGGTGCTCGATCTGCTCGCGCATCACCGACGCGTCACCGTAGGGGCGGTGCAGCACCGCCTCGTCGATCACCGCCCAGAGTCGCGGTGCGGGCACCTCCGCGTCGGGCCCGTCGCTCAGACGCCGTTGCCGATGCATGCGCATCTTCACGCGACTGTTCACGTCCTCGTCGGAGGTGGCGGTACGCGAGAGCCGGATGACGGACCGGGCGTAGCCCTCGGTCTGCAACAGTCCGGGAACGAACTGCACCTCGAAGGTACGGATCACCGACGCGGCCTCCTCTAAGCCGACGTAGACGCCGAACCACTGCGGCAGCACGTCACCGTACTTGTGCCACCACCCCTGGGCGTTGGCGCTGGAGATCAGACCGAGGAGCGCCTCGCGCTGTTCCGGATCGTCGACTCCGTAGAGTTTCAGCAGGTCGTCGACGTCCCGGCGTTTGAAACTGACCTGGCCGAGCTCCATTCGGCTGATCTTGGCGTGGGAGGCCCGGATCGCGTATCCGGCGTCATGACGGGAAATGCCCTTCTCCTGGCGCAGTCGTCTGAGCTGTGTGCCCAGCAGAATGCGCAACACGGTGGGGCCACCACTGGAATTGGCCAGGAAATCCTGTGTGGCCTGGTGGTTCTCGACGGGATCGGCTCCCACTTGGCCTCCCTTGGAGTGATTTTGGCGCGAGCGACCGCTCAGTATACCGATGCTGTTCTTCCCTCGACAGGGTTCGCTACCGATTCGCCGGAGGACCAAGGTCCCGTACTTCGAATCGATGGCGATCAAGGTGAATTCTTCGTGCGACCCCCTATCAATAAGGGTGGCGCTTCCTATAGAGTTGCCGAACGTTGATCTGCACGTGCATCTGTGTCTTACGTCTGTAAGCGACTCAGGGCGCTGTGGAAGCCGACGCGTGAACCGACATCACCCGTGAGGACCGTGATGAACGCAGAGCTGATGCCCTCGGAGTTGCACGCCGGGGCATCCCGGGGGCGACCGGCGCTACCACGGGGATGGTGGGACGGGGTCCTGAGCGACCTGAGGATCGGCGAGGGCACACTCGGGCTCGGTATGGCCGCCCAGGCCTACGCCGCGGTCCCCACCTCCGTCGGAGCCGCACGCCGCTTCGTCTCGCACAGCCTGACCGAGTGGGGCATGACCGAGGTCGCCGAGAACCTCTGCCTCATCGTGTCCGAACTCGTCGGCAACGCCTGCCGTCACGCCGTCGCCGGCCGGGTCCCCGAGGAGACCCGTGTCCTCGTCCAACTCCGCCCCCTGCCCTCGGTCGACGCGGTGGCCTGCATGGTCGCCGACCCCGAACCACGAGGGCCGATGCGGGTCTCCGCCCATCAATTCGCCGAATCCGGTCGCGGCCTCGGACTGGTCGCCGCATTCGCGCGCGAATGGGGATGGAATCCCGTCGAGGGACACGGAAAGGTCGTCTGGGCCGAGTGCGGCCCGGAACAGCTCTGACCTCGAATACACGCTTGCCCATATCCGAACCGCGCGCCGGATCATGAGGCAACGGCACGACTCCCCGAGGCGAGTAGGCTGTCAACGCATGTCGGTATTCGACCGACAGCGGTAGACGAACCCCACAGACCTCGAACCGTGGGAGTGAGGCGTGGCCGTACTGGATTCCGACCGGGAGCACTTCCCCTGCGACGGCAGCACCATCGTGCGCGTGGACGGTGAGATCGACATCGCCACCGCGGAGGGCGTCTTCGCCCGGCTAACGGAGGCCGTCACCGAGGGGTGCACCGTCGTCGACCTCTCCGGGGTGGGTTTCATGGACGCCTCCGGGGTCAACGCCCTCATCGGCGCCGCCCGATTCGCCGCGGCCCGTCAGCGCCATCTCCTGCTCGCGAGCCCGCCCCGACAGCTCCGTCGCATCCTGGACGTGCTCGACCTCAACGGTGTACTGCCGACCCACCCCGACACCGAGACCGCCCGCGCCACCCACGCGGCCCTGGCGGCCCGCTGACGCGCGCCCGTCCTTATCGGCGCCGCTCACCCCTCGGTCCCTCCACGGTCGGTGGAGGAAGTCCGCCCCGGTACGTCTTCGCCCCAGGCCCACGCCCGGTCGTTCCGTCGTGCGCGACCCCCGGAAGGACGAACGGGGCGTGCCGCCCGGAGGATCCCGGCGACACGCCCCGCGAGAGACGTCCCTACTCCACGGTCACGCTCTTGGCGAGGTTGCGCGGCTGGTCGACGTCGTTGCCCTTGGCCAGGGCCAGTTCACAGGCGAACACCTGCATCGGGATCGTCGACACGATCGGCTGCAGGAGGGTCGGCACCGCCGGGATCTCGATGAGCACGTCCGAGTACGGTCGCACCGACTCGTCGCCCTCCTCGGCGATCACGATGGTGCGGGCGCCCCGGGCGCGCACCTCCTGGATGTTCGACACGATCTTGTCGTGCAGGACGCTGCGCCCCTTGGGCGAGGGCACCACGACCACGACCGGCAGACCGTCCTCGATGAGCGCGATCGGACCGTGCTTGAGCTCGCCGGCGGCGAACGCCTCGGCGTGCATGTACGCCAGCTCCTTGAGCTTGAGCGCGCCCTCCATCGCCACCGGGTATCCCACGTGGCGGCCGAGGAACAGCACCGTGTCCGCGTCGGCGAGCGACCGGGCGAGCTCACGGACCGGGTCGACCGTGTCCAGGACCTTCTCGATCTGCTCGGGCATGGTCGCCAGCTGGGCGATGACGGCGTTGATCTCGTCGCCGAACTTCATCCCCCGGACCTGCGCCAGGTACAGACCGATGAGGTAGCAGGCGGCCAGCTGGGTGAGGAACGTCTTGGTCGCGGCCACCCCGACCTCCGGGCCGGCGTGCGTGTACAGCACACCGTCGGACTCGCGCGGGATGGTGGAACCGTTGACGTTGCAGATCGCCAGGACCTTGGCGCGCTGCTCACGGGCGTAGCGGACCGCCATCAGGGTGTCCATGCTCTCGCCGGACTGGGAGATGGCGATGACCAGGGTCTGCTGGTCCAGGATCGGGTCGCGGTAACGGAACTCGCTGGCGACCTCCACCTCGCAGGGGACGCGGCACCAGTGCTCGATCGCGTACTTGGCGATCAGACCCGCGTGGTAGGAGGTGCCGCAGGCGATGATGACGATCTTCTCGACCGCGCGCAGGTCCGACGGGGACAGGCGCATCTCGTCGAGCGTGAGCTGGCCGTCCACCGAGACCCGGCCCAGGAGGGTGTCGGCGACCGCGCGCGGCTGCTCGACGATCTCCTTGAGCATGAAGTAGTCGTAGCCGCCCTTCTCGGCGGCGGAGGCGTCCCAGTCGACGTGGTACTCGTTCACGTCCACGGGCACACCGTCGTAGTCGGTGACGACCACGGAGTCGGCGCGCAGCTCCACGACCTGGTCCTGGCCCAGCTCGACGGCCTGACGGGTGTGGGCGATGAACGCCGCGACATCGCTCGCCAGGAAGTTCTCCCCCTCGCCGCGGCCGACGACCAGCGGCGAGTTGCGGCGGGCCGCGACGACCAGGTCCGGGTCGTCCGTGGAGATCGCGACCAGGGTGAAGGCGCCCTCCAGGCGCGTGCACACCGAGCGCATCGCGGCGGCCAGGTCACCGTCGCCACGACGGTCCAGCTCCGTGCTGAGCAGGTGGGAGGCGACCTCCGTGTCGGTCTCGGACAGGAACTTGCAGCCTTGCTCCTCCAGCTCCAGCCGGAGGGCGGCGAAGTTCTCGATGATGCCGTTGTGGACGATCGCGACCCGGTTGCCGTTGTCGACATGGGGGTGGGCGTTCACGTCGTTGGGGGCACCATGGGTGGCCCAACGGGTGTGTCCGATTCCGGCACCGTCACCACTGATGGGGCGCTCTTCCAGCGCCAGACGCAGGTTGGCGAGCTTGCCCGCCCGCTTCTCCGTGTTCAGGGCGCCCTCGCCCAGCACGGCCACTCCCGCGGAGTCGTATCCGCGGTATTCCAACCTTGCGAGGCCGTCCACGACGACCTCTAGCGCCGGTTGCGGCCCGACGTAGCCAACGATTCCGCACATGGCCGCCAGCGTAGGCGAAAAGGTGCGCTGAATCGACCAACCACCGGCCCATACCACTGGTCGTTTTCCCAGGTAACGGTATAGACCATTTGGATCATGGGGGGTGGACCGCGCAGGTGGGGGCACTGGTACGGACCACGAGTGGTACCGGTTCCACTCCGCCCGAACCCGGCCAAAAAACCTTCGGAGTCGGGAGCGTGAACGTGTGGTTTCGGGCACGTTCCCGCCCCAGGTGGGCCAATCGGGGGCCACCTGCCCTGAGTGGGAGAGCGGCTCGTCTAGTGTGGTCAACCGTGTCTCACGCGACGAAGAACGGCTTCTCCTCACCCTACGTGGAGCTGGACCGCCCGGCCTGGGCCGCACTCCGCGCCTCCACACCCTTGTCCCTGACCGAGGCCGACCTCAACGAGCTTCGCGGGACCAACGACCCCACCTCCCTGGAGGAGGTGAGCGACATCTACCTGCCTCTGTCCCGGCTGCTCAACCTCTACGTGGGCGCCACCCAGCAGCGGCACGCGGCGGTGCGGGCCTTCCTCGGGGAGACCGGCCGCCCCGCCCCGTTCATCATCGGGGTGGCCGGCAGTGTCGCCGTGGGCAAGTCGACGACCGCGCGGCTCCTGCGCTCGCTGCTCGCCCAGTGGCCCAACCATCCCGACGTCGAACTGGTCAGCACCGACAACTTCCTCTACCCCAACGCCGTGCTGCAGTCCCGGGGGCTCATGCGCCGCAAGGGTTTCCCGGAGAGCTACGACCGCCGGGCCCTGGTGAGGTTCGTGTCGGAGATGAAGGCCGGCGCCGACCGCCTCGACATCCCCGTCTACTCGCACCTGCACTACGACGTGGTGCCCGGCGAACGCCAGACCGTGCACCGCCCGGACATCCTCATCGTCGAGGGCATCAACGTCCTCCAGCCCGCCACCGCCGGACGCCTGGCCGTGGCCGACTTCTTCGACTACTCCATCTACGTGGACGCCAAGGTCGAGAACGTCCGCAACTGGTACCTGGACCGGTTCCGCGAACTCCGCCGGACCGCCTTCTCCGACCCCCGGTCCTACTTCCACCACATGGCCACCACCATCCGTGAGGACGAGGCCCTGGAGTTCGCCGCCAACACCTGGCGGACCGTCAACGAGGTCAACCTGCTGGAGAACATCCGTCCGACCCGGGGACGCGCCACCCTGGTCCTGTTCAAGGGCGAGGACCACCGCGTCAGTCGGGTTCGGCTGCGCAAGACCTGACGGCGCGCCCGACCCCGCCGCCGGCCGACGTGGGCCCGCCCACGTGGGATCGGTCCCCGGAAGCCGGTGGACGCGGGGCCGGTGGACGCGGGTCCGGGCGGGGTGTCGGTCGTCGGTCCCCTGTACGGCGGGGCCGGCCCACCCGGGCCCGGACGGCGTGTGCCCGGTCCCCCTGGGGCCCGCACGGCGCGCGCCGGTCGACGCGCCGCGGGGCCGTCCGCGTTCCCGGTCACCGTGGTGGTCCCTGGGGTAGGCTCGCCTCTTCGGCCTCGCACACCCCCACGGGGTCGTCGCTGCGCGCTCATGGATCGGAACGAACCGGGCCTTCACGGTGACCGGGGCGGGACCGCGCGCACGCGCGAAGCCGCGTCCTGTCCCGCCGACATCCGAGGTCCGTCGATGACCGCAACCGATCCCATCACCGTGCCCGCACACCCCGAACTCGACGCCGAGCGCCGCCACCTCGCCGAGGCCCGCGCCGCCCTGCGCAGGATGTACGAGGGGGTGCGCGGCTCCGCACTCGTCATGAGCGGCCACGCCAAGGACGAGTTCAACGACGAGGCCCTGTACCTGGCCCGACGGCGACGCATCGCCGAACTGGTCGACCTCGCCGACACGCCCCTGTACTTCGGGCGCCTGGACTTCGACCACGGCACCGTCTTCCTGGAGGACCACGAGGAGGACGAGGCCGACCCCGCGGAGGCCGACGCACCCGACCGGATCCGTATCGGTCGGCGCCATGTCTACGACGCCGACGGCCGCCCCATGGTCCTGGACTGGCGCGCGCCCATCAGCATCGCCTACTACCGGGCCTCGCCCGCCGACCGGATGCGCGTGCTCTCCCGCCGCCGCTACGGGTTCACCACCGTCACCGACGCCGACGGCGCACCCGAGGCCCTGCTCTCGGCCTTCGAGGACGAGGACCTCCTGGGCCCGGACCCCGAGGCCACCACCGGGGACCTCCTCGGGGCGGAGATCGAACGTCCGCGCACCGGGCCCATGCGCGACATCGTCGCCACCATCCAGCCGGAACAGGACGACCTGGTCCGTGCCCCGCTGGAGACGACGATGTGCGTCCAGGGG
Source organism: Nocardiopsis sp. MG754419 (assembly GCF_018207095.1). Taxonomy (GTDB): domain Bacteria; phylum Actinomycetota; class Actinomycetes; order Streptosporangiales; family Streptosporangiaceae; genus Nocardiopsis. The sequence continues at coordinate 24,224 of NZ_QOCZ01000055.1, read as the reverse complement.
GCGCCCGGCACCGGCAAGACCGCCGTGGGCCTGCACCGCATCGCCTACCTGCTCTACACCGAACGCGAGCGGCTCGCCCGGACCGGTGTGGCGATCATCGGCCCCAACCGGTCCTTCCTGTCCTACATCCGCGACGTCCTGCCCGCCCTGGGGGAGGTGGACGTCCACCAGACGACCGTCGTCGACCTGCTCACCCGGGACCTGCCCGCGCGTTCTCGGCACACCGACGGATGGATTCGCCGGGTGGAGACGCCGGCGGCCGCGCGGGTCAAGGGGTCGGCCGTCATGGCCGAGGTGCTCCGCCGTGACCTGTGGTCGAACCTGTGCGACCCCGAGGAGACCGTCATGGTCCGCGAGGGGTCGCGTCGATGGCGCCTCCACCCCGAGGACGTGCGACCCCTCCTGACCGAACTGGCCGAACGTGGGATCGCCTACGGGGCCGGGCGCGAGATGCTCTCCCACCGCATGGCGCACGTGATCCTCACGCTCATGGAGGCCGAGGGGCGGACCTGCGACGACCGCACGCACGGGCGGGTGCGCCGTGACCCCGCGGTGCGTTCGGCGGTCACCGCCCTGTGGCCCAAGGTCGACCCGCTCACGATGGTGCTGGGACTGCTCACCGACGCGGAACGGCTCGCCCGCGCCGCGGACGGGCTCCTCACCCCCGAGGAGCAGGCCCTCCTGCTGCTGCCCGGACGCCCGCGGGGCCCCAAGTCCGCGCGGTGGTCGGAGGAGGACCTGGCCCTGGTGGACGAGGCGGTCGCGCTCATCGAACGCCCCACCGGCATGGGTCACATCGTGGTGGACGAGGCCCAGGACCTGAGCCCGATGCAGTGTCGTGCCATCGGCAGGCGCAGCGGTTCCGGTTCGCTCACGGTGCTCGGCGACATCGCCCAGGGAACGAGCCCCTCCGCGGCACGGAACTGGTCGACGCTCCTGGAGCTCCTGGGCGAGCCCACCGGCCACCTGCACGTGCTGGACCGGGGGTACCGGGTGCCCGCGCAGATCATCGACTTCGCCGCCCGCCTGCTGCCCACGATCGCCCCGGGGCTGGGGGCGCCGAGCGCGGTCCGTCGATCACCGGGCGCGCTGCGGATCACCCCGGCCGCCGAGGACTTCGTCCCGACCCTGGCGGAGGCCTGCCGGGGTGCCCTGCGGGGCGAGGGGTCGGTGGGGCTGATCGCCGCCGACCACCGACTCCCCGCGCTGCGGGAGGCCCTGAGCGCGGAGGGCGTGGAGGCGCCCCTGCTGGGCGAGGTCGGGTTGGAGGACTCCCGCCTGATCGCGGTCCCGGCGAGCCTGGCCAAGGGGCTGGAGTTCGACGCCGTGGTGGTGGCCGAACCCGAGGCCATCGTCGAGGCCGAGGAACGGGGCGCCAACCGGCTCTACGTGGTCCTGACCCGCGCGGTGAGTTCCCTGCACGTCGTGCACGCCCGGCCGCTACCCCCCGAACTCGCCTGACGTCACCGGGTGGTCGGGGTGGCGCGGGCGGTCGATCCGGGGCGGATACGACCGGATCGTGCGCAACCCCACGGCGCTCCTCCCCGTCGGACAGGGTGCGAAGGACGCACGTGAAGGGGGGAGCGGACATGCGGGGAGTCGTCCTCGACGATCTCAGGAGGCCGACGGGCACGGGGGACCCGGCGTTCGACCGGCGTCTGCGTCGCGCGGTGGAACGTGCGGGGAGCGACGATCCGGAGCGGGCCGTCCGGGACCTGCGCGACCTCCACCGGGAACTCGTGGACCGGGTGGGCGCCGACCACCCGGAGGCCCTGTCGGTGCGGGTCCACGCCGCTCTGTGCGTCGAACGACAGGACGACCCGGTGGGGGCGGCCGTCGACCTCACCGGGGCGCTGGGGGAACTGTCCGCGAGCGCGGGCCCGCTGCATCCGCACATGCTGGCCCTCCAGGCGGAGATCGCCCGGCTGTGGGGCGAGTCCGACCTCGTGGACCTGGCCGCCGACGCCCACGGTCGCCTCGCCGACCTGCTCGAACAGGCGCGGGGCGCCGACGATCCCGGCACGCTCGCCGCCCGGGAGCGGTACGCCTGGTGGACCGGCAAGACCGGCAGGCCCGATCTCGCGGCCCAGACCTACGCCGACCTGCTCGACCGACAGCGTCGCGCGCTGGGGCCCAACCATCCCGACGTCATGGAGAGCCGTACCGAACTGGTGCGCTGGTACTCCGCCGCCGGCGACCCGGAGCGGGCGGCGCGGGTCTGCGTCGACGAGGTGGCCGCACGGGAACGCGTCCAAGGCCTTGACCACCCCGACACCCTGGCGGCCCTGGTCCGGTCGGTGAGGTCGCACGCGGAGGCGGGCGACCCGGCGGGCGCCGCTCGGGCCTGCGCCCACCTCCTGCGGGCCGGGCGGTCGGCCCGGCCGCCCGGCGACCGGGAGGTCCTCAACACGCGTCGGTTGCTGGCGCACTACCGGACGGAGGCGGGCGACCTGCTCCGGGCCGAGGACGACTACGAGCGGCTCCTGCCGGACCTGGCCCGGTCCCTGCCCGGTGACCACCGCGTCACCGTGCTCACCCGGTTCGGCCGCGCACGCCTGCTGTTCCTGCTGGGGGAGACCGACCGGACCCGGTCGGAGCTGCTGCGGACCCTGCCGGACCTGCGACGGGTGCTGGGGGAGGAGCACGACGACGTCCTGGAGGCCGGCTTCCTCCTGGTGGCCTCCCGGGTCACCGCGGGCGAACTGGAGGAGGCACTGGTCGAGTCCGAGGAGCTGTTGCCGCGTCTGCGCCGTCACCGGGGGGACGACCACCACTCGACCCTGTTCACCCGGGCGCAGGTCCTGGAGGGGCGGGGCGACCCCGCCGCCCTCGACGTCTATCGGGAGCTGTGCGGGACCTGGGAGCGGATCCTGGGGCCCACCCATCCCAACACCCTGGTGGTCCGGTTGCGGTCGGCCGCGGACGCCGACCTGTCCGAGGAATTCGAGTGGCGGGCCCTCACCGGTCTGTTCGCGGAGTTCGACGAGGCCCTGGGCCCCACCCACGGTCTGACCGTGATGTTCCGGGCGCTGCTCATCACCCTGCGCGAGGACGAGTCCACCGCACTGACCGAACTCGGCGAGCTGTACCGGGGCTGTGTGGAGACCCTGGGCGACGACGCCCCCGGCACCCGGGCGGCCCTGGAGGCCTACACCGAGTGGCTGGGCCTGGTCGCGGGGAGGGAGGGCGACGCCCCCGGGCGCGGAGACGTCGGTCCGGCGGTATGAACGTGGCCGCTCACACCGGCTTCCGGGGGGCGACGCCCCGCGTGAGGCGTCCCCGCTTCCACTGTCCGGGGGTCACGCCCACGGCCAGCAACCACAGGGCGACCGTCACCAGGTGGAAGCGTTCGGCCCACCCCAGCGCGACCCCCGGGGAACCGTCCCCCGAAGACAGGTACAAACCGGCGGCGAGTACCAGGACGACCACCGCGGCCACCGCCTGCACCGCGGTGACCAGTGCCAACAGCGGCCAGGCGCGCTCCCCGGCGCGCCGCTGGTCCCAGGTGAGCGCGGCCGCCGCCAGCAGCGCGGCCAGGGTCGCGATCACGGCCAGCGGCGGTTGGGCGACGGTCGCCCCGCCGACCCCCTCCACCAGGGACTCCACCGCGCACGCCGCGTCGGTGGACACCACGCACCGTCCGGGCAGGAGCGACGTGGCCAGGGCGGCGGCGCCGAACACCGCCATCGACCACCACGACACCGTCAACCAGCGGCGGGGGCGCTTGGCGCCCAACGCCAGCCCCAGACCGGCGGCGAGCATGACCAGGATCGCCGCGGTGCGGTGGGCGCTCTCCAACATGCGACCGAAGGTGGAATCGGGGTCGGCGAGCGCGCCGGAGTCCGCGTTGAGCCCGACCGGGAAGACGACCTCCAGTGTCCACATGCTGTAGACCACGGCGGCGACCACCGCGGCCACCCGTCCGTCGCGGTAGTCCCAGTGCAGGGTGCCGGTGTTCGAGTAGGGCATCGTGTCCCCCATCCGCCGATGACTCTTCTGTCTCTCTCGGACGCATCGTGGCGCCCGTACGTTCCGTTCCCACGGGGACACCGACTGTTCTGGGACCCTACGTCACCCAACTCGCGGCGGCACTGTTATCCACGGGTGCGTGTTCGGGCGGCATCATCGTGGAACACCACGGGAACACCGGCGGGGCCGAACGTCACGCCGGTGGCGGGACCGAAGGAAAGGGCGCACGCGGATGAACGGCGCAACCACGACGCGATGGGTGGTCGTGGGGGTGGACGGTAGTGACTCCAGCAGACACGCGCTGGAGTGGTCGGCGCAGCAGGCCATGCTCCGGGGTCTGGGCGTGTCGGTCGTCGCGGCCGCCCGCCCGCTGGCCACGGAGGGATTCGGTGTGTGGCCGACCGTCGAGCATCCCGCCGACGAGGCCGAGGGGGCGGGGGCGCGGCGGTTGCTCGACCACGCCCATGACTGGGTGTCGCGCCTGTTCCCCGAACTGGCGGTGCGCACCCGGCTGTCGTTCGACCGGCCCGCGCAGGCCCTGGTCGCGGAGGCCTCCGAGCCGGGGGTGGCGGCGGTCGTGGTGGGCTCGCGCGGCCTGAGCGGGATCGCCGCCGCGTTCGTGGGATCGGTGGGCATCGAACTGGCCGCCCGTGCCCCGGTGCCGGTGATCGTGCTGCCCCGGGCCCACGCCGCCGCGCACGGGGTGCGCAGCCGCGTGATCGTGGGCGTCGACGGCTCCGAGCCGAGCCGTCGCGCCCTGGAGTTCGCCTTCGACCAGGCGGAGTTCGCCGACACCGACCTGGTGGCCGTCAGCGCGTGGCAGCCCCTGGTGGCCTTCGCCGCCGCGACGGGCCCCATACCGCCGGAGCTGTTCGACGACGCCACCGCCGCGGAGGCGGCCCGTCAGGCCCTCGACGAGGAACTGATGGATCTGCGCCTGGTCCGGCCCAACGTGCGGGTGCACACGCGCGTGGTGCGCGCGCATCCGGTGGTCGCCCTGTTGGAGGAGGCGACACCGGCGGACCTCATCGTGGTGGGGTCACGTGGTCGCGGGGGGTTCCGCGGACTGCTGCTGGGATCGGTGAGCCACTCCGTCCTGCACGGTGCCCGAGGGCCGGTGGCCATACTGCGGTGAGTCCGGGCGGCCCGGGTGCCGCTCGGTCCCGACACCGGAGGTCCGCGCCGCGGGACACGAAGGGGACGCGGAGGGGCGTCCGTCCGCGCGACCCCGCTCTGCCCGGGTCTCCGAACGCCGGAGACCGGTGTCGTGCGATGTCGCAGGTCGTCGGCGGCGCGGTCCGGCACAGGTCTAGAGAGGCCCCGCGGACCCCGCCGCGTGCCGTGTGACGAACAGCACCGCGTGTCGCTTGTGGAGCGGTGCGGCCCCGTCCGACCGGGGAAAACGGCCGACGGCCGGGCCGTGAAGGTTCTGTTTAGCCCCCGTGCGCGCACCTTCCTCGACACTCCGAACCCCTTGCTGTGCAGCGGAATCCGCCTCCTGTGCCCCACAGTTTTAGACCACTGGCCTAGACCAATTGGTCAGTTGCGCTCGTCGTCCTTCATGATGCGAGGGATCTCGTCATTCGAAGAGGAGCCGTTGTGACTGCTGACGTGGGTATCGATGTGGGGGTCGCCCCGACCGAGAACGAGGAGCTCGTTTCCTGGGTTCGTGAGGTCGCCGAGCTGACCCGCCCGGACGAGGTCGTGTGGTGCGACGGCTCCGAGGAGGAGTGGACCCGTCTCACCGACCTGCTGGTCGAGCAGGGGACGTTCCTCCGCCTCAACTCGGAGAAGCGACCCAACAGCTTCTACTGCAAGTCCGACCCGAGCGACGTCGCCCGCGTCGAGGACCGCACCTTCATCTGCTCCGAGCGCGAAGAGGACGCGGGGCCGACCAACAACTGGATCGACCCGACCGAGATGCGCGCCACCTTCGGCGAGGTCTTCAAGGGCGCGATGCGCGGCCGCACCATGTACGTGGTGCCCTTCTGCATGGGCCCCCTCGGCGGCGACATCTCCCAGCTCGGTGTCGAGATCACCGACTCCCCCTACGTCGTCGTCTCCATGCGCATCATGGCCCGCATGGGCGAGGCCGCCCTGCGCCTCATCGAGGAGCGCGGCGACTTCGTCAAGGCGATCCACTCCGTCGGCGCCCCGCTGGAGTTCGGCGAGCAGGACGTCGCCTGGCCCTGCAACTCCACCAAGTACATCTCGCACTTCCCCGAGACGCGCGAGATCTGGTCCTACGGTTCCGGCTACGGCGGCAACGCCCTGCTCGGCAAGAAGTGCTACGCCCTGCGCATCGCCTCGGTCATGGCCCGCGACGAGGGCTGGCTCGCCGAGCACATGCTCATCCTCAAGGTCACCTCGCCCGAGGGTCGGTCGCACTACGTCGCCGCCGCGTTCCCCAGCGCCTGCGGCAAGACCAACCTCGCCATGCTCCAGCCGACGATCCCCGGCTGGAAGGTCGAGACCGTCGGTGACGACATCGCCTGGATGCGTTTCGACGCCGAGGGCCGCCTGCGCGCCATCAACCCCGAGGCCGGCTTCTTCGGTGTCGCGCCGGGCACCGGCGCCAAGACCAACGCCAACGCGGTCGAGACGCTGTGGGGCAACAGCATCTTCACCAACGTCGCGCTCACCGAGGACGGCGACGTGTGGTGGGAGGGCCTGACCGAGGAGGCCCCGGCCGGCCTGACCGACTGGAAGGGTCGCCCCTGGACCCCCGAGTCCGGTGAGCCCGCCGCCCACCCGAACTCGCGCTTCACCACCCCGGCCGGCCAGGCCCCGACCATCGCCGACGAGTGGGAGGACCCCGCGGGTGTGCCGATCTCGGCCATCCTGTTCGGTGGCCGTCGCGCCACGGCGGTGCCGCTGGTCACCGAGTCCTTCGGGTGGCAGCACGGCGTCTACCTGGGCGCCAACGTCTCGTCCGAGAAGACCGCCGCCCAGGAGGGCTCCGTCGGCGAGCTGCGCCGCGACCCGTTCGCGATGCTGCCGTTCTGCGGCTACAACATGGGCGACTACTTCGCCCACTGGGTGAAGCTCGGCCGCCAGGCCGACCAGTCCAAGCTGCCGAAGATCTTCTACGTCAACTGGTTCAAGAAGGACGCCGACGGCGCGATCGTCTGGCCGGGCTTCGGTGAGAACAGCCGCGTCATCAAGTGGATCGTCGAGCGCCTCGAAGGTCGGGCCGACGCGGTCGAGACCCCCATCGGTCACCTGCCGACCCCCGGTGGCATCGACACCGAGGGCCTGGACCTGACCGACGAGGACATGAGGTTCGTCCTCGACGTCGACACCGAGGTCTGGAAGCAGGAGGCCGCCCTGGTCCCCGAGTTCTTCCGGTCCTTCGGCGACGACCTCCCGAGCGAGCTCTGGGACGAGTACCACGCGCTGCTGGACCGACTGGGCGAGTAGCGATCCGGGTCGGCCTCCCCTCTTCCGCGCACCGGGGAGCGGCCGACGACAGGGGGCGCGGGCGCACGGGCGCCCGCGCCCCCTGCGGCGTGTGCGGTCAGCGGCACCCGACGAAGTCGGTGCGGAACGTCGTGCCCTGCTCGGAGACGTGCATGCGCCCCTGGACGTTCCCGATCGAGGAGATCCCCGTGGTGAAGGAGGCGGACCCGCCCGAGGAGACCACCCGGGGATCGCCCTTGCGCTCCAGGCGGCCGATCTGTCCGATCCGCGGCTCCACGGTGATCGGACCGCCCGAGACCTTGGTGTAGGTCACCGTCGCCGTGGCGCAGTCGGTGGTCCGGATCCTCAGGGTCCCGTGGGTGAGGGCCGCCGTGTCGGAGGCCAGGGTCCCCACCTCCTCGGGACGCGCCACGGCCGCGACGTACTCGGGGTTCTCGTCCAGGAAGTCCCCCAGGCTCTCCACGTCCGCGCCGACCTCGTAGGAGCCCTCGTCGGTGACGATGAACTCCACCGAGGAGCTCTGGGCCCGGTCGTCCGCGGCGACGGCGGTGGAGGGGACGAGGAGGACCGAGGCGGTGGTCGCCGCGGCGAGGGAGGTCAGTCGCGCGACGACGCTGCCGGCGGTGGCGCTGGTGGGCACGGAAAGGTCCTCCGAGGGGTGCGATCAGGGTGCTGAGAACGTACCAACGGGGCCGGCCGGCGGCCAAGGTCGTCGGCCCGGCGGTGGTACGGGCACCCGGGGGCGCCTCGCTCAGGGCGAGTGCAGGCGCAGGACGGCGTGCTCGGCCCACTCCGGGGGACGGGTGAACCGGGAGACGACCATCATGGTCACGAAGGCCAGCGGGATCGTCCAGGCGGCCGGCTGGGCGAGCAGGACGGTCAGCCACCCGGCCGGGGTCGGCAACAGAATGGACCATCCCACCGCTCCGGTCGCGGTCAGCCCGCCCACGGTCAGCCCGGCGGCGGCCCCCGGCAGCGTCAGCCGGCGCCACCAGATCCCCAGCACCAGCAGGGGGCAGAAGGTGGACGCGGCCACCGTGAACGCCCACACCACCAGCACGTTGATGTCGATCATCTGGGCCGGAAGCGCCAGGAGGACGGCCACGCAGGCACCGACCGCGACCGCCAGGCGCAGGCGGGGCACGCTGCCCTGGAACAGGTCGTGCGAGAGCCCCCCGGCCAGGGCCAGCAGCAGGCCGGACGAGGTGGACAGGAAGGCGCCGAAGGCCCCGGCGGCGACCATCGCGGTGAGCAGGGTCCCCACCGAACCCGGCACCGCCTGGGCGGGCAGCACCACGGCCACCGTGTCCGTGCCCTGCAACATCACCAGGTGCGGGGTGAGCACCCGGCCCAGCAGGCCGTACACGGTGGGGAACAGGTAGAACAGGCCCAACAGGGCGATCACGCCGACGGCCACACGACGGGCGATCCGCGCCGTGGGGCTGGTGTGGAACCGCATGATCACGTGCGGCAGACCCATACAGCCCAGGGTGATGGCCAGCAACGTCGACCAGGTCTCGAACAACGGGTAGCCGCCCACGTCCAGCAGGGGGGTGCTCCACCGTTCACTGCCCAACTCCGGCAGACCGGCCGGGTGCGGGATGGTCGCGCCCTCGGGGAAGACGTACTCGGTGCCCGAGGCCACGGAGTGATCGCCCGCGGCCAGCTCCACCTCCGCTCCGTCGGCGGCGATCACGGTGACCGGTTCGTCCAGGGTGAAGTCGGTGGCGACGGTGAACTCCACCGGTGTGGTCTGCGGGAAGTGCGTCCCCCACTCGGGGTGCAGCGCCTCGGCGCGGGTGTCGGCGCCGGCGTGCACCACCAGGTAGATCGCCGGAACCGCCAGGAACGCGAGCTTGACGACGTAGTGGAAGGCCTGGACGTAGGTGGCCGAACGCATGCCGCCGGCCGCGATGGAACCGCTCACCACCACACCCGCCAGCACCACACCCACCCAGTAGGGGGTGCCGCTGACCAGGCTCAGGACCACCCCGGCCCCCTTGAACTGCGGGACCAGGTACAGCAGCATGATCACCAGCACCACACAGCCGCACAGTTTGCGGAGACGGGGCGCGCCCAGCCGGTACTCGGCGAAGTCCGGCACGGTGAAGGCGCCCGAGCGTCGCATCGGCCCCGCGACCAGCGCGACCACGACCACGTACCCGGCGGTGAACCCCACCGCGTACCACATGGTGCCCAGGCCGTTCTTCAGCAGCAGGCCGGCCAGGCCGAGCATGGAGGCGGCGGACAGGTACTCGCCGGCGATCGCCAGGGCGTTCCAGTTGGGGGAGACCCGACGCGAGGCCACCAGGAAGTCGGAGGTGGACCGCGCGGCCCGCACCCCGTACACCCCGATGACCAGGCTCGTGACGAGCACTAGGCCGATGGCCAGGACCGACGCGGTCATGGGGGCCCGTCAGCACGGCCGTGCGGCCGGTCGTCGGAGCCCGCCCGACCGGCGGCCTCGGCCCGGTCCTCGAGGCGTTCGGCCGACCGCACGTGCCACAGCGCCAGCCCGAACAGGGCGGGGTAGATCGCCACGGTCAACAGAAGCCAGGAGATCGGCACCTCCGCCCACCGCAGGTCACCGAGCACGGGGAACAGGGCGAACGCGCCGCTCAGCCCGAACAACAGCACGGCGAGCACCGCCACCGTGCGCACGGCGTTGCGCCGCTGTGCCCGGAACAGGGTGCGGGCCGCCTCGGTGTCCACGGGTTCGGGTACGGGTTGCAGGTGCTGGACCGGCCGGTTGCCCCGGGCCAGGGCGATCCTCGTCTGGGGACTGGTGAGCTTCTCCCGCCGCGGGCTCACGGCTGCTCCTTGGCCGACCCCGGTGCGCGTCCGGTCGCCGAGCGGCCGAGTTGGTCGCGCTTGGCGGCCTCCAGCAACTGGGCGCGCAGGTGACGGCCGTGACGACGGCTCACCGGCACGTCCCCGGCCGGGGTCCCGGCCACCAGACCGGAGGAGGAGGTCACCCTCAGGTCCCGCACCCACGGGATGGCGATGAGGAAGCCGCGGTGCACCCGGACGAACCCGGCCGAGGCCCACACCTCCTCCAGGTACGACAGCGACAGGCGGATCAGGTGGGTGCCGTCGGCGGTGTGCAGCCGCACGTAGTCGCCCTGCGCCTCCACGAACTGCACCTCGTCGCGTTTGACGAACACGGTGCGCCGGCCGGTGTCGATCTGCACCACGTGCAGGTCCTCGGCGGGCGAGGAGCCACCGCCGGCGTCGCGCAGCTGAGCGATCCGGCCCACGGCCTCGGCCAGCCGCTCGGGGCGGATCGGCTTGAGCAGGTAGTCCACCGCGCCGATCCCGAAGGCCTCCACCGCGTGCGCCTCGGACGCCGTCACGAACACGATCGACGGCGGTTCGGACATCACGCTGAGCACCCGGGCCACGTCCATGCCGTCCAACCCGGGCATGAGGATGTCGAGAAAGGCGGCGTCGATGCTGGTCGTGCCCAGCAGCCGCACCGCCGAGGCACCGTTCGAGGCCACCAGCACCTCCGCCACCTCGGGCATGTCACCGAGCAGCGAGGCCATCTCCTGGCGGGTCGAGGCCTCGTCCTCCACGACGAGGACACGGAGTTCGGGCTTCATCACACCACCACCCCGGGTGCGAACCTGGGTACGCGCACGGTCACCTTCGTTCCTTCTCCCAGCGCGGTCTCGATCACCAGACCGTACTCGGGCCCGTAGACCGCCCGCAGCCGCTGGTCGACGTTGGCCAGACCGACGCTGCGGGCCTCCGGCCCGGTGCCCGCCAGCAGCGCGCGCGCCAGCTCCGGGTGCATGCCCACGCCGTCGTCCTCGATCTCGATGACACAGAGCGGACCCTCGCCGAAACCGGACACGCTGATGTGCCCCCGCCCCTCCTTGCGCTCCAGACCGTGCCGGATCGCGTTCTCCACGATCGGCTGCACCACCAGGAAGGGGATGGCCACGGGCAGCACCTCCGGCGCCATCCGCACGGTGATGTCCAACCGGTCGTGGAAACGGGCCCGCTGGAGTTCGAGGTAGGTCTGGGTGGCCTCCAGTTCGTCGGCGACCGTCGCGTAGTCGCCCTTGTCGGAGAACCCGTAGCGCAGGTAGTCGGCGAAGTCGGAGAGCAGCTGCCGGGCACGGTCGGGGTCGGTGCGCACCAGCGCCGCGATGACGGCGAGGGAGTTGTGCATGAAGTGCGGGGAGATCTGGGCGCGCAGGGTCCGCAGGTCGGCCGCGGCGATGCGGGCCCGGGCCCGCCGCAGGGCGGCGTGGTCCAGGCTGTCGGAGACCAGTGCCGCGGCGGCCTCGACGTCGGACTCCACCGGCTCGCCCAGGGCCACCAAGGCGCCGGTGAGTTCGTCGGCGACGTGCAGGGGGACCGCGCAGATCGAGGTGCCGTCGGCGCGACGGGTGCGGGCGCTGCCGCCGTACTCGAAGACCTGGGCCAGGACGCCGTCGATCTCCTCGTCGTCGGGGCGGGCGCCGTGCGAGGTGACCGGGCCGTCCAGGTCGGCCAACAGGACGCCGTCCACGGCCAGGATCGCGCGCAGCCGTCGGGCGGCCGCGCCCACGCCGCGGCCGTGCAACCCGTCCTGGAGGTCGACCCCCAGAGCGTGGACCTGGCGCATCAACGCGACGCTCGCCCGGCGTTCAGAGGACGTGGGGCGCCGGGTGGGGGAAAGCCACGACAGCCACCGATAAGACACGCACTGATCTTATCCCCGTAAAATGTGTCAACGGTCACGTCGCGCGGGCCACCTTCCCCGAGGGTTCATGTGGAAGGCCCGCCACCCCGGGAGGAAGGGGTGACGGGCCGGGCCGCACGGACGGAGACCGAACACCTCCGTGTTCCGTGCGTGGCCCCCGTGCGCGGCTGACGAGGGGGCCGGGACGGGGCCTGCGGTTCCGTCTAGTGCTCGGAGGCCTTCTCCGCGCCCGCGCCGGTGAGGGCACGGACCTGGAGCATCGCGAACTTCTCGAAGTCGCGTTCCTTGGACATGTAGGTACCGACGATCGCGCAGAGCAGACCCAGCGGCACCGACACCAGGGCCGGGTTGGGCAGCGGGAACCACGCGAAGTCGACGTCCGGGATGAGCGCGCTCTCCGACCCGGAGACGACCGGGGAGAAGAACACGAGGCCCACGGCGCTGATCAGACCACCGTAGATACCCGCGAGGGCGCCGGTGGTGTTGAAGCGCTTCCAGAACAGGCTGAGCATCAGGGTGGGCAGGTTGGCGGAGGCCGCGATGGCGAACGCCAGCGAGACCAGGAAGGCCACGTTGAGGTTCTGCGCGAACACCGCCAGCACGATGGCGACCAGGCCGACGAACCAGGTGACGACCCGGGCGACCTTGACCTCCTCGGCGCCGGTGGCCTTGCCCTTGCGGATCACGGAGTTGTAGAAGTCGTGCGCCAGGGACGAGGAGGAGGCGATGGTCAGACCGGCGACCGTCGTGAGGATGGTCGCGAACGCCACCGACGCGATGACCGCCAGCATGATCGAGGCGAACATCGACCCGCCGATGTTGGCGCCGACCGCTTCGGCGAGCATCGGTGCGGCGGTGTTGCCCGCCGGGTTCTGTTCGGAGATCGTCTCGTGTCCGACCAGCGCCGCGGCCCCGAAGCCCAGCACCAGGGTCATCAGGTAGAAGACGCCGATGAGGCCGATGCCCCAGTTGACGGACTTACGGGCGGTGGTGGAGTCCGGGACCGTGTAGAAGCGGATGAGGATGTGCGGCAGACCGGCGGTACCCAGGACCAGTGCCATGCCGAGGCTGATCAGGTCCAGCTTGTTCCACATGGTCTGGATCGGGTCGCCCGCGACCTCGACCCCGTAGACCTGACCGGGCTGCAGGAACGCCTCGCCCTTGCCGCTCGACGTGGCCGCGGCGTCCATCAGCGCGCCGAAGTTGAAGCCGTAGATCGACAGGGTCAGCACCACGAGGAAGGCGACGCTGATCATGAGGAAGGCGGCCTGGACGATCTGCACCCAGGTGGTGCCCTTCATGCCGCCGAAGGTCACGTAGATGACCATCAGCAGGCCGACCACGACGATGCCCATGATCTTGGCGACGTCACCGGACATGCCGAGGTAGGTCTGGTCGCCCTGGATGCCCAGGAGCAGGGCGATGAGGGCGCCGGCGCCGACCATCTGCGCGATCAGGTAGAAGATCGACACCGTCAGCGTGGACACCGCGGCCGCGGTACGGATGGGGCGCTGTCGCATCCGGTAGGACAGCACGTCGCCCATGGTGAAGCGGCCGGAGTTGCGGAGCATCTCGGCGACGAGCAGCAGCGCGATCAGCCAGGCGACGAGGAACCCGATGGAGTACAGGAAGCCGTCGTAGCCGAAGAGCGCGATGGTGCCCGCGATACCGAGGAAGGACGCCGCGGACATGTAGTCACCGGCGATGGCGAAGCCGTTCTGGGTGGCGGTGAACCCGCGACCACCGGAGTGGAAGTCCGTGGCGGTGTGGGTCCGTTTGTTCGCCCAGGCGGTGATGGCCAGGGTGCCCGCGATGGTGATGAGGAACAGGACCATCGTGATGGTCCGGCTGGCCCCGCTCACCGCGGCCTCGTCGGCGAGCATGAGTCCGGTCGAGAGGATCACTTGGTCTCCTCCGCCTTCGTGTCGTTCAGGCCCAGCAGTTCGTCACGCAACTCGTAGGAGAGCGGGTCGAACTTCTTGCGGGCGTACCAGGAGTAGAGGATCGCGATCCCGAAGGTGGTGAGGAACTGGAGCAGCCCGAACAGGAGCGCCATGTTGACGCCGCCCGCCACCTCGATGGCCATGAAGTCGCGCGCGAAGCCCGACAGCACGACGTAGAGCGCGTACCAGACCAGGAAGGCCGCGGTCATCGGGAACACGAAGATGAAGAGGGTGCGCCGCAGACGCAGGAAGCGGGGGTCGCTGTGCATGGCGATCACCGCCTCGGACGGAATGGGCTCGGCGGCGGGTGCCTCGTCCGCTTGGTTGGTCGGCGTCGGGTCCTTGGCCGACGGCGACGGTTGGGTGGCCATGCTGCTCGTTACCTCCGGGGGGATGGGCGGGGACGGTGACGCGGTTACGTGCGCGTTTCGGTGGTGTGACCTGTATTACTCGGAACTGTAAGGAGCGACACTCACAGGGGGCAGAGGGCGGGCCGGAGTGCGCGCCGAACGCGGGTGCGGAGCGTCGAGCGGTCGCCCACCGTGCGACGAACGGTCCGGATACACGACGAACGGTCGCCGGATGGTCGTGTCCAGGGCCGATGGCAGTGCGGCCCGGTGGTGTCCGACCCCTCCGCGTGGCCCGGACGACCCCCGCGCACGGGGCCGTCGTCTCGTGCGAGAGCCTGTGGGCTCCGGACGAGGTGCGCCGTACCCGGTCATGACAAGACGGCGCGGATGTGTTCCCTACGTTCGTGGAGGTGGCAGGGCATGGCCTGGCTCGTTCTGGTGATCTCGGGTCTGCTGGAGACCGCGTGGGCGGCGGCGCTCACCGCCTCGCAGGGGTTCTCCCGCCTGTGGCCGTCGGTGACCTTCGTCGTCACCCTGACGTTGAGCATGGCCGGCCTGGCCTACGCGCTCCGCACGATTCCGCTCGGCACCGGGTACGCCGTCTGGGTGTCCATCGGCGTGGTCGGTACCGCCCTGGTCGGTGCCCTCTTCCTCGGCGAGGGCTTCAGCCTGCCCAAGGCGTTGTGCCTCATCGCCATCGTCGCGGGAGTGGTCGGCCTCAAGGTGCTGAGCTGACCCTCGAACCCACGGCCGAGGCCCCGGTGGAGCGCTCCACCGAGACCTCGGCCGTCACGGTCGGGGACCGTCCGCCCGCCGTGGCCGGTCAGGCGGGCGACCCCGGCCGCCCTCGGCGGGCGCGACGCTCGGCGCGCCGGCGGTCCATGTGCACGGCGTGCACCAGGTAACGCTGGAAGAGCGCCTCCGCCACCGGGTTGTGCCCGCGGATCCGCAACAGCCAGTGCGGTGCGATCCGCTCGTGCAGCCACAGGAAACCGATGGTGAAGCCGAAGCTCAGCATGGCCTGGAGCGCGAGGAACGACAACAGCGGCTCGCGCAGGGCGGGCCCGCCCATCACCCACGCCACCGCGTGGGAGTCGAACAGTCGGGCGAGCGGAAAACCCACCAGCCAGTACAGGGCCAGGGGCGCCACCGCGCCGACGGGGAACACGTCGCGTGCCAGCAGGACGCAGTAGACCGCGCCCAGCAGGGCGAGCGGGCCGCCCAATGCCAGCGCGACGGTGCCGGTGAGGGCCGGGGGCAGCCCCGCCATCATCCCGACGCCCATGGCGAACAGGCCGGCCACGGCGCCGATGAGCGCGCCGGGCGCCGCCATCTCCAGGTGGTGCAGGAGGGTGCCCTCGGCACGGAGGGAGACCGGAGCGCCCATCAGCCCACCACCACCCCGAAGGCGAACAGGGAGAAGAACAGCGCCCCGAGGTAGAACAGCGCGGCGAAGGCGATGAGGGCGTTGGAGACGATCCCGGGACGGATGGGCCTGGGCAGCGTGAGGTTGTTGACCAGCAGCAGCACCACGCAGTAGGCGCCCATCGCGAACGCCGACAGGAACGCCAGCACGTCCAGGATCGCCGCCGGACCGTCGGCGGGCCCGAACAGCAGGATGACGATGCCGAACGCGATGAGGCCCCACAGGAACATTCCGTAGAGCTTCGCCATGCCCATCTTCTTCGCGCCGGGCACGAAGTTGTAGGTCATGTCGGCCTGGCCGCGGGAGAAGGAGTCGAACAGTCCGAGCGTCGCGTTGATACCGATCAACGCGATGAAGAGGAAGAACACCGTGCCGAGGACGGGGCTCCCGGCCGCGGAGAAGGCCCCCGCCATCGCGTCGAGCGACGCGTCGCGGTCACCGGCCCGGATCAGTTCGGCCACCTGCGGGTCGAAACGCGCCGCCGACTGCGCCAGCACCGTGAAGGAGACCGTCACCAACATCGTGATGCCCCAGAACAGCACCATGGCGTCGAAGGACACCCAACGGCGCCAGCCTCGCCACTTCTCCATCTCCTCCGGGTCGGAGGTGTCGAACATGAAGCCGCGCGAGGGCATGGCCTCCTGGTCCCCGGCGTGCCGCAGACCACGGATCTGGGGGATGTGCGCGCCCATGCCCGCCCCCTTGTCGCGCAGGTGCAGGGTGTACCACATCTGCTGCATCCCCGAAGGGCCGGCGAAGGCGATCGACCCGACGATGATCGGGAACCAGGCCGCCGTCATCGCCTCGTCCGGGAGATAGCCGAACGCGAACATCCCGGTCACGGTGGAGGTGAGGTCGGACAGGTTGCCGACCATCGCCGCGACCACCGAGGTACCGACCACCAGCAGGCCGATACAGATCGACAGCACGTTCTCCAGCAGGTTGTAGATGACCTTGGCGAGGGTGAACACCACCCCGACCAGGAGCATGCCCGCGACGGCGGTGATCTGCCAGGGGACACCGGTCACCTTCTCGAACGCCGAGGCGCCCGCGGACAGGTGTCCCGGCCAGATGTAGACGAGGATCGCCGTGACGAAGAAGAACCACATCAGCGGCTTGAACACACGTGCCGCGCCGTAGAAGATGCTCTCGCCCGTGGCCATGGCGTAGCGCGACATCTCCAGCATGACCACGGCCTGGAGCGAGACGCCGATGAGGAACAGCCACCGGATCTCGGGGCCGAAGACGAGGACCAGCCTGGGCCACATGTAGGACTCGCCCATGCCCACGCCCAGGGCCACGAGGAACACGGTGGGGCCGAGGATGTGGATGGACGGAGGCGCCTTGGGCAGCTTCCGGATGGGCATCGGCTCCAGCCGGCCCGCCTTCCAGTAACGCTCCTCCTCTGCCTGCGCGGTCCGCGTGGGGTCGGTGTCGGGTGGTGCCTCGGAGTCGGGTGGTGCCTCGGTGACGGGGACGCCGTCGCCGGCGGAGACACCGGCGACCGCGGGAACGTCGGATTCGGCGGGGTGCGGAGTGCGGGGAGAGGGGATGTGGGGTCGTCGGGTCCCGGACGGTGCCGGGTCGTTCGTCGGGTTGTCGCCGGGGTCGGGACGCGAGGAATCCATGGTGGAACTCCCTGGAGGGTGTGCGGATGCGAGTCGGTGGTTCGCATGTCGCCCCCGGTACTGCCGGCACCTCCTTGGTCGGTACGGACGGGTCGCCGCGGCGGGACGTGGCTGTGGCCGCGGTGGTCGGGGCCCGACGGCCTTGCGGCGGCGGCTCCAAGGCCGTCGGGCACGTGCGCGGACGCGCGGTGGTCCGGTCCGGCCGGCGTACGGGACGCCGACCGGTCACCCGGTCAGAGTAGCCCTGCGGCCCGGGCCCAGCGGTACTTCGCGCCCAGGACCTTCACGGGCATCTCGGTCGTGTACGGGTAGGCGACGATCCCGTGGTCGAACAGCCTGCGACTCGCCGCCTCCACCTCGGTGTCACCCGACAGGGAGGCCACCACCGGCTTGTCGATACCCGCGGCCCGGGCCTTGCTCACCACGTCGATCACGACGTCGGCGAAGACCAACGGAGGGGTGACGATCGTGTGCCAGTAACCGAGGACGAGGGAGTGCACCCTGGGGTCCTCCAGGCCCAGACGGATGGTCTTCTCGTAGGTCGAGGGCGGTTCGCCCCCGGTGATGTCCACCGGGTTCCCGGCCGCCCCGAAGGGCGGGATGAAGGCACGGAAGGCCTCGTCCAGGTCCGGGGGGATCTCGAAGAGCGACATGCCGTTGTCGACCACGGCGTCCGACAGGAGCACGCCCGAACCGCCCGCACCGGTGATGATGACGATGTTCTCCCCGGTCGGGGCCGGCAGGACCGGTAAGGCGCGGCCGTACTCCAACAACTCGGTCAGGCCGGGCGCGCGGACCACGCCGGCCTGGCGCAGGATGTCGTCGTAGACCTTGTCGTCCCCGGCGAGCGCGCCGGTGTGCGAACCGGCGGCGCGGGCCCCCGCCGAGGTCCGGCCGGCCTTGAGCACCACGACCGGTTTCTTCGGCACGACCTCGCGGGCGGCGGCCACGAAGGCGCGGCCGTCCTTGAGGTCCTCCAGGTGCATCGCGACCGCGTTGGTGTTCTCGTCCTGACCGAAGAAGGTGAGGAGGTCGTCCTCGTCGATGTCGGCCTTGTTGCCCACCCCCACGATCGCCGACACCCCCGTCCGGGTGCTGCGGCTGTAGCCCAGGATCGCCATCCCGATGCCGCCGGACTGCGAGGTCAGGGCGGTGCCGCCGGCCACGTCGTAGGGGGTGCAGAAGGTCGCCGACAGCTTCTGCGGCGTGTAGTAGTACCCGTAGATGTTGGGGCCCAGGATCCGGACCCCGTGCCGCCGCGCGGTGGCCAGCACCTCGTCCTGGAGCTCCTGCTCCCCGGTCTCGGCGAAACCGGAGGGGATGAGGATGGCCCCGGCCACGCCCTTGCGGCCGGCCTCCTCCAACGCCTTCACCACGAACCTGGCCGGGATGGCGAAGACCGCGACGTCCACGTCCCCGGGCACGTCGGTGATCGACTTGTAGGAGGGGAGGCCGTTGACCTCCGGCGACTTGGGGTTGATCGGGTGGATGCCGCCCTCGAAGCCACCGTCCACGATGTTGCGGATGACGGAGTTCCCGATCTTGCCCGCCTCGTTGGAGGCTCCGATGACGGCGATGGAGCGCGGCTTGAAGACACGCTCCATCGCCGTCAGGATCTCCTCCCGGGTGAACTTGTGGGGCCCTTCGGCGGGGTCGAAGTCCAGGACGAAGCGCAGGTCGGCCGCGATGGCGCCGGTCGCCGAGGCGAAGACCGGGTTCAGGTCGGCCTCGGCGATCTCGGGGAAGTCCGAGACGAGTTCGGACAACCGGACCACCAGGTCGGCCAGGGCGCCCTTGTCCACGGGTTCGCCGCCGCGCACCCCGGACAACACCACGGCGGCGCGGATGTCCTCGACCTGTTCGAGCGCCTCCTCCCGGGTCACCGGTGCGAGACGGAAGGAGACGTCCTTCAGGACCTCCACCAGGACACCGCCCAGCCCGAACACCACGACCTTGCCGAACGTGGGGTCCGTGGTGGCGCCGATCAGCACCTCCAGTCCGCCGTCGACCATCTGCTGGATCTGCACGCCGTCGATCCGGGCGTCGGGATCGTGCGCGCGGGCGTTGGCGGTGATGCGCTCGAAGGCTCCGGCTACGTCCGCGGCGCTGTTCAGACCGATCTCGACGCCGCCGGCGTCGGTCTTGTGCAGGATGTCGGGCGAGACGATCTTGGCGGCCACGGGGAAGCCCAGTTCCGCGGCGAGCGCGGCGGCCTCCTCCGCGCTGCCGGCCAGCGCCTCTCCGGGGACGGGGATGCCGTAGGCGTCGGCGAGCACCCGGCTCTCGGGCGCGGTGAGTGCGGTGCGGCCCTCGGCCCTGGCACGGTCGATGACCTCGCGGACCGCGCTCTGGTCGCGGTCGGATCGCTCGGGGGTGTAGACGGCCATGCGCTCAGATCACTCCGTTCGATGCGAGCTCGTCGAGTTCCTCGGGGGCGAGGCCCAACTCGTCGCGGTAGATGTCGCTGTTGTGCTCTCCGAGCAGGGGGGAACGGGCGACGTCCACCGGCGAGTCCGACAGGCGGATGGGCGAGGCCACGGTGTGGTAGGTGCCGCGTTCGGGGTGGTCGACCTCGGCGACGACCCCGTTCTCGCGGAGGGTGGGGTCCTCGATGATCTCCCGGGTGGACAGGATCGGTCCGCAGGGGATGTTGTGCTCGTTGAGCGCGGCCAGCACGTCCCACTTGGGTTGTTCCCGGGACCACTCCTCGATCAGGGCGAACGCCTTGTCGAGCTTGTCCAACCGGGCCTCGGGCGTGGACCACTCGGGGTCGTCGACGAGTTCGGGACGGCCGATCAGGCGGGCGATGGGCGCCCAGCCCGTCGGCTGGATGATGACGTAGACGTAGTCGTTCGGGCCGCCGGGGGCCGTGCGCACGGCCCAGCCGGGCTGCCCCCCACCGGAGGCGTTGCCGGAGCGGGGGACCTCGTCGGAGAAGTCGTCGTTGGGGTACTCCGAGAGCGGACCGTGGGTCAGACGCTGCTGGTCGCGCAGCTTGACGCGGCACAGGTTGAGCACCGCGTCCTGCATCGCCACCTGGACGCGTTGTCCCCGACCGGTGTGGACACGTTGGTACAGCGCCGCGAGGATACCGGCCACTGTATGCATTCCTGTGCCCGAGTCACCGATCTGCGCGCCCGTGGCCAGGGGTGGCCCGTCCTCGAAGCCGGTGGTGCTCATGGAGCCGCCCATGGCTTGGGCGATCACCTCGTAGGCCTTGAAGTCGGCGTAGGCGCCGGGACCGAACCCCTTGATCGAGGCGTAGACGAGCCGGGGGTTGACCTCGGAGAGCGTCTCCCAGGTGAACCCCATGCGGTCCAGTGCGCCCGGGGCGAAGTTCTCCACGAGGACGTCGCTGCGGCGCACCAGGTCGAGGAAGATGCGCTTGCCCTCGGGGCTCTTGGTGTTCAGGGTGATGCTGCGCTTGTTGGAGTTGAGCATCGTGAAGTACAGGCTGTCCACCCCGGGCAGGTCCCGGAGCTGTCGCCGGGTGATGTCCCCGGAAGGCGCCTCCACCTTGACGACGTCGGCGCCCATCCACGCGAGGATCTGTGTCGCGGACGGTCCCGACTGGACATGGGTCATGTCCAGGACGCGGACCCCGTCGAGTGCCTTGCCCATGACTCTCCTTCCGGGCTACTTGTACATCGTCTGGTTCATGGTCCCGGGGGCGTAGACCTCGGGGTCGATCCAGACGTTGATCAACGAGGGCTTGCCGGACTCGCGGGCGCGGCGCAGGGCCGGGGCGATCTCCGCCGGGTCCCGCACCTCCTCCCCGTAGCCGCCGAGCATCCGGGCGAACTCCGAGTAGCGCACGTCGCCCAGGGTGTTGCCGATCTCGCCGCGGTCGGCGCCGTACTTCGCGATCTGGCCGTAGCGGATCTGGTTCATCGAGGAGTTGTTGCCGATGATCCCGACGAAGGGCAG
Source organism: Nocardiopsis sp. MG754419 (assembly GCF_018207095.1). Lineage (GTDB taxonomy): Bacteria > Actinomycetota > Actinomycetes > Streptosporangiales > Streptosporangiaceae > Nocardiopsis. Next base: position 2,868 of record NZ_QOCZ01000055.1, on the reverse strand, counting down.
ATCGAAACGGACCAGGGTCTCGAAGTCCCAACCGGTGAGGCTGAAGGCCCCGTCGCCGAACAGGGCGACGACCTCCTTGTCCGGCCGGGCGTGCTTGGCCGCCATCACGAACGGCACGCCCACGCCCAGCGTCCCCAGGGGTCCGGGGTCCATCCAGTGGCCCGGGGACTTCGGCTGGACCACCTGTCCGGAGAAGGTGACGACGTCGCCGCCGTCGCCGACGTAGATGGAGTCCTCGGTGAGGAACTCGTTGATCTCGTTGACCAGGCGGTAGGGGTGGATCGGCGTGGAGTCGGAGGTCAGCAGGTGCGCGCGCTTGTCGCGGGCGGCCTGTTCCTGGGTGCGCAGCTCCTCCAGCCAGGTCTTGCGGCCCTGGGCGCCGGTGTCCCCGTAGCCGGAGGCGGCCTGGAGCACCGAGGACAGCACGACGTCCGCGTCGCCCACGATGCCCAGGTCGATGTCGCGGTTCTTGCCGACGGTGGCGTAGGAGAGGTCGATCTGCACCACGGTGGCGTCGGGGGAGAGCCTCTTGCCGTAGCCCATCCGGAAGTCGAACGGGGTGCCGACGATGATGATCAGGTCGGAGTTGGTGAAGGCGTAGCGCCGTGAGAGCTGGAAGTGGTGCGGGTCGCCGGGGGGCAGCGTGCCGCGGCCGGCGCCGTTCATGTAGGCGGGGATGTTGAGCGAACGGACCAGGTCGGTGGCCGAGTCGGTGGCCCGGGTGGTCCACACCTGGTTGCCGAGCAGGATGCTGGGCCGCTCCGAACGGACGATGAGTTCGGCGAGCCGCTCGATCGCGGCGGGGTCGCCGGCCTGACGGGTCGAGGCCCGGTAGCGCCCGGCCTCCGGGACCCGCGCCTTCTCCACAGGTACGTCGGCGTCCAGGACATCGCGGGGGATCTCCAGGAAGGCGGGGCCCGGGGCGCCGTTGTTGGCCTCCCGGAAGGCCATGGAGACCAGGTCGGCGACGCGTTCGGTGTGCGGGACGGTGGCGGCGAACTTGGAGATCGGGCTGATCATGTCGACGTGCGGCAGGTCCTGGAGCGACCCCATCTTGTGCTGACTGAGGGCGCCCTGACCGCCGATGACCAGCATCGGGCTCTCGGCGCGGTACGCGTTGGCGATACCGGTGACCGCGTCCGTGGTGCCGGGGCCCGCGGTCACCACCGCGCAGCCGGGCTTGCCGGTGATCCGGGCGTGGCCGTCGGCGGCGTGCGCGGCGACCTGCTCGTGGCGGACGTCGATCACGTCGATGCCCTCGTCGGCGCACCCGTCGTAGATGTCGATGATGTGGCCGCCGCAGAGCGTGTAGATGACGTCGACACCCTCGGCCTTGAGCGCTTTGGCCACCAGGTGGCCGCCGGAGATCGTGGTCCTGTCGTGGGATTCGGTGGTTGCCTTGCCGTCGGCCATGGGTGCGACGACCCCTTTCATCGTGCGGTGGTTTCCGGAGGAACGGTCGAAGTCGCGAGATGATCGGATACTGTATACCGTGTGCATCACATTGGAGCACTCCGTCGCTCCGCTGTCCAGACCCCGTTCTTCGGAAGGGTCCTGATCGGCAGCGGGCGTCGCAGTCGGGCGGCCAGGAGCGCCGCCAGGGCCGGGGGTGCCGCGGCCCCGGCCAGGACGAGGGGGAGGGCGTCGGCCGGGGCCGAGGGCAGGAACACGATCGCCCCGCCCACACCCAGCAGTCCCCCCACCGCCTTGGAGCCGTGGACCAGTCCCGGCAGGGCCGCGGCGGGGTCCGAGCCGAAGTGCCCCTCCGTGATCGCCCGGGTCAGGGGGTAGCACGCTCCGGTGCCCGCCCCCACCACGAGCGCGGCCCCCACCACCAGGACGGTCGGGCCGGCCGGGGCGACCGCGGCGAGCAGGAGCGCCCCGAGCGCCGTCGCGAGCATGAGCAGGGCGAGGGTGCGCCGTCGGCCGGTGTGCTCGGCGGCGCCGCTCGCGCAGATCCGCCCCAGGCCGCCGGCCAGCGCGAAGACGGTCACCGCGACCGCGACGGTCGTGGGGTCGTGCCCCCGGCTCGGCAGGATCGTCGGCAGGGTCGCGAGGGTGAACAGTCCCGTGGCCCCCGACAGGGCCACGATCACGTGCAGTGCGGGCAGGGAATGGCCGCTCGTCCACGCCTGGCCGGCGGTGAAGTCCCGTGCGGCCGGGGGGTCGGCGCTTCGGCGCAGCGCCGCCGTGCGCGGGTCGCTCCCCGGGGGCCACCACCGGTCCGGGGCCCGGCGTTGCCCCACGCCCCCGATCAGCCCCAGAGCGAGGACGGTCAGGGCGAGCAGCGTGGTGGCCCAGGGCAGGGTCTCCGGTGTCAGCGCGAGGACGATGGCGGGCAGGATGGGCACCGCGCCCAGGGCGAAGGCCCCGCCCACGGCACCGAGGCGGACGGTGTGCCGGTCCGGGAACCACCCCGCGACCAGGTCCGTGCAGGCGTGGTGGACCAGCCCCGCGCCCACACCGCCGACGACGCCGTAGGCGAGCACCGCGACCATGGGGTCGGCGGTGTGTCCGAGGGTGAACACGGCCACCGAGCACAGGGCGGCCCCGACGCCGACCGCCGTACCCGGGCCCCGAAGGCCCCGGGCGTGGAACAGGCGTGGCAAGGGTGCGCAGGAGCCCTGGACCAGGGCCCAGACCAGGAACGGGAGCCATGCCTGGGTGAGGGTCCAGTCGTGGGCGGCCACCAGGGTGGGGAGCGCGGCACCGTAGCCGAACTGTAGGACGCCGACGGCCGCGGCGGCCACCAGGGCCCGCGCGAGCAGGGCGGATCGGGGGAGTCCGATGAGTTCTCGGGGGTCGGGGCCGACGGTGTACCGCCGTCCTCGCCAGTCGTGGACCTGGGTGACCGGTGGATGCTGGGGG
>NZ_QOCZ01000054.1 GCF_018207095.1 Nocardiopsis sp. MG754419 | reverse complement strand
CACCGACTCCGGCGGCCCCGTCCTCCGCGGCGAGGAAGGAGCCTGGGAACTGGCCGGCGTCATCAGCCGGGACGGCGACTTCGACGAGAACCCCCTCTGCGTGGGTCCGACGGTCTTCACCGACACCGTCGCGCACGTCGACTGGATCGACGACACCGTGACCGGGGGGTACACGAAGGCCGCCTCCTGATCAGGGCGGCACCGGAACCCGCGGGTGTGAGCGGGTGAAGCGGGACGGGGCACGGACCGATCGGTCCGTGCCCCGTCGACGTCGTCCCGGGAGGCCGGGAGGTCACGCGTCCGCGGCGTCGACGGCCACGCGGTGGTCCAGCAGGAGGTCCACGAACGCTGCGACACCGGTGTCCTGGCCGTCGAGGTCGCCGAGGTCGCCGAGGTCGCCGACCACCAGCGACGCGTGCCGCTCGGCCCAGGGTTCCTCCAGCGGGTACACGGCCGCGGGGTTGACGCCATGGCGTCGGACTGAACCGGTCGGGACCACCGCCCATCCCGCGCCCGTCCCGGCCACGGCGCACACGGCGGACAGCGAGGGCAGACGGACCCGGTAGGCCGGTCGCCCGTCCAGCTCCGCCACGCGCCGGTCGACCAGGTCCTGGAGCGGGTGTCCCTCGGTCAGTCCGATGAGCGGCACGTCCAGGAGCTCCCGCAGCGACACCGAGCGTGCCGGACCCGGCCGGACCGGACCGACGACCACCAGGTGGTCGTCCCACAGGCAGTACGTACGACGACCCGCCGGCGACGGATCAGAGGAGACCACGGCGAGGTCGGCACGACCGTCCCGCACATGGGCCAGGGCGGTCTCGCTGCTCGTCTCGGTCAGGGTCACCGCCACCCGCGGCAGTCGGGAGAGCGCCGAGGCCAGGAACTCGGTGAGCGCGTCCGTGGCCGAACCGTTGGTCGCCAACCGCACCCTGCTCCGCAGGTCACGGGCGTGGACGGCCATGCTCGACTCCAGGTCCCGGGCGCACCCGAGGAGCCCTCGCCCCTTCGCGACCAGCTCACGGCCCGCGGCGGTCGGCGTCACCCCCCGCCCGCCACGGTGGAGCAGACGTTGGCCGAAACGGCGTTCGAGCGCGCCGACGCGCACGCTCGCGGCGGAGAGCGAGAGGCCGCGGCGTTCGGCCCCCGCCGTGATGGACCCCGTGTCGACCACGTCGAGGAACAGCGCGAGATCGCGCAGGTCCAGCGTTCCTGCCTTCGTCTTCACCGAAGCCTCCTTCGTCAGAGCGCGATGCGGGGGGCGTGGCATCGAGCCGAGAATCACCGCGGGCCGAAGGGAACGGTCGCGGGCCGATCCGCGACCGTTCGGGACGGTCACGGGCGCTGCGGCTGCTCAGGCCCGGGGTGTCGGATCGGCGCAGGCCGGCGGTGGTGCGCGGTGGGATGCGCCCATCGTAGCCGGCCACCGGGCCCGTGGTGGTGGCCGCGCGGAGTCGGCGGTCCGTCCGCCCCGGACCGGGCTCAGGGTGAGCGCCGGAGCCCGGCCGGGCCCGCGGGTGGGCACCAGGCCGTGGACCACACGGCCGGTGGAAGGGACGTCGAGGAAGGGAGGACGGGCGCGCGACGGTGCCGTCCCGCGCCCGGGATCGCCACATGGAACTGCTGTGGATCCACTGGGCCGCCATCGTCGGTGCCGGCTTCCTGGCCGGTGTGGTCAACGCCGTCGTCGGTTCGGGAACGTTGATCACCTTCCCGGTCCTGCTGCTGTCCGGCCACCCCCCGGTGGTCGCCAACGTCTCCAACACCGTCGGGCTGGTGGGCGGCGGACTCGCCGGCACCTTCGGCTACCGGCGAGAGCTGCGGGAACACGGGGGCACCGCGCGTCTGCTCCTGCCCGTCTCACTCGTGGGCGGGATGGCCGGGGCCCTCGCCCTCCTGGTGCTGCCACCCCGGGCCTTCGCGATCGTCGTCCCCTTCCTGGTCGCACTCGGAGTGGTGCTGGTGGCGGTCGGGCCGTGGCTGCGCGGGCGCGGCGCCGCGCGGGCCTCGGAGCGCGGTGTCCTGGACGGAGGCCGTCGCGTCGTGGTCTGCGCGGTGGTCCTCCTGCTCGGCGCCTACGGAGGCTACTTCGGGGCCGCGCAGGGCATCCTCATCGTCGGGATCATGGGCCTGCTCACGCAGGCGTCCCTGCAGTCCCTCAACGGGCTCAAGAACCTGCTGGTGACGGGGGTGAACATCGTGGCCGCCGTCACCTTCCTGGTGGTGGCGCCCGACCTCATCGACTGGCGGGTGGTCGCGGCCATCGCCGCCGGTTCCATCGTGGGGGGCGCGGTCGGCGCCCGCGCGGGCCGAAGACTCCCGCCGTCACTGCTGCGTGGACTGATCGTGGTGGTCGGGGTGGTGGCCATCGCCGACCTGACCCTGCGGTGAACGACGGTCCGGGCCGGCGGACCCGCGCCCAAAGGTCCCGAAAGCACCGGCGGAGAAAGCGACCGAGAAAATTCCCCTTCACGTCGCACCGCGCCACGCCATTGTCTCTCGTACAGCACGCGGCACGAAATGCCCATGGGGTGAAGTGCGAATTCGCTGTCCGGAATCGGTCAGCAGAATCAATGACATCACCCTTTGCGCGCGATCCACTCCTCGTGTTCTTTTGTGAACTGGTAAGTCACCACACGAGCCGTGAAGGACGACGATGACCAACATCCCCCGGTCAGGTCCGAACAGACGCACCCTCCTACGCGGAGCCGCCCTCACCTCGGGCGCCGCCGTACTCGGCGGGGCACTCAGCACACTCGGCGCCACCGGCGTCTCCGCGCGTACGACCGAGGCCGCCGTGCGGGCGGCCGCACCGGAGCTGTACTGGCGTGGCGCCTGGAACGCCCGCCCCCCGAGCAGCCCCATCCAGGTCCTGGCGAACGCGCCGCGCTACATCGTGGTGCACCACACCGCGACGGCGAACAGCACCGACTACTCCCTCGACCACGCCCTGCGCCTGTCCCGGTCGATTCAGAATTACCACATGGACAGCAACGGCTGGATCGACACCGGCCAGCAGTTGACCATCAGCCGCGGCGGCCACGTCATGGAGGGTCGCGACCGCACCCCCGAGGCCATCGCCGCCGGTCAGCACGTCGTCGGCAGCCACGTGGCCAACAACAACAGCACGTGCATCGGTATCGAGAACGAGGGCCTGTACACCAGCGCGAGCCCGACCCAGGCGCTGACCAACGCTCTGGTGGAGACCCTGGCCTGGCTGTGCGGGGCGTACGGGCTCAACCCGAGCAGCGCGATCCTGGGACACCGGGACTTCAACGCCACCGCCTGCCCCGGTGACGTGCTGTACGGGATGCTCCCCGACCTGCGCAGCCGGGTCACCCGGACGATGCACGCTCTCGACATCCCCGTGAGCGCCGCTTCCGCGCCGGACGAGGACGGCCCCACCTACCCGCCGGTGCCCGAGGACGAACCGGAGCGCGAGTTCTACCACGGCCCGGCCCGAGGACCGGACGACTTCACCCGCTGACCGCCCGTAGAGGACATCACCCCGTTCGGTGTCCCTCTCACCCCACGATCGCGGTGCCCGCCATCCCCCGGTGGGCACCGCTTCCTCGTTCCCTCGGCCCGGAGCGGCCCGGGTCCGGTCCGGGGTCCGCTGAAGTCCTGCCGGCGGTACACCGTCCGACCGGCGTGCGTCGAGGCCGGAAGCGTGCCGCGCAGGAGGGCGATCACCGAGGCGAGGGATGACATCCGTCATGCCCGGCCCGTGCACGGCGCGGAAGGAACTCATGATCGGTGACACTCGGTCACGACAGCGCTCCGTTCTAGGTTCGGAGTATGGATCCCCACAGCGACCGTTTCGCCTCGCCGGCCCCCTCACGAGAGGCCGGTCCGCCCGGTCCGGGGCACGGGTCCCCGCCCCAGGGAACGGCGGGCCCACAGGTCGGGCCGCCGGCCCCGAGCACGCGCCGTCGCGGCCCTCGGCCGGTTCCGCCGGGGGTGGAGTACCACCGTGTGCTGGCCGGTGAGAAGCGCCGGATCGGGCGCGGTGTCCTCGCGATCGTGCTCTTGTTCGGCGGACTGTTCCTCTTCGGGGGTGTGCTGTCCGCGGCCGCCGAGGTCGTCGACGGCCTGCTGGGCAGGCCCGTCCCCGCCCAGGGTCGCGTCGAATACACGCCGGCCCTCCACGTCGCGGCGATGCTCTCGATCGCCCTGCTCATCCCGTGGAGCATGCTCATCCAACGGTGGCTCTACGGCGTGCGGGGCGCGTCGCTGCACTCGGTGGTGTCGAGCTTCCGCTTCGACGTGTTCGGACGAGCGCTCGTGTTCATCGGCCCCCTGTGGTTGGTCACCACGGTCCTTCTGACCATGCTCACGCCCAGGGAACAGACGTCGTGGTCGCACGGCGACCTGTTCGCCCTCTTCGCCTTCACCATCCTGCTGACCCCCCTGCAGTCGGCCGGCGAGGAGTACGGCCTGCGCGGACTCGTCTTCCGGGTCGCCGGAAGCTGGGGTCGGGGACGGCGCACGGGGCTCTTCCTCGGTGTCCTCGTCTCCAGCCTGGCGTTCACGGTCATCCATCTGTCGACCGACCCGTGGTTCAACCTCCTGTACTTCACCCTCGCCGTCAGCCTGGCCCTCGTCACCTGGCTCACCGGGGGCATCGAGATCGCCGTGGTGGTGCACGCGCTGAACAACATCTTCCTCTTCCTCCTCGACACCGTCCTGCGCCACGACCTGGGCGCGGTCTTCGAACGGGAGGCCGGCCAGGGGTCGCCCGCCGTGCTCGTGCCCTGCGTCAGCGTCCTCGTGCTCCTGGCGGTGGTGTGGTGGCGCACCCGCCGGACCGGACCGGCCCTGACCCCCGCGGGCGCACGGCCCACAGGGGCGTGACGGGACAATGAGGGCCATGAGCGACACACCCCTCGTCGGGGCGCGCAGGTTCGAGACCTACGTGCGCTGGACCACCTACGTGGCCGTCACGATCCCGGCCGGCACCCTCCTCCGGAGCATGGCCGGGGACCGGGAACCGACCGGGATGCCCCTCACCCTGTTGGCCACCGTGCTGGCGCTGTCCGTGGCCCTGTCCATCGGGAACATGATCGTCACCAAGTGGAGCATCGACGTGGTCGCCGGACGGCCGCGGCGCCTGCCCCTCACGGGTGTCATCGCGTGGGTGGTGGTGCTCATGGCCTTCGTCGGGGTGACCTTCCTGGTCCCGCTCCCCGGGATGGGCATGACGGTCGCGGCGGCGATCGGGGCGAGCGCCGCGAGCGTGGTGTCCGTCCTCGACTCGCGCCGGGCGATGCTGCTCAACGCGGCGGCACTCGCCCTCGCCGTCCCGCTCGTGGGCGTCGCGGACATCGTCCTCCTGCTGGTCGGGGCGTTCCTCATCACCGCGATCCTCTGGCTCTGCTGGGCGAGCGCGTGGATGCTCCGTGTGCTGCGGGAACTCCAGGCGGCGCACGAGGACCGCGCCGCGCTCGCGCTGGCGAACGAACGCCTGCGGATCTCACGCGACCTGCACGACGTGTTCGGCAGGACCCTGGCCACGATCGCGGTCAAGAGCTCGCTGGCCTCGGAACTCGCCGGCCGTGGTCACGGTGAACGCGCCGCGGCGGAGATCACCGAGGTTCGTCGGCTCGCGGAGGAGGCGGGTACCGAGGTCCGCCACGTCGTGCGCGGTGAGCTCGCCACGACCTGGAGCGGCGAGGTGTCGGGGGCGCGGTCGCTTCTGGGGTCCGCCGGGATCGACTGCGTGGTGACCGGCGACCCCGTACCCGAGGCGTGTGCGTCGACCCTGGCCATGGTCGTCCGTGAGGGCGTCACGAACGTGCTGCGGCACTCGTCGGCGACCCGGGTCACGATCGCGACCACGCACGAGGACGGTGAGGTGCTCCTGACGCTCGCCAACGACGGGATCGGGCCCACAGACGCCGCCCGGAACGGTGTGGGCACCGGGCTGCGCTCGATGACCGAACGCGTCGAGGCCCTAGGAGGGCACCTCACCACGCGTCGTGACGGAGACTGGTTCCTGCTCGACGCCATGATCCCGCTCCCGAAGGGGGACCCCGCATGACCCGCATCCTCGTCGCCGACGACGAACACCTCATCCGGGACGCCATCGTCGGCCTGCTCGACCTGGAGGACGACTTCGAGGTGGTGGGCCGCGCGGCGTCCGGTGACGAGGCGCTGGCCACGGCCCTGAGGGTCCGTCCCGACGTGGCGCTGCTCGACCTGCAACTGCCCGGGCCCGACGGCATCGAGGTGGCCCGGAGGCTGGCGACGGAGCTACCGGACTGCCGCTGCGTCATCGTGACCTCGCACGGGCGGCCCGGCTACCTCAAGGCGGCGCTCGCCGCGGGCGTGCGCGGTTTCCTGCCCAAGACCGTCTCCTCCAGCGCGTTCGCCGAGGTCGTGCGCAAGGTCGCCGGTGGCGGGCGGTACGTCGACCCCGAGCTCGCGGCGGAAGCGATCAGCGCGGGCGACTCCCCGCTCAGCCCGCGCGAGGCCGACGTGCTCGCCCTGGCGCGGGACGGCGCGCCCGTCGAGGAGATCGCCCGCCGTGTCTCACTCTCCCGAGGGACCGTGCGCAACCACCTCGCCGCCGCGATCGCCAAGCTCGACACCGCGAACCGGCACGAGGCCGCCCGTATCGCCGCCGAACACGGCTGGATCTGACCCCCGCCACTCCCCTGCTACCGCACGCGTGGGAGGTCCCGGCATCGTCGTGATCCGACGGGCACTGCCCTGTGGGAGAACAAGGACGACCATGTCCGGAAAGTAGGGGAGAGCATGATGCGCTCGGTGGTGTTCGACGTGGGAGAGACCCTCATCGACGACACCCGGGAATGGGCGCGGTGGGCCGACTGGATCGGTGTCCCCCGCCACACCTTCTCCGCCGTACTGGGAGCGGTGACGGCCCAAGGACGCGACAACGCGGAGACCTTCGACTACTTCCGTCCCGGCTTCGACCTGATCAAGGAGCGCCGGCGACGTGAGGATGCAGGCTTTGGGGAGCTCATCGAAGACGCGGACCTGTACTCGGACGTGAGAAAGGGGCTCGCGGCTCTACGAGACGCCGGACTCTGGGTGGGGATCGCCGGGAACCAGACCACCCGCGCCGCGGAACTCCTCCACCTTCTCGGCCTCCCGGTGGAGGCCATCGCCACATCCGGAGAATGGGGTGTGGCCAAACCCGACCCGGGTTTCTTCGACCGTGTCATGGCCATGGCTCCCGGGAAACCATGGGAGATCGTGTATGTGGGCGACCACCGTGACAACGACGTCCTGCCCGCGCGCGAGGCGGGGCTGCGAACGGCGCTGATCCGTCGCGGCCCTTGGGGGCACCTGTGGGCGGAGGATCCCGTGGTGCGGGCGCACGCGGACTGGATCATCGACTCGATCGAGGACTTGCCGTGCCTGCTCGCGGGCGAAGGCCGACGCAGGTTGCGGTGACGAACCGACTCTCCTGATGTGAGGGAGCACTGGTGTCCAGGAGAGGACCGGATGTCACGCGCGCACGGGGCAGCGGTCGTGCGGGGCGAGCGGATCGGGTCGGGAAGGCTCATCGACCCGACCGGGCGGACAGCCGTGGCGAGAGCATGCGTCCGACCGCACGCAGCAGGGCCCGGAATTCGGCCCCGTTCGGACGGACGCCCAGACCGGCGTACATGAGCGCGTTCCCGTACTCGGCCATGAGAACGATCCGTCCGTTCTCGATGTCGAACCGGGTCACATAGGTGTTGCGGTAGGGCCGACCCGTGCGGGCGACGACCATGTCGCCGACGCCGTGGAAGAAGAGTTCTCCGCCCTCGGGTGAGACGTGCCATGCGTGGTCGCGCCACAGCAGTGGGGTGAACTTGTCGAACAGCGCGCTCGTGTAGGCGAGCACCTCACTCTTTCCCTTCACGTCCGCGACGCAGAGGCCCCGTTTGCGACCTGTGACGATGGCCGCGACGCCATCCGGGGTCGTGGCGCCCTGGGCGTGCATGAACAACTGGCGTGCGTCGTCGGCCAGGGTGCGGGCCACGGCTTCGATGTCCTTGGCCTCGACGGCGCGGATGAACTCCTGGGCGATGTCGAGCCCGCTGTGGGCGGCGGGCGGCGTTCGTTGGTCGTTCATGAGGGTGTCCCATCGTTGCGTGTCATGTACGAGGATCCGGTTCAGGCGTCCCAGGCCAGTAGAGGTTCACCGAACTCCCTGGGGAGCCCGAAGGAGCCGAAGCGGGGCGTCCACCAACGCGTGAACGCGGACTCGTAGGCGAGGAGCCGCTCCGCGAAGGTGGACAGGTCGACGCCCTCGTCGAATTCGAGGTAGACGATCAACTCCGCTCCGCCGTCCTCATGGGGCTGGAGCCACATCCGTTCCCGGTGGTAACCGACCTCCCGAGCGCGGGCGTCGAGTCCGGGGAGGTGGTCCCTGTCCAGGGCGGCGAGGAGGTCGCGGAGCTCCTGGACGCGGTCCTCGGGGATCGGGAGGGTCCACGCTGTACTGGTCATGCCGTCTCCTGGGCCATGGGTGATCCGCCGCCCACTTCGGGCGATGCCGGTGAGCCGGCTGCGTTGACGATCATCCGGGAGGCCGCGTGGGCGAGGAAGGCCGCGTCGAGGGTGGTATCGCCAGGGCCAGGCTCGGCCGCCGGGCCACGGCACCCGAGGGACCGGGACAATGGTCGGTATGTCGAGCAGTGATCGGGCCGAGTTCGGGGCGTACCTGAGGCGGCTCAGGGCCGCGATGAGTCCTCCGGATGCGCAGGGCGGTGTGCGGACGTCCCGGCGCAGGGTTCCCGGGCTGCGCCGCCAAGAGGTCTCCGACCTCGCGGGCATGTCGGTGGAGTACTACACACGTCTCGAACAGGGGCGGGCGCCGCACCCGTCGCGCGAGATCCTCGACTCCTTGGCGCGGGCGTTCGCGCTCTCGGACGCCGAACGCGATCACCTGTTCCGTCTGGGCGGAGAGCCCCCGCCCGGACCGGCCTCGCCCGCCTCCGTCATTCGCCCCGGGTTGCTGCGCCTACTGCGGGGGCTGGACGACACGATGCCGGTCACCGTGCACGACGGTCGGCTCGACCTTCTCGCCCGCAACAGGGCGGCGGAGGAGCTGCTCGGCCCCTTGACCGGTGATGGTCGCTTCGAGCGCAATCTCGCCTACCAGGCCTTCACGACCGGCGTGCTGACGAACCTGCTCGGCGGCGATGGTGCGGCACGGTTCCTCCGGGCCGCGGCCTCGGAACTCCGCACGGCGCTCAGCAGGTACCCCGACGACGCCTACCTGCGTTCCCTGCTCGCCGAGCTCACAGAGAACAGTCAGAGCTTCCGCGACCATTGGCGACACGGAGAGGTCGGCACCGCGCGATCCGCGATCAAACAGGTGCGCCACCCGACCCACGGGTGGGCCCGCTTCGAGATCGAGATGCTCCACGACCCTGAGCGGGACCACTGGATCATGCTCTACACGCCCCAGGACGACGCGTCGTTCCTCGCACCGGACGGGCGGCCCGGTGAGGGTGCGATGTGAGGTGCGCGTCCCGGCGGCACCGTGATGCGCTGCACGGTTCCGATGTCACCCCCGCACTCACCGTCTTCCATAAGGAGCCTCACAACGGAGGCGGGGCGACCTGATCGCTCCGATCGACTCGGACCTGGCGAACGGTGAGAAGGAAGACGGCGCTGAGGACCCGATGACCGGCGACGGTCGATCGATTGCGGACCTGGATGTCGAGTACCCTTCGGCCACTGCCGGGGGAACCGGTTCGGTCGATCGCAGAGTGCACAGACGCCAAGACATCCGACTGCGCAGGGGAAACCTCTGCTCCGCGACCACTGTGGCATCCGGTAGGATGTCGAGCTGTATGAGTCATCCCTGGCCACCAGGGGTGCCACACGGGCCTCTAGCTCAATTGGCAGAGCAACGGACTTTTAATCCGTGGGTTCGGGGTTCGATCCCCCGGGGGCCTACTCCGTGAATTCTATCGAATTCACATCGTGAAATTTCTCGGTTCTTTCATTCGCTTCACCACGCGCCGCGCGAAGAAAAAGGCCAGATCGCCTTCACTTCTCGACCTCTCCCCTACATCGCCATAGAAGAAGCGCGGAGTCACGCGCGGCGGAAGCCCGATGGCCCGATGCGACGACTGACAGCGTCTCGAGGCTCGCGCAGCAGCCCCTCCCCCAGGCCGACTCCACCCCGAGCGACGCCTCCGGTACCCCCTTCCGCACACTCAGACACCCCGTCACAGCGGACGTCGTGATGCTGCGAGGTTGCGTCGTTCGCCCCGACACTCCGCACTCAGACCAGGGACGACAAGGGCTCACCCTCGGGAGTCGGCAACCCTCCACCCAACGGGTGACCTGCGAGCACGCGACGCCGAACCTCCGCCGACCCACCACAGCCATCGAATCATGACCCTTCCATCACCTTTTGGCACTTAGAGTCCTTTTTCTTTCGATGGTTATCAGATGGTTACTTCCTAGGCGAATCAAATAATTCCACGTGGGCACCATGGCTCCTGCAATTAAGTCACCCCCCCCCCCGGGAGTATTAATGAGTAATAGCAAGGAGACCCTGTACCTCGGATACGATGCCTCGTGTATCGACTGTTCCAATATTGCCCGATCGATTCGCCGGGAAGCCGGCAGGCACATCGAGGTCATCTCGTTGCGCTCTCAGCAAATGCGCGAATGGCGACAGGACGCGCTCGGCGACGAGGCCCCGTGGGCCCCTACACTCGTGCGGGTCGCCGATGGCAAGGTCCAAGCGTGGACGGGGTGGCAGATCGCCCCGGTGCTGGCTCGTCACCTGGACACCAGGACCACCTGGCGCATCCTCGGCGCGCTGGGAGGCAATGCTCTCAGCGGCACCAAGACCGCGAACTCCCGTATCAATCGGAGCGCGTTCCTGCGCGGCGCGGTCGGCTCCTTCGTCGGCTTGGGCGTTCTCATGAAGGCCGGTTCGGCCGCCGCCACCACCAAGCCCAGTGCCTCGGCCTCCGACGCCGAGGCCGAGGACGTCGAGCGCCTGAGTGGGTCACGGCTCATGGACGCCGCCCAGCGGGCGCTGGCCACCGCCGATCTGACCAACGTGGCCGAGCCTCGGTCCCTGGTCAGCCCGAATGCCATTGCTCCAGCGTCCACCGACCAGATACCGTCCGCGTCATTGCGGGAGGCCGACCAGGTCACGGGCCAGGACGCGCCGCCGGCCGGTGAGCTGGAGGTCTACGGGGTGGAGATCGACCGGGGCGACGGGATCGTCGAGACCGGGATCGTCCTCTACCAACACGAGCAGGACCTGCTCGTGCACATCAGGATGCTCAACGAGCCGTTGGACGGGGTCCTGACGCAGGCTCACCGCATCCATGTAGACCACGGCACCACCGAGGAGCACCCGGAACTCTCCACGATCTCCTACAGCGTCAACGGCGCTGTTCCCCGTGCGCCCCAGGAAGGGGACCTGGAGACTCTGGCCAACGACCCGTGCGGCGGCTGCAACCTGTCGTGCGGGCCCGGCAACTCGTGCGGTGAAGAGCACCTGACCAGCCAGTGCAACTGGGAAGCCACCTGGCAGTGTGTCCTCGGCCTGGGTGGCTGTGCATTGTGCACCGCGTGCAGCGGCTGGTTCACATGCATCGGCTGCGCCATCACCGCGTGCCCCACCGCTGTGGACGCTTGCTGCACGTCCGCCTCCGAGGTCTGTGCCCGCTGCGTCTACCCGACATAGCGAACGGGCCCGATCTGAGAGGGGAAAGATGAACTCTCCCACGTTTCTGGCGACGCTATGGCACCACCGAGAGTACGGGGTCGCCGTCTCAGGTGCCATTCTCATCGTTCTCGGAATCGCCGGTCTGACACAACAGCAGTCTGCCCCGGGCTGGTACGCGATCGTTGCGGGGACACTGCTCATCGTGATCGTGGTCGCCAAGTCCCTGTACCGGCCGCGAAAGCAAAAGCGCCATTCCGAACCGGACGACATGAACTGAGGGCATGAAGAATCCAACCGCGCGGGTCGGGGAACAAGTGGTCATTCTTGGGACCCGGCCCCGCTCCCGACTGGGTCGGCTCTGCCACGAGCGCTCCGACCACGTCCTTCTGGTGACCGACACTCGCCTCGAGACCGCGACCCCCCATGTCAGGGAGACGGTCGAGCACTTGACCAACGCACACCTGGACACGCACGTGCTGGCCTTGTCGCCCGAGGAGTCGGGAACCCTGGAGGCCGCCCGCGAGGTCCACGCTCGGATGCGTGGGTCGGGCAACCGGGTGTGCGTCGCGCTCGGCGGG
Organism: Nocardiopsis sp. MG754419; assembly: GCF_018207095.1. GTDB lineage: Bacteria > Actinomycetota > Actinomycetes > Streptosporangiales > Streptosporangiaceae > Nocardiopsis. The sequence goes on along the minus strand of NZ_QOCZ01000054.1, from coordinate 19,052 downwards.
GGTTCCGTCATCGACACCGCCAAACTCGCCCGCGCCGCCGCCCACGAACCCTGGCTGCTCGATCGTGCCGTCTGGCGTCGATCGTCCGGCCTGATACACCTGCGCAGGCCACGGACCTGCGATGTCCCGCCGCACTTGATCGCCGTGCCCACCCGTCCCGGCACTGCGGCGGAGGTGGCCGCCCGCGCGACGATCACCACCGGCCCCACCGAGGCACGCCGCCTCCTGACGGGCGAGACCCTGCGTCCTACCGCGGCGCTCATAGATCCCGACTACGGATCAACGCTGTCGAGGTCGGCGTGGGTGGACTCACTGAACGAGGTCCTGTTCCGAGTTCTCGGTCCGTTCCTCGTGACCCACCGCAGCTCCGAGGAGATCGATCGCGTCACAGCTGGGTGGATCGAGGAGCTGGCCGGGCTCGGCACCCGTACCAGGGAATCCACACCGCTGTCCGCCGAGCAGCGCCTGCGCGTCTCCGAACTCAGCGTGAGCACGGCCACCGGCGCACACGTACGTCTCTGGGAGCCCGCGATGCCGGTCTGGTGGTGCGTGCAGAACACCCTGGTCACGCGTACCGGCCTCACCAAAGGACAGCTGACCGCTCGGGCCCTCCCCACCTTGTTGGAACTGATCGCGGAGGGCCAAGACGCCCTCGGGTCGGCCGACCGCCTGGATGCCCTACGACGACACACCAGGGTCGGAACCCTGGAAAGGATCGGCGACCTGTGCAACGTCGTGCGTGAATCCGCCGAGCAGCACGACCGCCAACGAACCGAGGAGGAACTCACCGAGTGGGGAAGGGAGGTCCGTGAGCTCTGGGGGAGGCATCCGGGCGTCGCTTCGCTGGGTGCGAAAGGAATCGGCGCGCTACTGCACCGCATCGGCTTTTGAACCCATTCGAGGGGCCACCATTTTTCCGGTCCGGTATTGCAAGGACGTGCTGAAACCCGGTGGGGACCACGAAGCACGACCATTTACGCCGGGCTCGTCCTGAATCTGCGGGACGTGGATACTGACCGTGGCCGCGTCGATGGCCGGGCGGGCCGTTGATCAACCGGTGAGCCGGGCCGTCCGCGAACGATGGGCGCATCCAGACCGAGTCCCCAGGCCGGGTGAGTGCGCGGGTGACCACGCACTGTCGGCCCAGGCATGTGGAAGAGTCCCGAGCGGCCGATCTCGCCGCCCGACCGGGTCCGGCCGCGTCCACCGGCGTACAGGGGCGGCATGGGCGTCCCCCTGTCGCGGCCCGCGAACGGGGGCACCGCCGCGCCGTGGTGACCATGCGCGGCGGTGCCCCTCCCGAACGCGTGCGGAGCTAGTGCGAGCCCGTAGCCGTCCTGCGACCGGCGAACGCGATCACGGCCGCACCGAGCGCGGCGACGACGGCTCCGGCCAACGCGAGCCACACCACCTGTGGGGACCAGTCGGTCGCCGCGAGTTCCTCGGTCTGCTCGCCCATAGGGTGCTCCGAGGGCCGGTCCGAGGAATCACCGGACGGGTGCTCGGACGGACCCTCCGGGTCCTTCGAGGGCTCCTCACTCGGCTCTTCCGAAGGCGTTCCCGGGGGTTCCTCCGTCGGAGGCTCGGAGGGCTCCCCCGGGGGCTGCGTCGGAGGCTCCTCGGACGGCTCTTCACTCGGCTGACTCGGGGGCTCCGTCGGAGGCTCCTCGCTCGGTTCCTCCGAGGGCTCGGGGCCGTACCCGTCGTAGCCCTCCGGCTGGTCGAAGGGATGCATGTGGACAACGGATCGAGGATCGGCGGCGTGCGCCGGTGTCGCGGCACCGAAGACGAGAACCGTGACCGAGGCCAGGGCGAGCCCGGCTCTCCACAGGCCAAGGGAAGGTCGGGAGCATGACTGCGAAGGACGAACGATCATGTACACAGAGTGAGAAGTCGATCACGTCGAATCCAGCCGGACACGCCGACTACGGACACGTTTGACCTGGTCATGGGTACGTCACGACGGAAACCGGGGTATCCGCACCGAAGAGACGTCGGCGTCGCGACTGCCGCCCCCACCATCGGTCGTTCCGGACCCTGAGCGCCTCTCCCCCACCACCGGTGACCGGCGCGAACGCCGCGCACGAATACCCTGGGGGTATGCCCGAAGACCGTCGCCGGGCACCCCTGAGCAGCGAGCTCGCCCAGCGGGTGGTCGACCTCATCGCACCGACGATCAGCCACAACATCAACGTCATGGACGAGCACGGGACCATCATCGCCTGTCTCGACCCCTCCCGCGTGGGCACTCTGCACCGCGGAGCCCAGCGGGTCATCGCCGAGCGGCGCAGTGTCCTGGTCACCACGCCCGAGTCCGGCACGTCGGACCGCCCCGGCGCCAACGAGCCCCTGTTCATCGACGGGGAACTGCACGGGGTCGTGGGGGTGACCGGCAGCCCGCACGAGGTGGAGCCGCTGGCCCGGGTGGTCGCCCTGACCGTCCAGTTGCTCATCGCCCAGGAGAACGAGCAGGACGCGGTGAGCCGCCGGCACACCGAGGCGCGGGACCTGATCGCGGCGTTGAGTTCGGGCACCACCCGGGCGGACGACGCCCGCGCCCGGCTCGCGGTGGCCGGGTTGAAGCCGCCGTGGTCATTGGCCCTGTGGACCGCGGGGTCACCGCGGCCGGACGGCGGCGCCTCCCCGCCGCCCTCGGCGGAGACGACGGTCGCCCGGGTGAACGGCAACGGCGCCCGTCGGGCCGCCGTGCTGCACGGAGCCCTGTGGGTGATCGGCGCGGGCCGCACGCCGGCGCCGTCCCCCGATGGGTCGTGGCCGCCCGTGGAGAGTCGGCACGCGCAGACCCCGCTCACCAACGACGTGGAGACCCTCCTGTCCCACGCCGAGGAGCTACGAGCGCTGTGCCGTTACGCCGGGCTGCTCCCCCTCCTGGAGGACGGCGTGCGCTGGTCGCGGGAGATCGCCGTGGCGGTGGCGCACCTGCCGCGGCGTTCCCTGGCGCGGATGGCCGTGCGGGTCGCCTCGCTCACCCAGGGTCAGCGCCGCACGGTGTCGGCGATGGCGACGGCCGGTTCGATGCGCGAGGCCGCCGACGCGATGTTCGTCCACCGCAACACCCTGTTGCAGCGGGTGGAGCGGATCCGGGCCACGACGGGTCTGGACATCCGTCGCCCGGATCACCTGACCACACTGCACATGTGTCTGTACGCCGAGGCAGCACTGGGCATTTCGCACATACCGCCCGGATAAAGCCGCAGGAAGACTGGGCGCAACGCCGTCGAAATGCACCGAACCCAATTCTATGATCTGCGTCATGTCCAAGGAGTTGCACGAACATGACGAGAACATCACCGCGCACGTCGCAGTGATCCCCGACTCGTTCAAGGGCAGTGCGTCCGCCGTCGAGGTGGCCGAGGCCATGGCGCGGGGAGCCCGTGAGGCGTTCGCCGAACGGGGCCTGCCCGTCACGGTCCACACCCTGCCCTTCGCCGACGGCGGCGAGGGCACCCTCGACGCCCTGCTCGGCGCCTGGGGCACCGAGGCCCTCACGGTGAAGACCACCGACGCCCTCGGTCGTCCCGCCCGCGCCCGTTTCGGTGTGTCCGACGACGGTCGCACGGGGGTGATCGAGGCGGCGGAGGCCAACGGCCTGCCGGGCGTCTCCGACGTCCCGCTCCGACCACGCGACGCGAGCAGCCGGGGCGTGGGCCCTCTGGTCACGGAGCTGTTGGACCGGGGGGTCGAGGAGATCCTCCTGTGCATCGGCGGTTCGGCGTCCACGGACGGCGGCACCGGCATGCTGAGCGCGCTCGGGGTGCGCTTCCTGGACACCGAGGGCTCCGAGCTCCCTGACGGGGGCGGGAGTCTCACGGACCTGGCCGACGTGGACCTGACGGGGCTCGATCCGCGCGCCCGCGCCGTCCGTTGGCGGATCGCCTGCGACGTCACCAACCCGCTCGTCGGGGAACGGGGCGCCGCGGCGGTCTTCGGCCCGCAGAAGGGCGCCACCCCGGAGGACGTCCGGGTGCTCGACGCCGGATTGGCGCGGCTGGCCGACGTGCTGGCCCAGGCCACCGGCGCGGAACTGCGGGACGTCGAAGGCATGGGCGCCGCCGGCGGCATGCCGGCGACCCTGGCGTCGATCCTCGGCGCGGAACTCGTTCCGGGTTCGCGCATGGTCGCCGAGGTCCTCGACGCCGAACGACTGCTGGGCGGGGCCGATCTGGTCCTGACCGGCGAGGGCCGGTTCGACAGTCAGTCACTCGGCGGGAAGGTGGTCGACGCGGTGCGCCGGCTCACCCCCGCCCACGTACCCGTCGTGGTGATCGCGGGCAGCGTGTCGGTGACGGCGGACGAGCTCCACCGCTCGGGGGTCACCGCGGCCCTCTCCATCGCCCGGGGTCCCCGGTCGTTGGCGGAGATGCGGGACGAGGCCCTTCCGGAGATCACCTCGACGGCCTACCAGTGCTGTCGGCTCCTCACTCACCCAGGACTCCCGGGCACCGTGAAACCCGTGCCGGGCCTCACTAAGGAATCACGACCGTGACCGAACTCGTCATCCTCGTTCTGCTCGTGGCGGGCATCGTGCTCGTCACCGCGCGGTGGAAGGTCAGCCCCTTCCTCGCACTGATGGGCGCCGCCATCCTCGGCGCCTTCGCCTTCCGCCTGCCCCTGTCGGAGATCGTCACGACGGTGACGACGGCGTTCGGCAACACGCTCGGCAACATCGGCCTCGTCATCCTGTTCGGCACGATGATCGGTGTGATCCTGGAGCGCTCCGGCGCCGCGATCGCGATGGCCGAGGCGCTGATCAAGGTGATCGGCACCCGCTTCCCGAACCTGACGATGTCCCTCATCGGTTACATCGTCTCCATCCCGGTGTTCTGCGACTCCGGGTACGTCATCCTCAACTCGCTGCGTAAGGCCATCACCGTGCGCACCGGGGTGTCGGCGCTGGCCACCTCGATCGCGCTCATGACCGGTCTGTACGCCACGCACACGCTGGTGCCGCCGACCCCGGGTCCGCTGGCCGCCGCCGAGAACATCGGCATCACCGACAACCTCGGGCTCATCATCGCGATCGGTCTGCCGGTCGCCGCCGTGGCCGCGATCGCCGGTCTGATCTACGCGAGCACCTTCGCCCGCAAGGAGTTCACCCCGATCCCCGCCACGAGCGAGGAGGAGATCGACACCCGCTCCTACGACGAGCTGCGCGAGAGCTACGGCAAGCTGCCCAACGCGTTCCTCGCGTTCTTCCCGATCCTGCTGCCGCTGGTCCTCATCTGCGTGGGTTCCGTCGTCAAGCTGCCGTCCCAGCCGATCGGCGAGGGCCGGGCGTTCGACATCGTGTCCTTCCTGGGCACGCCGGTGATCGCCCTGATCCTGGGCCTGGTGGCCGCCGCGTTCCTGCTGCGCGGTCACGGCAAGCTGACCCGCTTCAACCAGCAGATCACCGACTCGGTGCACATCGCCGCCCCGATCCTGCTGATCACGGGTGCGGGCGCCGCCTTCGGCGCGGTGCTGGCCGCCTCCCCGCTGACCGGGTTCCTGGCGGACAACCTCAGCGGTCTGGGCCTGGGCCTGGCCGTGCCGTTCCTCATCGCCGCGGCGCTCAAGACGGCGCAGGGTTCGTCCACCGTGGCGATGGTGAGCACCTCGGCGCTGGTCGCCCCGATGCTCGCGTCGCTGGGTCTGGACTCCTCGGTGGGCATGGTGCTGTCCGTGCTCGCGGTGGGCGCGGGCGCCATGGTGGTCTCGCACGCCAACGACTCCTACTTCTGGGTCGTCTCCCAGCTCGGCCGCATCCCGGTGGCGACCGCCTACCGGACGCTCACGGTGGCGACCGCCATCGAGGGTCTGGCGGCCTTCGGCGCGATCATGGTCGCGAGCGTGCTGCTGCTGTAGAACGCACGACCGTGTGAGCGGCTCGTCCGGTGAGGGCGGACGTAGCGGGGCCCGGGTGGTGATCCACCCGGGCCCCTTCGCGTGTGCGACCCCTGATCGGCCGGGCGGCGCCGCGGGGTCCTCCCCGATGATGACGGAAAGGAGGTGCGCGTACTCCTCGGGGACGACCGATGATTCCTCCCACCGATCGATGAATTCCTTCGGACGCGCGCAACATAATGAATCCGTGTCCAACGCGATCATCACCCACGACCTGGGAAAAACCTACGGTGACCGACCGATCGTCCGGAATCTGGATCTGCGCGTTCCGGAGGGATGCGTCTATGGATTTCTGGGCCCCAATGGTTCCGGTAAATCGACCACCATGAAAATGCTGTTGTCCTTGGTGCGTCCGACCAGCGGTGAAGTCCACATCATGGGCCGTCGTATGCAGCGGTCGACCCGCCGCTCCATTCTGGGTGGGATCGGTTCGCTCATCGAGGCGCCGCCGGCCTACGGTCACCTCACCGGCCACGAGAACATGCGCCTCGTCCAACGCCTCCTGGGCCTGGATCAAGGCCAGGTCCAACGGGCCGTGCGGACGGTACGCCTCCAGGAACATCTCGACAAGCGCGTGCGCGACTATTCCCTGGGCATGAAGCAGCGTCTGGGAATCGCCCTGGCACTGGCCCGCGAGCCGCGGATCCTGATCCTGGACGAGCCGACCAACGGCCTGGATCCCGCCGGCATCGAGGAGATGCGGCGACTGCTCCGGTACTTGGCCGAACAGGGCATCACCGTGATGGTGTCGAGCCATCTCCTGGGCGAGATCGACCGGACGGCCCAGGTCCTCGGGATTCTCGGCAACGGTCGTTTGCTGTTCCAGGGCTCCCGGGAACAGTTGTTCTCGCGGTCGACCCCCGACGTCCTCATCGACACCGCGGAACCGGAACGCGCGACCACCCTGGCCGCCCGATGGAGCGCGGTCCGCGAAGGGCACAGTGTCCGGGTTCCGGGGGTCGACCAGGCCGCCACCGCGCGTCTGGTGTCCCACCTGGTCCAGGGAGGCGTCCCCGTGCACGGTGTGCGCCGACAGGAGCAGTCGCTCGAAGACGTGTTCATGGACCTCACCGGGGGGCGGGGCCTGTGAACGGTCGCGCCGTGGCGAACGAGTTCACCAAGATGCGCCGCCTCCGTGTGGCGCCCCTCGTGCTCATCATGGTCGTCGGCGTCGTCGCGCTCACCTGCGTCACGTTCACCGCACCCGGTTTCCTGGACTCGGTCGATGATCCCGACGCACGGCCCTGGCACTGGCTGCTCGCGGGGCTGGCCCTGGCGGTACCGCTGGTCTCGCCCATCCTGTTGGCGGTGCTGGCGAGTCGCCAGGTCGACATGGAACACCAGGGCCACGGATGGCTCCTCAACCAGGTCTCCGGGGTGACCCCCGGTCACCTGTGCCGCGTCAAGTTCCTCTCGATGGGTGCGCTCGTGGCCGGGGCCACTCTCGCCCAGAGCGCGCTGGTGGTGGCCCTGGGCCGAGCGGTGGGCATCAGCGTCGACCTCCCTCTCGGGCCATGGCTGGGGTACACGACCGCGATCATCGTCGTGAACCTGGTGCTCTTCGCGTTGCACCTCCTCGTCGCGGCGCGCGTCCCGAATCAGTTGGTCGGCCTCGGCCTCGGAGTGCTGGGAGTGTTCGTGACGCTCGCCGGCACCGGTATGCCCCTGTGGTCGGCACACCTCCTACCTCCGTGGGGCTACTACGCGGTCGCCACCCCGGTCGACACCGACGCCGGTGGTGTGGTCGCGCTCGATCCGCCCTACCTGAGCGTCCTGTCGCTCGGGATCGTGGGCGCGCTCGTGTTCCTCGGTGTCACCCGCATGTTCGACCGTCAGGAGACCTGATCATGGGAGCGGTCCGAGCCGAATTCCTGAAGCTGAAGCGCTCACTGAGCCTGGTCGTGGTGATCGCGCTCCCGGTCATGGCCGTCGTCACCGGGGTGGCCAACACACTCTTCTCCGGGCAGCAGCCCGCCGATGGTTGGCACACCCTGTGGCTGCGCGTCGTGGTCTTCTACGGCCTGTTCCCCCTGACCGTGGGTCTGGCCGTGTTGGCGTCCCTGGTGTGGAGGGTCGAACACCAGGGCGGCAACTGGAACGCGTTGATGGGCCGCCAGGTGTCCAGCCTCCGGGTGGTGCTCGCCAAGACCGTCGTGCTGACCGCGCTGGCCCTGGCTCTGCAGGTGGTGCTGGTGGGCGGAGTGACCGTGGCCGGGAAGGTGGCGTTCGACCTTCCCGGCTTCCTCCCACCCCGGTACCTCCTGGTCAGTCTCGTCATCGTCGTCGCCTGTGTGCCGGTGGTGGCCCTGCAGTCCGCTCTCTCGATGGTGATGCGCTCGTTCGCGGCCCCCGTGGCCGTGGCTCTGCCGGGCGCGGTCGCCGGGGTGTTCCTCCTGATGGCGGGCCCCTCCGCTCTTTCGATGGCGCTGCCCTACGGGCTGGTCGGCCGGGCGACGCAGTTGGGCACGGGAGCGTTCGCGGACGGTGGGGGCGTGGGTGCCGCCTCGGTGATCCTCCTGATCACCGCGGCCCTCGGCCTGACCGCTGTCGTGGTCGCGGGAGCCACGGCCGTCCTGGAGCGCGTCGACGTCCGTTGAGGCGGTGACTCCCGGGGCGGAGTGACGCCCGGTGGGCCCCCGTGCTCGCGCGAGGCGCTACCCGGGGGAGGTGTTCCGCCCGCCGTCCCGGGCGTCGACCAGCCCGGTCTCGTAGGCGAGGATCACCGCCTGCACCCGGTCGCGCAGATCGAGCTTGGCCAGGATCCGCCGCACGTGCGTCTTGACCGTCGTCTCCGACACGTACAGTCGGTCGGCGATCTCGGTGTTGGACCTGCCGCTCGCGATCAGCGTCAGCACCTCGCGTTCGCGCCGGGTCAGCGCGTCCAGGGCGGTGTGGTGGACCGGGCTTCCGTCCGCCGCGGGCAGGCGGTCGGAGAAGCGGTCCAGGAGCCTGCGCGTGGCACTGGGCGCGACCACGGCGTCTCCGGAGTGGACGGCTCGGATCGCCGACAGCAGGTCGGCCGCAGGCGCGTCCTTGAGGAGAAAGCCACCGGCCCCGGCCCTGAGCGCCGCGTAGACGTACTCGTCGAGGTCGAAGGTGGTCAGGATCAGCACGCGGGGGGTCGCGCCCGCGGAGCAGATGCGACGCGCGGCCTCCACCCCGTTCATGCGCGGCATGCGCACGTCGAGAACGACGATGTCGGCCTCCACCGTCTCCAGCAGTTCCAGCGCCTCGACGCCGTTGGCCGCCTCACCGACGACCGTCATGTCGGGTTGGGAATCCAGGACCATGTGGAAACCGGTCCGCACCAGGTCCTGATCGTCGACGAGGACGACCCGAATCCGCTGTTCCGTCTGCTCGTCCGGTGAATGCACCCTGCTCCTTCTCTTCTCATCCGTCGACCGGCCGCAGCGGCAGCGACGCCACGACCTCGTAGCCCCCGCCCACGCGGGATCCCGCGTGGACCGACCCCCCGTACACCGAAACCCGCTCGCGCATGCCGATCAGCCCGTGTCCCCGGCCCTGCGCGCCCTCGCCCGGGGCCGGCGCACCCCACCCGTCATCCAGGATCCGCAGTTCCAGGCTGTCCTCGCCGTAGCGGACCCGGACCCGGACCCGGCTCACACCCGGTCCCGCGTGCTTGAGCGTGTTCGTCAACGCCTCCTGGACCACGCGGTGGGCGGCGAGTTCGACACCGGTCGCGAGACGACGTCGGTCCCCCTCGATGACGAGGTCCACCGGCAGGCCGGCCCCGCGCACCCGATCGGCCACCCGGTCGAGCTGTTCGATGCCGGGCCTGGGCTCGTACTCCTCCTCGTCGCCGCCCTCCCGAAGCACACCGAGAATCCCGCGGACCTCGGCCAACGCGGCCCTGCCCGTCGCCGACACGGTCCTCAGCGCCTCTTTCGCCCGGGGCGGGTCATGGTCGAGCGCGTAGGTGGCGCCCTCCGCCTGGACCACCATCACGCTCAGGTTGTGGGCCACGACGTCGTGCATCTCCCGGGCGATGCGCTCGCGTTCCTCGGCTGCCGCGGCCTGCGCTCGGGCGTCACGTTCCCACTCCAGCCACTGAGCGCGCTCCTCCAGACCGACGAAGTAGCGTCGGCGCACCTTGACGTAGAGCCCGGTGACCCAGCACAGCAGGATGAAGAAGGTGTAGGCGGCGAAGGCGTCCCAGTCGTCCCAGCCGGAGTAGGGATCCTGCACGATGGCCAGGACCAGGCCGGCCTCGACGACCACCAGGGCGACGATCGCCCGGGTCGGACGGCAGAGCGAGGCGACGGTGTACAAGGCGACGACCAGGGCGAAGTCGGCGGCGATCAGCCCCACGTCCAGTCCGAGTTGGACCGCGCCCACGGCGGCGACGGCCACGAACGCCGCCATCGGGAAGGTCCTCCGCAGGGTCATCGGAAGCAAGAGTGCGCACGTGATGACCAGTGCGAGGAACGAGGGGCCGCTCTGTCCGTCCTCGATGCGGCCGAGGAGCGTACCGAGGGTCAGCAGCAGGAAGGGGGCGACGCTGATCGTGTCGACGAGCAGTGTGTGCTGTCGGAACCAACGTCGCACTCTGCCGAACATCCATTCAGTATAGGATCCCGGCTCCCGCGGGGATCGTGGAAAAGCACGAGGGATCCCGGCGTGCAGGGCTTCGCAGGACGATGACCGATCCGCTGTGCGGGTGCGCGTCCCGCCGCGCGATCCCCCGCGCCGTCACGACGCCGTTCCGGCCGTGCGCCGCGCCTCGACGGGCTCCGCCCCGGAACCACCGCCTTCCGCCACGGCGCGACGCACGTCCCCGCTGCCAGGACACCGGTCCGGGTCGGCCCCGATGCGACCGGTCCGGGACCGCGGATCATCGAAGCGGAGCCCGGCGACCACGACGGAGCGCGAAGGCGACGCCCGACGCGACCCGGCCACCGTCACCTCAGGAGACCCGGGGCGGTCGGCGGGTGGCGGGCACGAGCGCGGGGCCGCCTTGCCGGCCGGCACTCTCCCATCTACAATTCTGAACACTGTTCAAAGATAGGCGCGGGGCGCGACGGGGGTCCGGGGATGGCGAAGAGACGACTACTGGCACCGGACTTCGCCCGGGGGTCGATGCTGCTGATGATCGTGCTGTCCAACAGCGCGATCTTCATGTACGGGGCCGACCGGGGCGGCATGGGCGGCCACCCCGCGCCGGACTCGGCCGCCGACGGGCTCACCCAGTTCCTGATGATCGCGCTGCTGGACGTGCGCTCCTATCCGCTCTTCGCCTTCCTCGTCGGCTACGGGATCGTGCAGGCCTTCAACGGCCGGATGGGCCGCGGGGCCTCGCGTTCGGAGGCCTACGCCACCGTCCAGCGGCGCAACCGGTGGCTGATCGCCTTCGGGTTCGTGCACGCCGCCCTGCTCCTGGGGACCGAGGTCCTGGCCGCCTACGGCATCGTCGGCCTGATCCTGTGCACGCTGTTCCTGCGCGGCGGCGAACGGCGCCTGCGGATCGCGATCATCGTCGGGACGAGCCTGCTGGCACTGGTGTTCGTCCTGGCGGTCGTGACCCTGGTGACGCTCCAGGTGGCGCAACCGGCCGGGCCGCCCGCACCGACCTTCGAGAGCGAGTACGACAACCTCAACGGCGCCAACCAGGACGACTACCTGATCTCGATCCTGGTCCGGCTGGGCACCTGGGGCGTGCTCCTGTTCATGAACTCCTTCGGCGTCGTGATGCCCACCGCGATCCTCATCGGCGTCTGGGCGGCCCGGAACCGGGTCATCGAGGAGCCCGAACGGCACGGACGCCTGCTGCGCGCCGTCGCCGTGGGCGGTGTCGCCCTCGGTCTGGCCGGATCGTTGCCGGGCGCGTTCAAGCAGATCGGCGTGTTCGAGACGGTCCCCTTCCACGGGCTGGCCGACAGCGCCCTGGGCATGATGGCCTGGACCAGCGGGCTGGCCGGCGGCCTGGGGTACGCCGCACTGTTCGTCCTGATCGCCACCCACCTGGAGCGCCGCGAACGGCCTCCCCTGGTCGTCACCTCCGTGGCGGCCCTCGGCAAGCGCTCGCTCAGCGGCTACCTCTCCCACTCGATCGTCATGGCGCCGGTGCTGTCCGCCTGGGGCCTGGGCCTGGGCGGCGTGTTGTCCAGCGCCGGCATGGCTCTGTTCGCCATCGCGCTGTGGCTGGGCACCGTCGTGGTCGCCACCGGGATGGAACGCCGTGGCGTGCAGGGACCCTTCGAACGGCTGTTGCGCCACGTCGGCTCGCGCGGAGAACGCCGGAGCGTCGACGCCGCGGCGTGATCGAGACCCCGCCCTTCCCGGCGATCGGCTCGGACGGCATGGCCGAGAGTTCCGGGAAGGGCGGCCCACTCCCCTTCCGCAGCCCCACTAGATTGGACCGATGGCCACGACACGCAGATCCGCGCCGGAACCGGGTCCGGCAGGAGGGGGACGGCGCCCTCCGGGGCCCCGACGACGTCTGTCCCGGGACCTCATCGTGGACACCGCCATCGCGTTGGTGGAGGCCGAGGGGTTGAGCGCGCTGACGATGCGCGCTCTCGGTGAGCGGCTGGGGGTGGCGCCCGGGACGCTGTACACCTACGTCAAGGGGCGCGCCGCTCTGATGGGTCTGCTGCTGGACGCCGTGGTGGCCAGGGACGGTCTCCCCCACGAACACCCCGGCGACTGGTCGGAGAAGCTGGAGGCGTGGGCCCGGCGGGACTGGGTGGAGTTCCGTGAGAAGCCGTGGGTGCTGGAGCTCCGCCTGTCCGTGAGCGACTTCGGCCCGGCCATGCTCACCTGGTTGGACTCGGCGATCCGTGTCTTCGACGGGACCGGTCTGTCGGCGCAGACCCGGCTCGACATGATCGAGGCCCTGGACGCCTACGTGCGCGGCGCGGCCACGGTCGCCGTGCAGTCCACCGCCGGCGGGGGTGCGGGCGACCCGATGAGCGACCGGGGCGAGGAGATCGAGGCGGCCTACCTCCAGGCCGAGCACATCCAGTGGACCCTCACCGAGGGGGCGGTCGCGTTCAGCGGCGAGGGCTTCGAGTTCGGGCTGCGGTCCCTGCTCGCCGGCTTCCGCACCATCGCCGACGAGGAGCTGAACGGCCGCACCGACGGCTGATCCCCACGAGAGGGGCGCCCGCGCGGAGGGCTCCCCACCCGACGTCGGTCGGGGCCCGAGCACCGGCAGGTGCGCGGATCCTCCGGGCCGGGGCGGCCGGACCGGAGGCCGATCCTCACGGAACCCGATCACCCCGGAGGCGAGCGCACCGAAGCCGGTCGGGCACGGGACTCAGACCGGCCGCCACTCCGGGTTGAGGCGGTGGTACAGGTGGTGGTCGCGCCACCGGCCGGCGATCCACAGGTACTCCGGCGCGGTGCCGAACCGGGTGAAGCCGTTGCGTTCGAGCACCCTCTGGGAGGCGGCGTTCTCCGGGAGCGTCTCGGCCTGGAGACGGTGCAGGTTCAACATCCCGAAGGCCAGCGCGGCCACCTCGGCCACCGCCCGGCCGGCGAACCCCCGCCCGTTGCGGTCGGCCGCCACCCAGTAGCCGATGGAGGCGGACTGGAGTGCGCCCCGGGTGATCCCGCTGAGGTCGATCCGCCCGACGATCCGGGTGTCGTCGACGATCGCGAGCGACAGTCGTCTCCCGGCCTCCTGTTCGTCGAGCACGTTCTCCAGGAGGGCGCGCTGTGTGGGAACGGTGAAGTAGTCGTCGTCGCGCAGCGGCTCCCAGGGGGCGAGGAAGTCCCGGTTGCGGACCAGCAGCGCGGTCAGTTCCTCGACGTCGTCCGTCGTCACCGGCCGGATCGTGTCCATGGTCGTCTCCTGGGCTCGCGTACCGCCGGAAAGGCCCACCCTACGGGCGTCACGGACGCCCGAGCGTGGCGCCACCCGGGCGGCCGTGGGGTGTGTGCCGCGCCGCGGCGCCGACGGGTGCCGTCGTCCGCCCCTCCGTGGGACACCGGTGCGAGCCCCCGGGCGGGGGCCCTGAACCACCGGAGCACCGGACCACGGGACGACCGTGTTCCGGTTCGCCGGACCCGGACCCCGGACCGCCGGACCTCCGGACCGCCCGCCGAGGGTGAGGCCGACGCCGGGCGGCACGAGCAACGGCCGGGTGCGGGACGTGCGAGGCGCGGGTGCCCTCACCGGGACCCCGTCATCCGTCCGGAAGCAGGGCACGCAGGCCGGCGACCAGGTCGGTGCCGTCAGGGGCGACCCCCGGGTCGACCAGGTGCACCGCCATCGTGCCGGGGAGCAGGGCCAGCAGCAGCCCGCCCAGCCCGGACCTCTGCTCCTCGGTGACCGCCTCCGAGGGCACGTCGAGCACCAGTGCCGCCAGTTCACGGCGGGCCACGGCGTGCGCGGCGGCGAGCCGTTCGCGGAGTTCGGGCCGTTCCAGGTGGGTGAGCGCCTCGAAGTTGACCCGCAGCATCGTGGGGGACTCGGGGTAGGAGCGGACGAGGTGGTTCATCGCCTCCTCGAACCGCCCCAGCGGGTCGGTGCGATCGGTGTCGACCGACCCCAACGCGTGCGCGGACCACTCGGACACGGCCTCGACCAAGGCCTCGGTGAGCAGTTCCTCCTTGGAGCCGTAGTGATAGCCGATGGAGGCCAGGTTGGTTCCCGACGCGGTCACGATGTCGCGGGCGGTGGTCTTGGCGTAACCCTTGGCGTAGAGGCACTGCTTGGCGCCCGCCAACAACTGCTCCTTGTGTCCCATGGGTCGATCCTAACTCCGATCTATACAAACGTATTGAACAATCGTTCTATACATACGTATGATTAGCGGCATGGAGATCCAGAGACTCACCCGCTCCAGGGCCGTCGACGTCACGGACGCACTCGCGTACGCCATGCACCACGACCCGCTGTTCACCTGGCTGTTCCCCGACGAACCGGGCCGGGCCGACCTGCTCCCCCTCATCCTGGGAGACCTGGTGCGCCAGAGCCTGGACACCGACCGCGTGCTCGTCGACGACTCCGGGCGCACCGCCTCACTGTGGATCCGGCGGGGACCGGCGACCGCGCACGCCGAGGAGTCCGACGAGGAGCCCACCGACGAGGACCGGGACCTCTTCGCGCCCTACGTCGAACGGCTCACCGTGTTCCGGCGGGAGGTCGGCCGGCACACCCCCGCCCGACCGCACCTGTACCTGTCGGTCATCGCCACCCTGCCTGGGGCGCGCGGACGCGGTGTGGGCGGCGCCATGCTCGCCCACCGGCTGGCCGACGCCGACCTGCCCGTGTACCTGGAGGCGACCACCGAACGCGGACGCGCCCTGTACCTGCGTCACGGCTTCGAGGACACCGGCGACCCCGTCACGCTGCCCGACGGGCCGACCCTGTACCCGATGCTCCGTCCGCTCTGAGACACCGTTCGCGCCGGGTCGCCGGCCGCATCGCACCGCCGGCCGCCCGCACCCGGTCACCACGCGCGGCGGACCCGCGACACCTTCCGCGCCGAGCCATCGGTCGACCCCGCGCACCGACCGTTCCGCGACACCGGCCGATGCGACCCATCGGCCGCCCCGAGGCGCCGCCCGACCGCGCACGGCCGCCGGTCGCCTCGTCCTCTTGCACACCCTCCCCGCCCCGAGGGCCACAGCCAGCCACCATCAGGGAGTCATCATGAGGGCCTACGTCCACGCCACCGTCATCGACGTCGTCGGCACCGCACCACTGCGCGACCACACGGTGCTGGTCGACGGAGACCGGATCATCGCGGTCGGACCCGCTGGAGAGGTGCCCGTACCCGAGGGGGCCGAGGTCGTCGACCTCACCGGCCGCTTCGTCCTCCCCGGGCTCACCGACGCCCACACCCACAGCGACGGCGACGCGGACGTCGTCCAGGGCTCCTACATCCTCAACGGCGTCACCTCCGTGCGGGAGATGTGGGGCTCCGACGACCTGTTCCACGTCCGTGAAGGCGTGGAGGCCGGGGACCGGCTGGGCCCCCGGTCGGTCATCGCCGGGAACCTCGTCGACGGACACCCCTCGCTCTGGTCCGACGTCCCCGGGGCCCAGGCGCCCACCATCGTCGCCGACGCCGCCCAGGCCCGCAGGGCGGTCGCCGAGACGCAGGAGGCGGGCGCGGACTTCGTCAAGATCTACTCGCGACTGAATCCGGAGAGCTACCACGCGATCCTCGACGAGGCCCGCCGGCGCGGTCTCCCCGTGGCCGGGCACCGTTCCGACCACGTGCCGTTCGTCGAACAGATCGAGGGCGGACAACGCTCCTTCGAGCACGTCCACGGCCTGTGGCCCGCCCTCTGCGGCGACCCCGAGGCCCTGGAGTCGGCGATGGCCCGGATCGAGCTCGCACCGGACACCCACTACGCGAGTTGGTTCCGGCAGGTCAACGAGGTGGAGTGGGAGGCGGCCAACACCTACCGCCCCTCCCGTGCCAGTGCGGTGTTCGCACGGCTCGTGGCCAACGACGTCGCCTACTGCCCGACCCTGGTGATGCACCGTCAGCTGGACCTGCCCGAGCGGTTCCGCCCGAACGACCCCCGCCTGTGCCACACCTCGCCCGGGATGGCGGAGATGTGGGAGTACGTGCTGGACCACCTGTACCTCAAGGGCCGCACCTCCGACGAGGCGGCCAAGCGTCGGGTGCTGTTCGACCTGCGTCGGGCGGTGGTCGGTGCGATGGCCGACGCCGGGGTGCGGTTGATCGCCGGGACCGACGTGCACGCCGTGGGCGTGGTGCCGGGGTACTCGCTGCACGAGGAGTTGGAACTGTACGTGGGTTCCGGGCTCTCGCCGCTCCAGGCCCTGCGCACCGCCACCATCGAGCCCGCGCGTTTCCTCGGCCGGGAGTCCTGGTCGGGTTCGGTGGAACAGGGCAAGGTCGCCGACCTGCTCATCGTGGACGCCGACCCGTTGGCCGACATCCGCAACACCACCCGGATCCACGCGGTGGTCACCCGTGGTCGACACATCGGCCCGGAGGAGCGCGCCGGGTTGTCCGCGCAGATCGAGCGTCGCGCCGCGCTCTGACGGCGTCGCCGCCCCGGGGTGCGGCCGGGCACGGTCGGGCGCGGGGCATCACGGGCACGGGGCGCGGCACCACGTGCGGACGCCGGAAGACGGCCCGGCCCACGGCGGGCCCGGCTCACCGCGGGCCGCGCTCCCCACGAAAAGGACTTGGCCGCCCCGCGCCCGTGTGGGAGGTTGGGCGCATGTCCGATCCCCGCCGTGACCTGCTGCGCGGTCAGTACGACCTGACCTGGGCCCTGTTCGAGTACCACCTGGATCTGTTGGAACCCGAGGACCACCTCTGGGAACCCGCGCCGCTCTGCTGGACCGTGCACCGGGAGGCGGACGGGAGGTGGCTCCCGGACTGGGCCGAGACCGAACCCGACCCGATACCGGTGCCCACCATCGCCTGGTTCACCTGGCACATCGGCTGGTGGTGGTCGGTGACGCTCGATCACGTCCACGACCGCCCGGTCCGGGAACGCACCACGGTGGTCTGGCCCGGCCCGGAGAACGCGGTGCCCTGGATGCGCGCACTGGGCGCGGAGTGGAGCGCGACCCTCGACGGGATCGACCTCGACGCACCGGCGACCTTCCCCTGGCCGGAGGGGCGGACCCACGCGGACACCGCGGCGTGGGTCAACGCCGAACTCATGAAGAACGCCGCCGAGATCGGTCAGCTCCGCCTACTGCGCGCCGTCGTGCGGGACCGACCGGGGTCGCGGGCCACGGCCGCCGGGCACCACGAGTCCGGCGACGCGTGACACCCCGGCCTCCAACGGCCCTCGGCCCAGGGTCCTCCGCCAGAGGAAGGCGGCCACCACGGCGAACACGAAGAAGAGTTCCGAGGCGTACTCGGAGACCCACAGCGCCATGCGCCCCGATTCGAGGTCGACCGTCTGCTGCCAGGCCATGAGCAGGGCGTGCAGGACGTAGATGGTGAGCGCCAGGGCTCCGGCGGCGGTGAAGGGGGCCACCGCCCGGGGCAACCGTTCGGCGACGTACAGGCAGCCGACCAACAGCACCATGGACACCCCGATCCCTCCGAGGATCTCGGGGGTGGTCGAGGTGTGCGACATGCTGCTGAGCAGCCACCGGGCGTCGTCGGTCGGGATCGGCCCGGAGATCTCCTCGCGCGGCCCCAGGTCCCAGACGATTCCCCAGGTGTCCCAGGCGTGCCAGGACCCCCGGTAGGCGACGAACGCCAGGAGCATCCCACCGCAGGCCAGGCGCAGGCGCACGATCCGGGAGCGCAGGTCGAGCCGGCCCACCGCGATCCCGGCCAGGACCGCCGCGAGGTAGGCGAGCGCCGGGTAGAACCCGTACACCAGCAGCTCCAGGAACCCCTGGTGCACGAGGAGCTGGGCGGGATCGACGTCGTTGAGGGCGAGGGTGAGGTCGGCCATCCACCCGCCCTCGTCGTGGGAGCGGCGCAGGACGAACAGCAGCTGGGGGCCGATGACCACGGCGGCCACCGCGGCGACGGCGGTCCACTGGGCCACCATGCGCAGGAACGGCAGCGCCAGCAGGAAGTACAGCCCGTAGTAGGTGATGATCACCGTCAGGGGCGCCTCGACGGAGACGATGACCGCGTTGAGCGACCACCCGATGAGCATGAGCGCCGCCCCACGCACCGCGACCCGTCCGGCGAGGGTCCGGCCCGCGACCCCGGTGCGCGGTTCCCTCCCGCCGGACAGCAGGGCGAGCGAGACCCCCGCGATGAACGCGAACACCAGGGTGGAGCGCCCCCACGCGTACTGCTCGATGAGCCGGGCCACGGGGTGTTCGGGGTCCATGAAGGGCACCCGGAAGTGGACGACCAGCATCCCCGCGATGGCGATCCACCGGGCCAGGTCCACACCGTCCAGTCGGCCACCGCCGCGCGGCGGGACGTTCGGAGCGGGGGTGTGCTGTTCGACGGGCTCCGGATGTCCGGGGTCCTGGCGGGGGTGGGTCATGGGCCTCTCGGGTCGGTTGTTGCGCAAAGTGGTCGAACCGTAACACACCACCCGAACCGCCCTCGGTCCCGCACCCTGGGCCGATGCCCCCGGCCCCGAATCCGAGATATTGACAAACGTTCCGTGGGCCGAACACGATGAGAATGTGGCCCCCGCCACACTCGCACTCCTCTTCACGCCCGCAGTCGTCCCGGCACCCGCCCTCACACCCGCACTCGTCC
>NZ_QOCZ01000053.1 GCF_018207095.1 Nocardiopsis sp. MG754419 | reverse complement strand
CCCCCGCTCCCACCCTTCGATCCCATCCCCCCTGGACATCCTCAAGGAGGCCGACGATGTCCCCCACGCCTCGACGACCCCGGCCATCGGCCGGATCGGCTCCACCACCATCGCGTCGCCACGTGCTTCTGGGCGCCGGCGCACTCGCCCTGGGTTCGGCCCTCGGCGCCTCCGGCTGTGCCCCCGGCTCCGGCGGGGGCGACGGACCGGAGGTCCGTTTCTGGAGCCTGTTCCAGGGCGGTGACGGCGCCAGGGTGGAGACCATGCTGGACGCGGTGCGCGAACAGGCGCCGCACCTGTCGGTCACCCCCAGCACGTTGGCGTGGGGGCCGCCGTACTACACGAAACTGGCGGTGGCCTCCGTCGGCGGGCGCGCCCCCGAGACCGCCGTGCTGCACCTGTCCCGGCTGCCCGGCTACGCTCCCGGCGGGTTGCTGGAACCCTTCGACCTGGACCTGCTGGCGGAGTTCGGGGTCACCCCCGAGGACTTCGTCCCCGACCTGTGGGAACGCGGGATCCACGACGGAGCCACGTACGCGATCCCGCTGGACACCCACCCGGTCATCATGTTCTACGACACCGAGGTGGCCGACCGGGCCGGGTTGCTCGACGGCGACGGGCGGCTGACCGGGATGGACTCGCCCGAGGGGTTCCTCGCGGCCTCCCGGGCGCTGGCCGAGGCCGGTGGCGGCAGCGGGATCACCTACGGGCACGTCAACGACGACTCCCAGGGGTGGCGGCTGTTCTGGATGCTGTACAACCAGCTCGGCGCGCCCCTGGACCTGCCCGAGGGCGGACCCATGGAGTTCGACCGCGACGCGGCGCTGCGGGTGTACGGCTTCCTCGCCGAACTCCTCGACGGGCAGACCTCCGAGGCGAACATGACGTACCGGACCGCGTTGGCGGCCTTCGCCGCCGGACGTTCGGGCATGCTCATCTGCGGTGAGTGGGAACTGCCCTACCTGCTGGATCACGTCGAGAACCTGGGCGCAGCACCGTTCCCCACGGTGTTCGACCACCCCGGTTCCTACGCCGACTCGCACGCCTTCGTCCTGCCCCGGCAGGGCGACCCGGACCCCGAGCGGGTGCGCGCCGCCCACGAGTTCGTGGCGCTCATGGTGCGCAACAGTCTGACCTGGGGCGAGGCCGGTCACATCCCGGCCTACTCCCCCATCGCGGAGTCCCCGGAGTATCAGGCGTTGAGCCCGCAGTCGGACTACGCGAGCGCCGGTGAGACCCCGGTGCTCGACCCGGAGGTGTGGTTCGCGGGGGCCGGCTCCCAGTTCCACACGGACGTGAGCGAGGCCCTGCGCACGGCGCTCACCGGAAGCGGCCCCGAGGCCGCGGTGGACGAGCTCGCCGGCGCCCTGGAGTCCTGGGCGACCCGCACGAACCCCGGAGGTGCGTGATGAGCGCCCCCACCGACGCCACCGCACGTCCGCGTTCCGGCGCGGCACCGACCACGACCCCACCCGGCGTCGGGACCCGCTTGCGGCGACGCACGGTCGACTCGCCCCTGGTCTTCCTGCTGCCCTTCCTGCTGGTCTACGCGCTGTTCCTCGGCTGGCCGCTGCTGAGCGGTCTGTGGATGAGCTTCACCGACATCGCGCTCAACGGCGCGGGTGGGGCGTTCGTCGGGGCGGACAACTACACCGAGGCGCTGGGCGACCCGATGGTGTGGCGCACGCTCGGCAACACCTTCCTCTTCACCCTCATGACCACCGTCCCCCTGGTGGTGGTCGCGCTGACCATGGCCGTGCTCGTGCACACCGGCCTGCCCGGCCAGTGGATGTGGCGGCTGTCGTTCTTCCTGCCGTTCCTCCTGCCGGTGGCCACCGTCGCCCTGGTGTGGGACTTCCTGTACGTGGAGGACTTCGGGCTGTTCAACAGCGCGTTGGGTTTCCTCGGCATGGAGGGTCTGGGATGGCTGACCGACGAGGGCGTGGCGATGTGGTCGGTCGCGCTCACCACGCTGTGGTGGACGGTCGGGTTCAACTTCCTGCTGTACCTGGCGGCCCTGCAGTCGATCCCCGACCACCTCTACGAGGCCGCGGCACTGGACGGCGCGGGCGCCTGGGCGCGGTTGTGGTACGTCACCCTCCCGCAGTTGCGCGGGACCACCGTGGTCGTGCTGTTGCTGCAGGTCCTGGCATCGATGAAGGTCTTCGACCAGATCTACCTGCTCACCGCCGGCGGCCCGGGGGACTCGACCCGTTCGCTGCTGCTCTACATCTACGACGTGGGCTTCACCGGCTACCGGTTCGGGTACGGCGCGGCGGTGTCCTACCTGTTCCTGGCGATCGTCCTCGTCATCGCCGGACTGCAGTTGTGGATCAGTGCGCGGAGGAAGGGCTGACATGGCGACACAGAACGTACTCGCGGATCGTCGGGCCACGCGGGCCGCGCAGGCCCGGGACCGCGCCCGCCAGCGTGACCTGGTGCTGGGCGGAGGACGTGGACCCCGTATCGCGGCCCTCACAGCCCTGGTGGTGCTCGCGGCCCTCTGGCTGGCCCCCATGCTGTGGGGTCTGGCCACCTCGTTCAAGTCGGAGGGGGACGCGGTCTCGCTGCCGCTGACCCTGTTCCCCGAGTCCGGGTTCACGCTGGAGCAGTACCGGAACCTGTTCGCGGCGGGCAACGTGCAGATGTGGATGTTCAACAGTCTGCTCATCGCCGTGCTGGTCACCCTGTTCACACTGGTCGTGGCCGCACCGGCGGCCTTCGCGATGTCGCGCATGGAGTTCCGGGGACGCGCAGCGCTGATGGTGCTGACGGTCGCGGCGATCGTGGTGCCGCCGCAGCTGCTCATCGTGCCGTTGTTCCAACAGATGGTGACGTTGGACCTGGTCGACACCTACACCGCCGTGATCCTGCCGCAGCTGGTGGCGCCGATCATCGTGTTCGTGCTCAAGCGTTTCTTCGACGCGGTGCCGCGTGAACTGGACGAGGCGGCACGGATGGACGGGGCGTCGTACTGGCGGTTGTTCACCTCGGTGATCCTGCCGTTGTCGCGACCGATCCTCGCCGCGGCGGCGATCTTCGTGTTCATCTCCGCCTGGAACAACTACCTGTGGCCGTTCATCATCACCACGGACCCGGCGCTGATGACCCTGCCGGTGGGCATCCCGAACATCCTGGACTCGTACGGGACGTTCTACGCCTCCCAGCTGGCGGCGTCGATGGTCGCCGCCGCGCCCATGGTGATCGTGTTCATGCTGTTCCAGCGACAGATCGTGAGCAGCGTGGCCACCACGGGCATCACCGGTAAGTGAGGGCCCCGACCCTCACAGCAGGAAGAAGCAGACGGTGGCGGCGAGCACGGCGCCGGTGACCAGGGCGCTGCGACGGCGCCCTCGGGCCGCCCGTGCCCCGCCACCGTCCTCCACCGGATCCGACCACGGCAGGTCGGGCCATCGCGCGGCCGTCGCGGCCAGGGCCCCGGCCACCGCCAGTGGGGTGGGGTACCAGAGCGCGACGGGGAGCGTCGTCCACTGGACGACGACCAGGCACAGGAAACCGGCGAACACGAGGACGACGGCCCGGTGGAGTCCGTCCCACCGGTCCCGCAGGCGCCGCCGACCCGCACCCCGGGCGGCCAGGGCCAGACTCCCCGCCGAGCACACGACGGTGAGTGTGGCGAGGGCCCAGACCGACATCCGGATCACGGTGTCGATCACGGTGCCTCCAGAAGCAGTCGACGGGCGACGTCCTCCACCCCGATCGGGCCGTCGGCGAGCACGACGACCGCGCGTTCGGCCTCCCGGTCCAGCGCGATCATGGAGGCGAAGCCGCCACCCAGACCGTTGTGCCAGGTGACGGCGGTGCCGTCGTGATCGGTGATCGCCCAGCCCAGCCCCTCGGCCTCACCCTCGTCCGCCCACCGGGGCTCCATGGCGCCGGCTCCGGGCGCGTCGCCGGACAGCAGGGCCGAGGCGAACCGGCCCATGTCGTCCCCGGTGGAGTGGACCGCCCCCGACGCGGCCCATCCCGTGCCGGTGAAGGGGGCGACCGGTCGCCCGGTGAGCCCGAACCCCGGGACGGCGTCGTCGGGCAGCTCGGCGACGGAGGCGGGAATCAGCGTGTCCTCCATCCCCAGGGGGACCAGGAGGCGTGCGCGCACGAGCGCGGCGTAGTCGATGCCCGCCGTCTCGGCCAGGGCCAGCCCCAGCACGGAGAACCCCAGGTTGGAGTAGGTGAATTCGCCGCGGCCGGAGAGTTCGACGTCGGCCGCGTGGGCGACGATCGTGTCGGGGTCGCCGTCGTAGGGGTCGTGGCCGCGGAGCGATCGCAGGGCCATGCGCACGTTCGTGACCACGCCGGAGGGGTGGTTCGGCACCCCGGAACGGTGGCCGGCGAGTTCGGCGAGGGTGACGGAGGCGGCGGGTGCGTCCCCCAGGTCCACCAACGTGCCGAGTTCGGTGTCCTCGGTGACCTCCCCGCGCTCGATCGCCTCGGCCAGGAGCATCCCGGTCATCGTCTTGGTGATGGAGGCGATCGGGTACACGGTGTCGGTGTCGGAGCCGAAGCGGGCGACGGTGGTCCGGTCCCCCTCGACCCGGACCACGACGGCCGAGGAGCGGGGGTCCTCGCTCAGCAGGGGGCGGGCGCGTTCGATGAGTTCCCGGTCGCCGGTGGCCCGCTCCGCCAGGGTCGGGTGTTCGGGTGCGAGGGCGACCCCCGCGACCAGCACCGGGGCCGCGACGGTGACGGCGAGCACGGATCGGAGACGTCGGCGCATGGGTGTCCGCCTTTCGCTCGGGTGCCGACGGTGCCGCGGGGGCTCAGAGGGAGCCCTTCGCGGCGGCGAGGATCACCAGAAGGGGCACCCGGCGATCGATGGGGACGACGTAATGGCCGCGACGGCGGGTGGTGAGCCAGCCCGCGGCGGCCAACAGGTTGACGTGGTGGTAGATCTGACCGGTGGTGCCGAACCCCTCCTGTTCCTTGAGCTCGGCGACGGTGGAGACACCGGACCACACGGCCCGCAGGATGCTGAGCCGCACGGGGTTGCCCAGGGCGTCCAGGGTCGTGGCCAGTTCGGCCCAGTCCAGGCCCGTGAGGTCCTCGGCGCCCAGACCGTACTGCCACTCGACGGGACCCTCCTCGCCGTCGAGGTGACCCGCGTAGACCACCGATCCCCCCGGCGACCCCTGCTGTCTGATCCCCTCCAGCACCCAGAGAGCGCCGTCCCCGGGGGTGGCGGCCGAGGGCCGGGGGACGTGCTCGGAGCGCTGTTCGAGTTCGGCGATCCTGGCCTCCAGGTCGGCCAGGCGTTCTTCGGTGGATCTGTCACTCACGAGCCCAGCCTACCCGCCTTTACGTTATTACGTAAGAACGGGTCACCGACGCTCCGGTGGAACGACTTTGCCGGATCCGGAACGACCGGTTCCGCCACCCTTACGTCACCTATTCCATGATGGAGGGGTGAACGTGGTGGCCGCCCTCCCGTGCTCACACGAGGTCCCGTCCTCCTCGGCCTACGCGGCCCGCCGAAAGACCGGTTAGGAGTTCCCCATGCGCCCAGCCAACGGGTGGCAGTACTTCGTCTGCACTCTGCTCATCGTCATCGGTGCCATCAACATCATCCAGGCGCTCACCGCGATCCTCACACCCGTCTTCTTCCTGGCCTCCGAGTCGCAGATGCTCGTCCTGGGGTACGAGGGCTGGGGCCTGCTCCTGGGAGTGTGGGGTGTGCTGATGATCGCCGCCGGCGCGGCGGTCCTGTCCGGTCGCACCTGGGCCAGGGTCTTCGGCATCATCCTGGCGTCCGTGAACGCGCTCGCCCAGTTGGCCTTCCTCATCGCCATGCCGCTGTGGTCGGCCATCGTCATCGCCATCGACATCCTGGTCATCTACGGGCTCACGGCCGGATGGCCGTCCGCGGTCGGTGACGGGAACAACGGCGCGACCGCCGTCTACCGGGCCGGCTACAGCGCCGCCCACGAGAAGCCCACCGCCGCCCCGCGCCCCACCGAGTCGCCGGAGCAGGGCAGCCGGCGCTCGCAGTCCACCGGTTGACCGCGCCCTCGACCCGGGACCGCGACCGCCCCGTTCCGCCACCGCGGAGCGGGGCGGTCGTCGCGGTGGGCGGGTCTCCGTGCGACCGGGGTCGGAGTGCGCCCGGGGTTCCCGGAGCGGGGTCCGCGACGTGGGGGCCTCGGGGCCTACGACGAGCGCGACGCCACGAACAGGCACGACGCACGGGTGGACGGGCCAGACCTGGCCCCCGGAGCGCCTGTGGACATCTCTCCGGGGAGGCGCGGAGAAACTAGACTGCGGGGCATGACCCCCAGCCACCGCGCATCCGCGCCGCGTTCCGCCGTGTCCGCCGCCGTGATGACCCACCCCGACCGCACCGCGCAGGCGGCGCGGATCGCGAACGCCACCGGCCTGACCCACGTGACCGTGGCGACCGATCCCGAACCCGAGGGCCCGCCCACCGCCCTGCGCAGTGCCCGTGTCGCCTTCGGGGCGGCCTCCGCGCACGACACCGACCACCACGTGGTGCTCCAGGACGACGTGCGCCTCGCCGACGGATTCGCCGCCTCCGTGGAACGCATCCTGGCCGCCCATCCCGAGGCGCCCGTGTCCCTGTTCGTCGAGTGGGGCTCGCGCACCGCCGTTCTGGCCCGTTGGGCGGTGTACACCGGGGTCGGCGCGGTCCCGGTGGTCAACCCCTATGTGCCCACGGTCGCGCTCGCCCTGCCACGGGCGCTCTCCGTGGAACTGGGGCGGTTCCTGGAGCAGGAGGAGCTCGCGGGCCTGCCGGACGATCGGGCGGTGCTGCGGTTCATGCGCGAACGCGGGATCACCCCGCTGGCCGCGGTGCCCAACCCGGTGGAGCACGAGGACCACCCCAGCCTGGTCGGCAATGACGAGCACGGTGCGCGACGGTCGGTCTGTTTCTCCGCCGTGGAGCGTACGGGCGGGGTGTTGGACCCACCGCGCGCCCTGCCGTTCCTGCGATGGAACCTCGGTACCCCGGTCCTGGTCGACCTGGATCACGACGTCCCCGAGGCCCACAGGCCGCTGGACGCGGTCCTCGCCGGGTGGGGCGCCACGCACGAGGACCTGGCCACGGCGTTGAAGGCGCACCACGGCGGTCTGTCCGGGGTGATCCCGGAGCCGTACCTGACCTCCGTGTGGCACACCGCGGTGGCCGACGGGGCGATCCTGGAGACGCGTTGGCCGGGCACCGTGAGCGCGCTGCGTTCCCGCACCGACGAACCGGCGGTGGAGCGCGCCCTGGCCTCCCTGGTGCCGGGGGCGCTGCGCACGTTCGTCGACGTCGACCGGCTGGCCGAACACCGCGCCCGGGTCGTGGCGATGACCCTGGGCGCCCTCGAACACGGGGCAGAACACTGCCGGGTCCCACCCGAGGAGCTGTGACCACCCGGACCGCCGGGCCCGCGGCCGGCCGTGTCTTCGGCCCGAGCCGGCGCCACCCGGGGCCCCACCGGAGTCGGCGGTGACGCCCCGGACGCACCGGACGCACCGGTCAGGACGGCCGAGAGCGTGACCTGTGCTCGCACGCCACCCGAACACCCCGACCACGCACCTTCCATCCGATGTGAGGAACCGCCCCGCGTGCACGACGGCACCGCACGAACCACGAACGTACGGATCTCCTGCGCGGTCATGACCCACCCGCGCCGCGCCGAGGCGGCCCACCGTCTCGCCGCGGCCCTGCCCGAACTCGCTCCGACCGTGGTCGTGGACCCCCGACCGCAGGCGCCGCCCTCCACGTTGCGCAC
Organism: Nocardiopsis sp. MG754419; assembly: GCF_018207095.1. Taxonomy (GTDB): domain Bacteria; phylum Actinomycetota; class Actinomycetes; order Streptosporangiales; family Streptosporangiaceae; genus Nocardiopsis. Next base: position 23,921 of record NZ_QOCZ01000053.1, on the reverse strand, counting down.
CTCCCTGGCCGCCTGGGCCGCCCTGCACCCGCAGGCCACCCACCACCTGGTTCTACAGGACGACGCCGAGCCGTGTCCCGGCATGGTCGAGGCGCTGTCCACCCTGGTGGCGGCGCGTCCCGACGACCCCCTGAGCCTGTTCTGCGAGTGGGGATCGGCCACCGCCACCATGGCGCGGTGGGGGGCGTTGGGCGGGTACGGTCTGGCCTCGTGCGTGGACCGCTACGTGCCCACCGTGGGGCTCCTGCTGCCCGCGGGCATCGCACGGGAACTGGTGGCCACGGTGGATCCGGCGGGCCGGGAGGACGAACCCGACGACGAGGCCCTGGCCCGCTTCCTCGAACGTGTCGGCCGCTCGGCCCTGGTCACCGTGCCCAACCTGGTCGAGCACGACGGTGACGTGAGCCTGGTCGGCAACGCCCACCGGATGGGGGTGCGCCGGTCGGTGCTGCTCGGGGAGAAGGGCGACCCACCGCCCTCCACACGGGTGTTGCGGGCCCCGGAGCTGATCCCTTTCGTGAGTTGGCGGCGGGCCCGCGCCGCCGCCGTGCGCTGGGACACCGCACACCACCGCCACCTCCATCACGTCGGCCGGGTGCGCGCCTCGCTGGCCGAGACCGGGGTGGCGCACGCCGTGGTGGTGGAGGCGCTGGAGACGTGGCTGGCCACCGAGGAAGGCCGGCGGTCGGAGGAGGCACTCGGGTTCGGGCTGCTCCACGAACTGTGGCTGACGGCCACCGCCGTGGCCGTGTGGGCGCCGCTGCCCACGGCCGACCTCGTCGCACCGCCGTCGGCCGCACGACGGTCGCTGTCCACCCTGGCCACCGGCGGACTGCGCACCGTGGTCCCCCAGGTGCTCACCGGCCCGGGGGTCCGCACCGACCTGGACGCTATGCTGCGCGCCGCCCACGCCGCCGGCACGGCCGCGCGGTCGACCCCACACGGCTAGCCACGCACCAGGGCCAGGATCGTGGGGCGGGCCGATCGCGCGCTCTCGACTCTCCCGGCTCCGGCCACGCGACGGCCCCGGGCGAGGAGGTCGGGCGGGGTGAGGAGATCGGGCGGTGCGGGGAGGCCGGCCGCGCCCGAGGGGCGACCTCCCCGCACCCCGGTGTCCGTGGTCGAGCACGGACACGGGGTGGGGCTCAGCGCTTCTTGGTGTGCAGCCGGCTGGTCACGGCCAGCCGGTTGTAGAGGTTGATCATCGCGATGGCGGACATCAACGCGGCGATCTCGGTCTCGTCGAAGTGCTCGGCCGTCGCGGCGTAGGTCGCGTCGGACACCCCGTGCTCGCCCAGCCGGGTCATCTCGTCGGTGAGGGCCAGGGCGGCGCGTTCCCGAGGGGTGAAGATGTCGCCCGCCTCGTACCAGGTGGACACCAGGAACAGGCGCTGCTCGGTCTCGCCCTCCTTGAGGGCCCGTCGGGTGTGCAGGTCCACGCAGAACGCACAGCCGTTGAGGACCGAGGATCGCAGTTTGACCAGTTCGAGCAGGGTGACGTCGAGGTGTTCGGCGATGACGTGGTCGATCTCGTCCAGCTTCTTGTAGACCTGTGGAACCTTCTTGGCCCAGACCACGCGGTCCTCGGTCATGGGTACGGCCTCCTCGGTCGAACGTCGCTGTCGGAGCCGATGCTACGTTCCGGCCCCGCGGGCGGCGCGGCCGGGACGGCCCGTGCGCACCGGGCCCGCCCGCCGCGGCTCGTGGCGCACGGCCCCCTCGATGAGCCGGGAACGTGCCGGGCGTGGGGGCTCGCCCGGTACCGCCCGGGTACCTCCCGACGCCCGCGCACGAGGTCACCCGCGCGGTGCGACACGTCTAGTCCGTGCTCCGGGCGTCGTGGGTGAGCAGCGCCAGTTGGATGCGTCCGGTCAGGTCCAGCTTGGTGAGGGCACTGGACACGTGCGCCTTGACCGTGCCCATCGACATGTACAGACGGTCGGCGATCTCGGCGTTGGAGAGCCCGGCCGTTACCGCCTCGGCCACCTCCCGCTCCCGGTCGGTGAGCAACGCGAGCCGGGCCCTGGCACGGGCCCGGCGGTCGGGCGTCTCGGAGCGCTCGGTCGGGTCTTGGCCGGCCACGCGGTCCATCAGGGCGCGCGCCACGCTGGGTGACAGGACCGGCTCCCCCGTGGCGGCCCTGCGCACCGCCTCCACGATCCGCGCGGGCTCGGTGTGCTTGAGCAGGTATCCGGCGGCCCCCGCGCGCAGGGCCCGGGCCACGGTGGCGTCGGCGTCGAACGTGGTGAGGACGAGCACCTGAGGACCGACGCCGTCGCCGTCGCCCGACCGCAACTCCTCGGTGGCGGCGATCCCGTCCATCACGGGCATGCGCACGTCCATCAGGACCACTTCGGGTCGGTGCTCGGCGACGGCGTCGCGCACGTCGGCCCCGTCCGCGGCCTCCCCCACCACCGTGATGTCGCCGTCCCCGGACAGCATCATGCGCAGCCCGGAGCGGACGAGGGGGTCGTCGTCCACGAGCAGGACACGGATTGGGTCGTTGGCCGCCACTACGTCACCTTCCGACGTTCGTTCTCGGTGGTCTCGGCCGACGGTTCGGCCGGCCAGGGCAGGGTGGCGACCAGCCGGAACCGCCCCTGTGCGGCCCCGTGCTCCAAGGCGCCCCCGTCCAGACGCACACGCTCGGCCAGCCCGGCCAGGCCGACCCCGGCGCCGGGGACCTCCCGCGCCGCTCTCCCCACCGGCAGGACGTTGCTCACCACGACCTCCAGGTCGCGTCCCGGGCCTCCGGCCACGGTGACCTCGACCTTCGCGCCGGGGGCGTGTTTGCGGGTGTTGGTGAGTCCCTCCTGCACCACGCGGTAGGCGGTCCGCTGGACCTGCTCGCGGGGTCCGCCCTCCTCCGGCAGGTCGAGGTCGCACGTGACCCGCTCCCCGGCGTCGACGGCCTCCCGCACCAACCGGGGCAGGTCCTCCAGACGTGGTTGCGGGGTCGACCGGTCCTCTCCGGTGTCCTCCCCCGCCAGGTCACCGGAGCGCAGCACGTTGAGGATGTCACCGAGCTCGTCCAGGACCCGGTGGGCGTTCTCCTGGATCACGCGCACCGCCGACCCCACCTCTGCGGGCTCCAGTGGGGCGGCCCGACCGATCTCGGCCCGTTCGGTGCGATAGGCCAGCGCACCGGCGTGCACGGACAACAGGGACATGCGATGGGCGATGACATCGTGCATCTCCCGGGCGATCCGGCGACGCTCCTCGACCCGGGCGGCGCCCAGACGTTCCTCGTGCACCTGCCGCTCGCGCCGCACGTCCTCACGGAGCCGCTCGACCAGGCTGCGGCGGGACCGGATCGCGACCCCCCAGGCCAGACAGGCACTGAGCATCACGACGATCGACACCATGGTGACGAACGAGTCGACCGGGGACGGCGGGATCAGCAGCACCCAGGGCAGGGAGAGCACGATGGCCAGCAGCGTGACCAGGGCGGCCCGTGGAAAGGGGCGGTAGACCGCCAACGAGATCAGCGAGACCAGCAGCACCCCGATGACGGACACGGCGAACGTCGAGACCAGCGTGACGCCCACGGCCAACGCGAGGGGGTGCGCGCGGCGCCACCACAGAGCGACGCAGCCGACGGGCAGACAAGCCAGGTCCAGCCACAGCACCCACGCGGGCACTCTGTCGACGGGATGCAGGTCGTTCCCGTAGCTGGAGAAACTCATCAGACCACAGACCACCGCGAATCCGATGAGAAGGAGGTCCACGACCACGTCGCGACGACCACGGCGCCCGGCTTCCACGCCTTCCCCCTCACGCTTTTCACACTGTGCTGCGCATGTCCACACCAGGGTAGACCGATCGACCGTCGGCGGGCCTCGATCAGGTGGCCGATGATCACGGCTGTTCGGCCGGCGCAGATGTCCGCTCGACCGATCGGCGGTGTCCGTTCGGCCGAGGGGCCGGGCCACCCGGCGCGGGCCGGGGTGCCGCCCGCGGAGGGCCGTCACCCGGATCCGCGATGGAAGGGGCCCGTCCGACGGCCGGCCCCGCGACCGGGCACGATGCGCCGGACCTGCGGTGGGACCGGGTCCGGGACACCGGCGCCGTCATCGGTCCGACCGGTTCCGGCCCGGTCCCCCGTGCTCCGGCCCGCGCGGACGGCTGTCCGGAGCGCCCTCGGGGTCGGCGCGCCCGCCTCCGGGGAGCACCACCGCGAGGGCCAGACCCGTGGCGGCGACCACGGCCGCGACGAGGGGGACCAGGCCCGCACCGTGGGCGACGGCCAGCCCGCCCACCGCACCGCCCAGGGCGGCTCCGACGTACACCGCGCTGCTGAGGATCGCCAGCGACCAGGTCGCCGCCGCGGGGGCGACCCGGTCCAGCAGCAGCGCCTGGAGGGTGGGCGGGACCGCCCAGGCCGCCGCGGACCAGCACACCAGCGCGATCGCGACCGCCACGACCGGGACCGGGGCGAGCGGCCACGCCAGCGCCAGCACCACCATCGTCAGGCAGAAGACACCACAGGCCAGGAGGAACCCGCGGCGGGCCCCGATCCGGTCCACCAACGCTCCGGCGTACCGGGTGCCCACCAGCCCGCCGACGCCGGAGACCACCAGCAGCACGGCCAGGCTCCGGGGACCGACGTCGGCCAGTCCCGCCAGGAAGGGCGCGAGGTAGGTCTGAAAGCCCAGGTTGCCCGCCACCACGAGCACGGTGACCAGCAACAGCGCGAGCACCACGGGGTCGGGTCGGAGACCGCGCGGCGGACGCGCCCCGACCTCCTGAGGCGCGGATGAGGTCGCGGGCAGTGTGCACGCCACCAGCACCAGGGCGAGCAGGCCCAGCAGTCCGCAGGTCACGAAGGTGGCCTGCCAGTCGGCCACCGCGCCGATCCAGGTTCCGGCGGGCACGCCCACCAACACCGCACCGGTGAGCCCGGTCATCACCGTGGCCAGGTACCGACCGCGTCGACCCGTGGGCGCCTCGGTACTCGCCACCGCCAGGGCCACAGGCAGCACCACGGCGGCGGCCAGGGCGGCGACGACCCGGAGCGTCAGGAGCGCGGAGTGGTCGTCCACCGCCGGAACCGCCAGGTTGGCCAGGACGAACACCCCCAGGGCGACCACCAGGGCGCCGCGTCGGGGCACCCGGGCCAGGGCGAGCGCCCACAGTGGCGCCGCGACCGCGTAGACGAGGGAGTACACGGTCACGAGTTGACCGGCCGCCGCCTCGGACACACCCATGTCGGCGGCGAGGGCGGGCAGGACACCGAGGATGACGAAGTCGTCGGTCTGCACGGTGAACGCGGCCAGGGTCAGGGCGAGGAGCCAGAGGGGTGGTGGGCGCACCGAATAAAGGTAACATTCGTTACCCTAATGGCGTGTGCCAGAGTGTGGGGCCAGGAGGTGCCCATGCCCCGCAAGGCCGATCCCGCACGACGCCGTGAGGTACTCGACTCCGTCATCGACCAGCTCGCGCGCACCGGGGTCACCGGGTTCACGCTGCGCGGCCTGGCCCAGGGCCTGGGACGGAGCACCCGCGTGCTCACCCACCACTTCGCCGACCGGGAGGCCCTGGTCACGGCGGTCCTGGAACGCCTCGACGAACGCCAGCACCACGCCCTGCGCGACACCGAGGGGTGGGAGGATCCCGCGATCCCGGTGGGCGACATCGTCCGCGCCGCCTGGCGGCGCACCCTCGACGACGAACGCGCCATGACCCGGCTCATCCGGGAGATCGAAGGACTCGCCGCCGCCGACCGCCTCCCCGCCTCCGGTGTCGGGTTCGTCCGCGGGCGGGCGGAGTTCGTCGCCTCCTGCCTGGTCCTGCGGGGCGCCCCGAGCGACGGCGCACTGCGCTCGGCCACCCTGCTGAACGCGGGGTTCTCCGGACTCCAGACCGACCTCCTCGTCACCGGCGACCGTGAGCGCGTGGAGGCGGCCCTCGACGACCTGTGCGCGTGGATCGACGCCCGGGTGCCGGTGCGCACCTGAGCGTTCAGCCCTCGGCGGGGCCTTCGTCTTCAGGGCCCGACTCCGGGACCCGGACCCTCGCGAACACCGGGGCCAGCCCGTCGAGGAACGCGTTCAGCGCCAGCTCGAAGCTGTCCTCGTCGATCTCCGCCGCGACCTCGGCCAAGCGATGGGCCTGCGACAGGTTCGGATAGCGGTCCTGGTAGACCCGCACGTCGTCGTCGAACCCGCGGGCGAAGGAGTTGGTGGCGGCGCCCACCACCAGGTACTTGGTGGAGGCACCGATCATCGTGGCGTAGCGCGGCGGCCACCCGGCCCCGACCAGCCCCCCGTGGACGGCGTCGGCACGGCGCAGCGCCTCCTCCCGACGCCCCGGACCGGAGGCGATGACCGGCAGGAGGTTCGGGTGCTCGGCCAGCGCGGACCGATAGGAACGGGCCCACGCGAGCAGCCCGGCCCGCCAGTCGCCGCCCCGGAACTCGGTGACGTCGATGTGGGCGGTGACCTCGTTGGCGACGTCGCTGAGGAGCTCCTCCTTGGTCCGGTAGTGGCTGTACAGCGAGGCGGCTTGGACGTCCAACTCCTGGGCGAGCCTGCGCATGGAGAGTCTCTCCAGACCGTCCCGGTCGATGAGAGCGAGCGCGGCCCCCCGGATGGCCGGTTTGCTCAGGATCGGGGTCTTGGGTCGGGCCACGGAAAGGCTCTCCTTCTGTCCTGCGCCTGCACCGGCCCGTACGGCCCGGCGTCCGCCGATCATCGCACGAGGTCGGACCGGCCCTCCTCCGACGTCGACCCCGCGTCGGGCGAGGGACGCGTCCACGTCCGCACCACCTGACAGTGTTCGGTTACCCCTTGCGGGAGGGACGCGACGCGCCGTACCCTCGAATAACCGAACACCGTTAGGTTATGGAGAGCAGCCGTGATCGATTTCTCCTTGAGCGAGGAGCAGCAGGCCGTTCAGAGCTGGGTGCGGACCTTCGTCGAGCGCGAACTGATGCCGCTGGAGAACAAGGTGCTGCGGCGCGAACGCGAGGGGCATCCCCCCGGACTGACCTCCGAGGAACGCGACGGGTTGCGCGCACTGGCCCGCAGGTCCGACTTCTGGGGCGTGGCCACCCCCGAGGAGTACGGCGGTATGGGCCTGGACGCGGTCACCGAGGCCCTCATCGAGATCGAGCTCGGCCGGACCTTCCTGACCTTCAAGTTCGGCGGCGAGGCCGACAACATCCTCTACCACGCCGACGAGGAGCAGAAGCGCGCCTACCTGCTGCCCACCATCGCCGGTGAGCGTCGTTCCTGCTTCGCCATCACCGAACCCGGCGCCGGTTCCGACGCCAAGGCCATCCGCGCCAGGGCCGTGCGCGACGGCGACTCGTGGATCATCAACGGCGAGAAGACCTTCATCACCGGCGGCAACGAGGCGGACTTCGCCCTGGTCTTCGCGGTCACCGACCCCGAGAAGGGGGCGAACGGGGGCGTGACCTGCTTCCTCGTCGACCGCGACATGGGGTGGACCTCCGAACCCATCGACACCATGGGCGAGCGGCGCCCCGCCTCCCTCGTCTTCCAGGACGTCCGAGTGCCGCACAGCCACGTCCTCGGCGAGGAGGGCCGGGGGTTCGCGCTGGCGATGCAGTGGATCGGCAAGGGGCGCTACCTGTTGCCGGCCCGCGCTCTGGGCGGCTGCGAGCGGTTGCTCACCATGGCCGTCGACTACTCCCGCACCCGGGAGACCTTCGGCGCACCGATCGCCGACCGGCAGGCCATCCAGTGGATGATCGCCGACTCACAGACCGAGATCGAGGCACTGCGTCTGCTGGTGCTGCACGCGGCCTGGCAGGTCGCGCAGGGGCGCGACTCCCGGCACGCGCAGTCCATCGCGAAGCTGTTCGGCGGCGTCAAGGCCAACGAGATCGTCGACCGCGTGATGCAGATCCACGGCGGCATGGGCTACACCCGTGAACTGCCCATCGAACGCTTCTACCGTGACGTCCGGTTGCTGCGCATCTTCGAGGGCACCGACGAGATCCAGCGCCGCACCATCGCCCGCGACCTGCTCAAGGGCCACGTGAAGGTGGGCGCAACCCTCGGGTAGGGAACGGGCGGGGCCCGTGGCGCGCGCGAACGCGCCACGGGCCCCCGTCGTGGGTCCGAAGGTCAGTCGACCGCGACCAGGTCGACGACGAACACCAGGGTCTCCCCCGGCGCGATGACGCCACCGGCGCCGCGGTCACCGTAGGCCAGGTGCGGCGGGATGACGAGGCGGCGACGGCCGCCGACGCGCATGCCCATGACGCCCTGGTCCCAGCCGGAGATGACCTGACGGGCACCGAGACGGAAGTTCAGCGGCTCGCCGCGGTTCCAGCTGGCGTCGAACTCCTCGCCGGTGGAGTGGGAGACCCCGACGTACTGGACGCTGACGGTGCTGCCGTGGCCGGCCTGCGCACCCTCCCCGATCTGGATGTCGGTGATCTCCAGGTCCGCGGGCGGCGGTCCCTCGATGAAGTCGATCTCCGGACGCTCGAGCGCCATGGCGAGTCCCCTCTCGTCGTGTGAACTGCGGGGCCCAGGTTATCCGTGTCGCGGGTGTCCCACGCCCAGTGGGTGACGAGCGCTCCCCCGGTGCCCTCGGGAGTGTGTTCGTCAGACCACGGAGGTGGCCCGTGGAGACAACGCCCCCACGCGACAGGGGGTGTTCCACTCATTCACGGCTCTTCGTTTCCCGGGGCCCGTGGGACGCGCGTACACGGGCCGAAGCGCAGCGGAGGCCCCGAGGGTACGGGCTCAGTGCACGCCGACGGTCGCGGCGATCACGTGGCCGTGCCCCTCGACCTTGATGGGGCCGCTGTCGGCCTGGACGAACACCGACTCTCCCCGGCTCAGGGTGACGCCCTCACCGACCTCGGCGACCAGTTCCACGTCGCCGCGCAGGGCCAGGACCACCGTGGGGCCGTCCCCCGGCAGGTGCGCGGTGATCCGGCCGGGACCGATCTCGTGCAGCGCGAACTCGGGGGCGGCCGGACGGAACTCGCGGCGCCCCTCCAGGAAGTCCGGCTGTGCGTACGGGATGGGCAGCACGGAGAAGTCCACCACGTCGAGGAGTTCGGGGGCGTCGACGTGCTTGCAGGTCAAGCCGGCGCGCAGCACGTTGTCGGAGCCGGCCATCACCTCCACGGCGGTGCCCTGGAGGTAGGCGTGCAGGTTGCCCGCGGGCAGGAAGAGGGCCTGCCCGGGCCACAGGGTGACCCGGTTGAGCAGCAGGGCGGCGACCGCCCCGGGGTCCCCCGGGTACCGGTCGGCCAGGTCGGCGACGATCTCGGCGTGCGCGCAGCGGCGGTCGCGTTCGGCCCACTCGGTGACGAACACGCCGATCAGTCGACCGCGGTCGGGCTCGGGGATGCTGAGCAGACGGGTCAGGGCGGCCCGGAGCGCGGTCTGGGTGTCGGGGTGCGCCAGGTCGTCGCGCAACAGCACGGCGAGTTCGGAGTCCAGGCCGAGGAGATCGGTGCGGGTGGCGGCGGGTTCACGGAAGCCGCACAGGGCGTCGAACGGCTCCAGGGCGAGCAGGAGTTCGGGTTTGTGGTGAGGGTCCCGGTAGTTGCGGTGGGGGGCGTCGACGGGGATCCCGGCACGCTCCTCGGCCTCGTAGCCGGAGCGGGCGCGGGCGGCGTCGGGGTGGACCTGGAGGGACAGCGGCGCCTCGGCGGCCAGGTACTTGAGGAGGAAGGGCAGGCGGTCACCGAAGCGATCGGCGGTGCGGGGGCCCAGGACACGGCGGGGATCCGCGGCGATCAGCTCGGGCAGGGGCCGGGATCCGTCGACGCAGTGCGCCGTGCTGGGGGCTCCGTGGTGGGCGCCCAGCCACAGCTCCGCCTGCGGCGTACCGTCGGGTTCGATCCCCAGCAGACGCGGAATGGCGGCGCGCGCTCCCCAGGCGTACGGTCGTACCTGGTTGGTGAGCCTGTGCATCCGCTCCCCACTTTCCCGTCTGCGTGTTCTCACCCCGTGGACACCCCCTGCGAGGTGGGAACAGTCTCGCGAAGACAAGCCTCCCGGTCGACTAGGCACGCCCCACTCGTCGAGGTAGTGCACACCTCACCTCACCGGGTCGACGGACCCGCTGCCGACCCGGAGCCCGACGACGGCAACGAAGTTACCGGGAAGTAAATCATGATCCGGCACACGTGAACAGCACCACATGGTCACCTTCCGACGTCGTCACCCTGCCCGCCGGCGGGGCCTGCGAGAAGGGGCACGGGGTGACATTATGCCCTTCGTTGCGCCTGTCACCCACGAGTTCGGGAGAACCACCATGCGGCTGCGCCGAGGCGGCACCGAGGACGTTCCCACACTGCTGCGCATGTTCGACGAGGCCGTGGTCTGGCTGACCGAACACGGGTCGGCCGGCCAGTGGGGCACCGATCCGTGGTCCACGAACCCCGACCGGGTGGCGCTGGTGGAACGGATCGCCGCCGAGGAACTGTGGCTGGCCGACGTGGACGGCACGGTCGCCGGTGCGCTGGCGCTCGGCGCGACGCCCACCTCCTACACGCCGCCCGCGGACGAACCCGAGGTCTACGTGCACCTCCTGCTCGTCGCGCGCGGACACGGAGGCCGCAACGTCGGCGGACGGCTCCTGGACCACGCCCGGTCGCGGGCGCGCGATCAGGGGATCTCCCTGGTGCGCGTGGACTGCTGGGCGGGTGGGGACGGGTCCCTGGTCCGCTACTACCAGGGGCAGGGCTTCACCCCGACGCTGCGCGTGCCGGTGCGCGACACCGAGGTGCAGGTGTTCGAGGACCGGGTCCGCCCCCGTCCCGGCGCGGCGCGGCCGGTTCCGTGAACCCTGCGTCGGGGTGAGCGCCTCCGGTCTCCGGGCCGGACCCCGTGAGACCGATGCCGTGCGCGGGGCCCGCGGGCTCGCAACGGTGGGCGCGACCAACGACTCCCGGAGCCATCGGGCGCGCTTGCCGGGACCGGGCCCGGCGGACCCACGGCGACGGGCCGAGGACGCCGGGCCCGGAGCCCGCGGACGGTCCGGGGGTCGGCGGGTCGGTGGGACGGACCGAGGCGCGTGCGTCCGTCGGCCCCGGCGCGAGGGGCCGCAGGACGATGCGCGCGCCGGCCGCGTCCGCTCAACGCGGCCGGCGCACCCGGTCCGACTCCTCGACCAGTCGGTCGATCATCCGACTCGTGAGATCGGGGTCGGGCCGCCCCAGTCCGGCGATGGCCGCCATGTACATGCCGTCACCGGCCCGCAGGATGATCTCGGCGAGGACCGGGTCGGTGAGCTCCCGGTGCAGGAGTTCTCGCCAGTGCTCGAACACGTGGTGTACGTGCCGGACGGCCTCCTCCTCCAGTTCCTCGTGGCTGCGCAGGGCGGCGATGAGCGCCCAGTACAACTCCCCCTCCTCGGCGCTCTGCGGGAGGGAGGTACGCAGGAAGACCCGCACCACGCCCTCCTCGCTCTCGACCGCCTCCGTGAACTCGGCCTCGGAGAGTTCCTTCAGCCGTTGGATCAGCCCGTTCATCAGGGCCGACTTCGAGGGGAAGTGGTACAGCAGGCCGCCCTTGGACACCTCCGCGGCCCGGGCCACGGCCTCCAGGGTCACCGCGGAATAACCTTCGCCGACCAGAATGTCCTGTAGTGCGTCGAGGATGCGGTCGCGTGTGTTCGAAGTACTCACGATTGACACTGTACCGGCTGGACGGTACTGTACCGTCTGGACGGTTGAAGAGTCCCGGTGGTGTGCTCACGGCCCCGCCGGTCGACCAGACTTCCCGTTCCGCCCGGACCCGCAGCGACCTTCCTCCGGGCCCCACCCGCGCCCTCAGACCGAGCCGCGCGCCACACTGCGATCCGATAACGAGGGAAAGATGAGTTCCGCCGAGGCCGGAAACGGCCCCATCCGCGCACACCGGGACGACGCGGCGACGCCCGCGCTCGCGGGCCCGCGCGAGTGGGCCGCACTCGCCGTCCTGGTCCTTCCGGTCATCCTGATCTCGGTCGACATGACCGTGCTCGGGTTCGCCGTACCCGCGCTCAGCGAGGCGCTGAGCCCCAGCTCGGGACAGCTGCTGTGGATCATCGACATCTACGGCTTCATCCTGGCCGGCCTGTTGATCACCATGGGTTCGCTCGGTGACCGGATCGGGCGGCGACGCCTGCTCATGATCGGATCGGCCGCCTTCGGTGTGGCCTCCCTGATCGCCGCCTTCTCCCCCAACGCCGAGACCCTGATCGCCGCCCGTGCCCTGCTGGGCGTCGCGGGCGCCTCCTTGATGCCCTCGACCCTGTCGTTGCTGCGCAACATCTTCCTGGATCCGCGTCAGCGCCTGCTCGCCATCGCGATCTGGGCGTCCGGGTTCTCCGGTGGCGCCGCCCTGGGCCCCATCCTCGGTGGATGGTTGCTGGAGCACTTCTTCTGGGGTTCGGTGTTCCTGATCAACCTGCCCGTGATGGCGTTGATCCTGGTCCTGGTGCCGTTGCTGGTGCGTGAGTCGCGCAACCCCGACTCCGGTCGCCTCGACCTGATCAGTGTGGTGCTGTCGCTCGGCGCCATGCTGCCCGCCGTGTACGGGATCAAGAAGCTGGCCACCGGCGGCGCGGACGTGCTGCCGATCGTCTCGCTCGTGGTCGGTCTGGCCCTGGGGTACCTGTTCGTCCGCCGTCAGCGCACGCTCGCGGACCCGCTGATCGACGTCGACCTGTTCCGTTCGCGGGTGTTCAGCGTCGCCGTGGTCACCAACCTGATGATCGTGTTCTCGATGGTGGGGTCGCTGTTCTTCCTCACCCAGTACCTGCAGCTGGTGCTCGGCGTCTCACCGATGCGCGCCGGCATCGTCCTGGTGCCCGGCCTGGTGATCTCGGTCATCGCCGGTCTGGTGGCCGCCCGGGTGGCCCGCCACCTCAGCCTGGCCACGGTGATCGGGGTGTCCCTGGTCGTCACCGCGGGCGGGTTCGCCACCCTGGTGTTCACCCCCGCCGACGACGTCACCCGTGGTGTGACACTGGTCGCCACCGCGTTCGCGCTCATCGCCCTGGGCACCGGTTTCGCCGAGACGCTGACCAACGGCGCCATCATGTCCGCGGCCCCGCCCAAGCGGGCCGGCGCCGCCTCGGCGATCTCCGAGACCGCGTACGAGATGGGCGGCGCCCTGGGCGTCGCCGTGCTGGGCAGTGTGCTGACCGCCTTCTACCGCGGGCACCTGACCGAGGTGGACGGCGTGCCCGCCGCGGCCACCGAGGCCGCCCGCGAGACCCTGGGCGGCGCCGCCAACGCCGCCGACGGCGTGGGCGGCGCCGAGGGCCTGGCGCTGATGGACAGCGCACGGGCCGCGTTCACCGACGGCATGCACCTGACCTCGGCCATCGCGGTGATCATCGTGTTGGTGGCGGCGGCCCAGGCCTGGTTCCTGCTGCGCGGCAGGGGCAACCCGGCGGTCGAGACCCCGGTCCACGACGTGGAGCGCCACGCCTCGACCGAGGACGCTCCGGAGGCTCCGGTGGAGCCGGCCGCGTCCGTGCCCTCGGACGGGCCGGTCGACGACCCCGCACGACCGTAGGGCGGGACCGGTACCGGGGCGGCCCGGGGAGCACGTGCTCCCCGGGCCGCCCCCTTCGTGGGTGTTCCATCCCACATCGACCATCGGTGGTCCTCGGGCGACCGCCCCTGCCCGGAACGTCCCGGGTGGTCCCTCAGAACGCGGCCGAGGCCCCCGGCAGCCGCAGCAGTTCCACGTCGGCACCCGGCCCCTCGGGCGGGATCACCGCGTAGGCCTCCGCCAGAGCCGCGCCGCGCAGGCTCCCCGGACGGTCGTGGCCCACCGGTTCGGCGTTCCCGTCGACCCTGCGGACCGCCATCAACCGGGTCTGCCCGGATCGGCCCCGGACCTCGCCGACCAACGGTGCGCGCCCCCACCCCAGCGTCGCCTCCGGTCGGCCGACCATGCCGGCCAGCAACGGCACCAGCAGCGTCAGCGAGGCCACCAGCGCGGCGTTCGGGTTGCCCGGAAGACCCACGAACACGGTGTCGTCGGTGTGCGCCAGCAACTGTGGGTGCCCCGGCCGACAGTCCACACCGTCCACCACCACGTCCGCGCCGAGCTCCGCGAGCACCGCGCGCAGATGGTCGGCAGGCCCCTTCGACGAGGATCCGCACACCAGCACCACGTCGGCCCCACCGTCGCTCAACGCCTCCCGCAGGTCGGCGAAGCCGTCCCCCAGGTGGCGGGTGCGCAGCAGCCGACCGCCCGCCCAGGCCACCACACCGGGCAGCAGCGGGCCGATGGCGTCGCGCACCACGCCCTCACCCGGAAGTCCGTTCGCGGCGATCTCGTCCCCGGTGATCAGCGCCTCCACCCGGGGCGCACGCACCGGCAGCGTGTCGTGCCCCAGGGAGGCGGCCAGTCCCAGCACGGCCGGGGTCACCTCGGCCCCCTCCACCAGGACCGTCTCGCCCGGGGCGGTCTCCTCTCCGCTCCAACGCACGTGCCGGCCCGGCAGCGCCTCCCCCAGCACGCGCCCGTCGGCGATCTCGGTGTGCTCGTAGGGCAACACCGCCTCGGTGCCCTTGGGTACCCGCGCGCCCGTGGCGATCTCCACCGCCTCACCCGCCGCCAGCGACAGCCCGGCCACAGGTGCGCCCGCCAGTTGGGTTCCGACCCGTCGCCAGGGGCCCGGGCCGGCGACCGCGTAGCCGTCCATCGCCGCGGCGTCGAAGGCCGGCGCCCCCACCAACGCCGTCAGGTCCGCGGCCAGCCGACCCCCCAGGGCCTCGCCCAACGGCAGATCACCGGCCGGGCACCCCCGGCTCTCGCCCAGTTCCCGGGCCAGGACCCGCGCCCGCGCCCAGGACGTCGCCGTCCGGTGCTCACCGCACTCCTCCGTCACGGCCATGTCCTCCTCTTCCAGGGGTGTGACCCCGTCCTACCCTGGCCACATCACGCGGACGCTACCGGGTGTGCGCGACGGACGTGCGCGACCACCGCACCGACCCGCCCCACGCCGATTTGCCGTCTGTGGAATCTCCGCTAAAGTCTGTACCAGCAGCAAGGCGAGGCCCACGGAAACGGGGCCGAGCCCGAAAGCACGCGGACGTGGCTCAGCTGGTAGAGCATCACCTTGCCAAGGTGAGGGTCGCGGGTTCGAATCCCGTCGTCCGCTCGGAGAAGACGCGAGGGCGGTTCTACCGCTCCTCGGGTACTCGGTGGAGTGGCCGAGAGGCGAGGCAGCGGCCTGCAAAGCCGTCTACACGGGTTCAAATCCCGTCTCCACCTCCAGTTTCATCGGGCGATTAGCTCAGTTGGTTAGAGCACTACCTCGACACGGTAGGGGTCACAGGTTCGAGTCCTGTATCGCCCACGAGCAACACCCTGAAGGCCGGATCCGCGGATCCGGCCTTTCGGCGTTCCCGGGACCGGATCGGTGTCCCGACCACCGCCGGCGCACACGGGCGGGACCGTCGCGTGCGCCCCTCGAACCGTCCACGACCCGGGCGCCCATCACTCCGTGGGCCCGGTCGCGTTCCCGCCGTTCGGGACGCAGGGGCATGGCCCCTCCCCCGCACCCTGCTCCCGGTCGGCGGACGCACCCCTGTGGGGATCTCACCGCGCCTTCGCCCGCCGTTGGGCGGTGACCACCAGCCAGCGCGTCACGGTCGTCGCGTCGGGGTCGGTCCGGGCGCTCGCCTCCTCCAGCATCCGCATCCTCTGTGCGTGGGTGAAGTCGCCGTCGGGGCGGGCGAACACCGGGATGGACAGCCAGGCCTTCCGCTCCGCCACGGTGGTGAGCTGATCCTTGACCACGGTTCCCGTCACGGTGAGCCCGGCCTCGGACAAGTGGCGTGTGACCGTGGCGAGCGGCAGCTTCGGACCGGAACCGGTCCTGGGTGACGGGCTGTACCCGTGGTCCCGAGCAGCGATCTGGTGGATCAGCGCGTCCAGAGACGGTCCGGCGCGTCCGGCCGACACGTTCGGGTCGGTGAGGCCGGCGAAGCCGCCGCCGATGTTGAACACGAACCGACCACCGGGCCGCAGCACGCGGCGGACCGCGGCGGCCACGGCCGGAACGTCGGTCTTCCAGAGGCCCGAGTTGCACACGACGGCGTCGACCCCACGAGCGGGGACGTGCGCGGCCAGGGTCTCGGCGGACGCGGTGACCCAGGACAGGCGCGGGTCCCGCAGGGTGCGTCGGCCGATGCGTTGCATCGCGGCGGCGTTGTCGAGGGAGAGGACCCTGGCGTGGGCGGGGACGCGTTCGAGGATCGCCCCGGCGGTCACGCCGGTGCCCCCGCACAGGTCCACGACCAGACGGCCGTCGACGAGGCCGGCACGGCGGGCGAGGTCATGACTGGTGTCGCCGTACATGGGCCAGGCGCGCGCGAACGCGGCGTAGGCCTCGGCGGTGGTCTCCTCGTCCCAACCGGTCAGAGCGTCCGGGGTCACGGGGCGCGCCTCGTTTCTCGGTGGAGCCGATCCGGGCCGAGCACGGGGGCCGGGGTGCGGGGCATCGTCGGTGCGGGACCGACCCGCCCCGACGTGGGCGGGCCGTGGTGTCGGTGGAATCGCACGTTGTCCCTCCACCGGCCCGGTCCCGCCAGTAGGCTACGGACTTCCTCACCGCCGTGTGTTCTGGAGCCGATCGTGTCGCCTTTCATCGCCACCTCCCTGTCGACGGGGCCCGGGGAGCCCGACGCTCCGGTCGGTGTGGGGGTGGGCCGTGGCGGTCGGTGACGCCCTGATCAGGGCCGTGGTGGCCGACCACCTCGAACGCCACCCGGATCGGGCGGAGCCACCGGCCGAGGCGATGCGACGGCTGGCCCAGGGGTCGGATATCGCTTCCCGGTCCACCTTTCCGATGCACGTGACCGTCGGTGCGCTGCTGGTCCGCGGTGAGGAGGTCCTGCTGGTCGAACACCTCGCGTACGGGATCCTGTTGCAGCCCGGCGGCCACCTGGAGCCGACCGACCGCACGTTGATCGACGCGGCGATACGCGAGCTGGTCGAGGAGGCCGACGTCGACCCCGGTCAGATCGTCGCGGCTTCGCCCGCCCCCGTGTACATCGAGTACGGACCGGTGCCGGCCCGCCCGGCGAAGGGCGAGCCGGCCCACTTCCACCTGGACATCGGGTACTCCTTCCTGGCGCCGGCGCACGTGGACGTGGGCCGAGTGCAGGGGTCGGAGGTCGGAGGGGCCGGCTGGTATCCCCTCGCCGAGGCGGAGCGCCTGGTGGGAAGCCGTATCGCCCACGCGATCCGGGGTCGGGCCGGTATCGGCTGACCGGACCCTCAGCGGGCCGCGCGCCGAGAGGTCGTCGGCGGGCCCGCGCCCACCGGCCAGGTCCGCTCCCCCGGTTCCAGGAGATCGGTGCCGAGGGAGGCGCCCTCGCCCGGGTCGAGGCGAGCCGGTGACGTGATCGGCCGGTCGGCGCGCACCGGACGGCGCGGGCGGAGCGGTTCCACCGTCAGGAGCCGGCGCGAGGTGATCCCTCCCCGGCGTCACCGGGGGCCGCACCGGAACGGCACGCGCACGGTCTCGTCCCGGCCGTGCGTCGGCCATCGACATCGGTCCTCCTCTTCGTCGAGCGCGCGGCAGGTGCGGACCGTCACAGGTCGAACAGGTGCTCCTGGGTGGGCAGGTTGGCTCTGGCCGTGCGCCCGGCGACCTTCACCAGTGCGGCGAGGTCGGGGAACCCGCCCTCGCGGTCGGCGGCGTCGATGAGCCGGAGGAACACCTGCGCGGTGACGTCGACATCGGCGTGGGCCCGGTGGCGCTCCGCGGGCGACGGGATGGCGAAATGGTCCAGCAGGGTGTCGAGCCTGTAGTTCTCCAGGCCCGGGACCAGGCGTTTGGCGAGCGGGATGGTGTCCAGGAAGTCGATGCGCGCCAACCTCGGACAGTGCTCGCGCTGATGGCGGATGACGCCGGCCTCGGTGGCCGCGTGCTGTGCCACCAGCAGGTACCGGGTGCCCGCGGTGAACCGCCGATCCAACGCCCCGAACACCTCGGCGGGTTCGGGGGCCGTCGTGAACTGTGCCGGGCGCAGCCCGTTCTGGGCGGTGTCGGCGGACGTGACCGGCGCGAACGCGGGTGGGCGGATCAGGGACGTGAACCGCCCCGCCTCGATCCACCCGTTCTCCTGCTCGTGACGCAGCGCGAGAACGGCGACCTCGATGGGCTGGGCCGGGTGGCCGGCCGGGGTCGTCGTCTCGAAATCGATGACCCCGAACGTCGTCGCCACAAAGGCGGGGTCGCGTGTCAGGGAGCCCATCAGGCCACCGTCCCCTCGTAGGTGTCGTGCGTTCCGTGGTGTCACCGGCCGGCGGTCCACGCCCGGGTCGCGCGGGACCCGGGCGTGGCCGCGGGCCGCGTCGAGGAGCGGACGGCGCTCGCCCGGGCGTCCACGGCCGTCGACGACTCATGGCGGCTCCGCCCCGGTGGTGTCCCCGCACGCGGTGCCCGTGCCGTGGTCGTCGGTCGGTGCGGGGTGGCCGTCCACGACGGTGAGCACCCGCATCCCGGCGGCGCGGGCCGAGGCGATGCCTCCGGGGGCGTCATCGACGGCCAGGCAGGCGCTCGGGGGCACCCCGAGTCGGTGGGCGGCGGTCAGGTACAGGTCGGGGGCGGGTTTGCCGCGCGGGGCGTCCTCGCGTGTGACGACGGTCGCGAACTCCTGTTCCAGGCCCAGGGCCCTGATCCCGGGCTCGACCAGCAGGCGCGCGGCCCCGGAGGCCACGGCGCAGGGCAGGTGGGCGCGGCGTGCGGCGCGCAGCAGGGCCACGACGCAGCTGAGAGGGGCGATGGTGTGCAGGAGCGCCGACAGGTGACCGCGGCTGCGCCGGATGATCTCCTCGTGGGGCAGATGCTCCCCGCCCGGAAGCGCGGCGAGCAGGTCGTGGATGGACAGGCCCACGTGGCTGCGGTACCAGTGCGCGTCCAGGTCCACGCCGTGCGGGCGCAGGGCCGCCCGCAGGGCACGCTCGTGGCCGGGCGTGGTGTCGGCGAGGGTGCCGTCGAAGTCCAGGATCAGCGCCTCGACGCCGTCGGGGATCGCGGGGGTGCGGCCCGACGCCGAGGCGGATCCCGGGCAGGTCCGGGGGTGGGCCGGCGCGTTCACGCCGGTACCGGTTCCGCGCCCCGCCCGCAGCACGGACACGGGACCCGTGGCCCCTGCCAGGGTTCCCGCACACACCTGAGACCGGCTCCGGCACCGAGGATCCATGACCGGATCAGCTCGGCGGCCGTGAACTCATCGACCTCGCGCCGGTCCACGACCCGGTAGCGGCCCGGGTCGGTCGCGGCGAGCCGCTCGTAGAGCCGGCACGCGGCCACCATGAACGCGGCCTGTTCAGGGGTCAGGACGCGTCGGTCACGGCGTTGGGCGCGCTCGACGGCCTGGGGGGCGTCATCGGTGACCAGGATCGTGAGGTCGGGGAGGGTGCGGTAGGAGGCCGCCAGGTCGAGCAGGGCCCGGGCCGTGTCCAGGGCGTCCTCCGGGTCGTCGGGGTGCAGCAGCAGGGCCTGGTAGACGGCCGTGGTGTCGACGCTGCGCCCCTCCACCACCGGCCGCCCCACTGCGAGGTGGGGCAGGACGGTGTCGAGGTCATGGCGTTTCATGGCGATCAGGAGCAGGGCCTCGGCCATCGGGGTGCCCCCGCGCAGGAACGGGTCCCCGGAGCTGGCCTCGCGCAACGCGTCGAGCAGGTGTTCGCCCAGACCATGGCGGCCGTGCACGCGTTCGGAGAACTCGTCGAGCATCAACGGCGCTTCCCGCAGGGTCTCGACGGCGCGGTTGGTCAGGTAGGTCTTGCCCACGCCGTTGATGCCCTCGGCGGAGATCAACGGACCGCGGGTACAGGAGGCGTGCACTGCTGTGTTCGGCATACGGAGGGGTTCCGTTCCAGGGGTGTCCGACGGTGGCGGGTGGTGCTTCACGCGGTCCATGCGGCGGCCTCACGGGTGATGACGTCGGTGTAGTGGTCCAACACCGCCACGGTGTCGGCTTCGGTGACGACCACGGCGAGCGTGCGATCGAGGATCTCTGCGGCACCCCGGCACGGCGCGGTGGGCGGATCGGTGAACATGGGCCTGAGGTCACAGGGCACGAGCCGGAAGGTGCCGGTGGAGTTGGGCACCCCCCGCACGGCGAGGTGCTCGGCGAAGGCCCGCGGTCGGGGCAGGTCCAGGCGCAGGAGCGGGGCGTAGCCGTTCCACTCCTCACCCGGGGCCGGGAGCAGGGGGCGCACCCCGGGTGTCCGTCCCAGGGCGTGCAGGAGGCGGTGGGTCTGGGCCCGGCGCAGCTCCACCAGCGGGTCCAGGAGGTCGAGGTTGGCGCGGGCGATCGCCGCCAGGGGGGCGGCCAGGCGGCTGTTGGTCGCCAGGCGGCTCTGCGGGGCCTGGCCCTTCGGGGGCGGCTGCCAGTGACCGCGCCAGGCGCGCGCGTGCTCGGCCACCTCCGGGCTCCGGGTGACCAGGAAGCCGCCCTCTCCGCTCCACACGACCTTGCCGTCCTTCATGCTGAAACAGCCCACGGTGCCCACCGTGCCGGCGTCACGGCGATCGCGGACGGTGCCGATGGCCTGGGCGGCGTCCTCGATGACGGCCAGCCCGTGCGCGGAGGCGAACGCGGTGAGCGCCACCGGGTCCCCCATCCGGCCCCACAGGTGGACCGGCATGATCGCCCGGGTGCGCGAGGTGACCTTGCGGGCCGCGTCGTCGTGGTCCAGGTCCAGGCCGGCCGGATCACTGTCGACGAACACCGGACGCGCCCCCAGCGCGACCAGAGGGGCCACGGTCATGACCACGCTCAGCGCGGGCACCAGGACCTCGTCACCCGGTCCGACGCCGAGGGCCGACAGTGCGGCCTGGAGCGCCGCCGTGCCGGAGGAGACCGCCACCACGTGCTCGATGTTCAGGGCCGCGGCGATTTCGTGCTCCAACTCCGCCACCGTGCGTCCGCCCCCGGGGTCGGGCATCCCTTCCAGCACGGGGGTGAGGTGGGCGGCGATGAGCGGGGCACGGTCGGGCACGGTCGGAAGGCTCGTCACGGCGCCTCCGTGTTCAGGATCCGTGGCATGTCGAGCACCAGGGGCCACATGTTCACGCAGTCGCGGCTGAACAGCGTGCACGTGGTGCACGCGGGCCGCTCGGCGAACAGGGTGCGCGCGTCGGCGCCGCGGATGGAGCGCCGGCGCTCGGGGGGTGTGGCGGCGATACGCCGGTCGGAGGGGCAGTCCCACACCGACCCGTCGGGCTGGATGAAGAACAGGCGCGCGCCCCCGAAACAGTCCGCCACGTGGCCACTGTCATGGGTGGAGATCGCCTCCAGGAACCGCCGTGCGTAGGAGGGGTCGGGCAGGGCAGGCCCGGTCGGCTCGGCGTAGAGGTGGTCGAGCTGATCCGCCACGTCCGCCACGTCCGTGGGGCGGTGGGCGAGTTCCTCGAAGAGGGCGTGGTCGGGGGCCAGGGAGATCGGCTGGGGAACGTAGTAGTCCAGGCCCAGCTCCGCGGCCAGGCGGGCCACGTCGACGATCTCCTGGGGGCGGGGACGCATGACCACGGTGTAGATCCCCACCCGCGGGGTGCTCCGGCCGTCGCGGGCCGCCAGCAGGGCGCGGATGCCCTCCAGGACCTGGTCGTAGCCGAACCGGCCCGAGCGCGAGGGTCGCAGCCGGTCGTTGGTCGCGGCGTCGGCGCTGTCCAGGGAGACCGACACACCGTCCACGCCGAGGTCGACGAGGCCCTGGACGATGTGGGGCCGGGTGAGCGGAATGGCGTTGGTGGCGATCACCACCTGGCATCCCGCCTGCTTGATGAGCGCGATCACGTCCAGCGCACCGGGCCAGTCCAGCGGCTCGCCCCCGGCGATGACCACCCGTTCGACCGGGGAGTCGGACAGGGTGCGGGCGAAGGCGGTCAGTTCCCGGGCGGACACGTCGTTGCGCGACAGGTGCGACAGGACGCCGATCTGGTCCGGTGGGGTCTCCTTGTGCTCCTCGATGGTGCCGAAGTAACAGTGGGGGCAGGCGAAGGCGCACGGACTGCGCAGGCCCCACAGCAGGGTGACGTCACGCGACATGGGCGACCTCCCGCGTCCGGACCAGGTCCCGCACGCTCTGTTCGACGGCGTCGGCGCTCTCCCGCGGCGACCGCCCGGTGGTGTTCACGACGGTGTAGCGGTCGGGTTCCTGCGCGGCGAGCACTCCGTAGAGTTCCTCGGCCCGATGGATCACGTCCAGGTCCGGGGGTGCGAGCGCGCGGCCGACGCGCGCGGCGAAGCGGTCGGTGCACACCGTGCGGTCACCGGTGAGCCACAGCGTGGCGTCCGGAAGTCGCGACCAGCTGCGCGCCGTGGCCAGCACGTACCGGGCCAGGTGGGCGGGGTCCTCCTCGCCGTAGTGGGCGGCCAGGATCGCGGCCTGGTACACCGCGACCGAGTCCGGACCACGGTCCTCCAGGATCACGTCCACACCGGTCGGGCACCGGTCGGCGAGCCGTTCGACCTCGCGGACCTTGAGGGCGAGCAGGGCCAGGGTCTCGGCGACCGGGTGGCCGGTGCGCAGGTACACGTCCCCCTCGGCGGCCAGGGCGTCGATGACCCGACCGGGCAGGGTGTCCTCGGGCCGGTCGGTGAGTTCGTCCAGCAGCAGGCACCGCCCACCCAGCGCGGCGGCCACGGCCCGGGCCGCGGTGGACTTGCCGACGCCGTTGACGCCCTCGATGCTCACCCACAGCGGGCGCGAGGGTGCGGGGTCGGCGCGTGAGGCGAGGTCGGTCATGGCTTCCTCCGGAGGGAACGGGGCGGGTCGCGCGCCGCCGGGTCCGGCGGCGCGTGGTGGCTCAGGCCTCATCGATGCCGCCCTCCCAGGGGAAGACCACCCACCCACGGGTGCTCTGCCCGATGTAGGTGAGGGTCGCCTCCGGGGGCGCGGAGCCGGTCCAGTTGTCGTGGTTGACCGCGCACACCGCGGTCCGCACACGGGCGGCGCCCGCGCGGGTGACCAGGCGCGCCGTCGCGGCCAGGGTGTGCCCGGTGCCGGCGACGTCGTCGACGATCAGGACGTCCTGTCCCGTCAGGTCGCCCAGCGACGCAGGGTTGACGGCCACCGGTTCCGGGGTCTTGGCGGCGTGGTGGCCGTTGTCGGTGGTGTGGGTGACCTCGACGACGCGCACGTCGCGCATGCCGAGGCGGTGGGAGAGCCACACCGCGGGCACGGCGCCGCCGCGCAGTACGGCGACCAGGACCCGGGGGGCACCGTCGCTCCCCGCCCGGTCGGCGATGCGATCGACCATCTCCCCGATCCGCGACCACGTCAGGTGCACGACCGCCCGGTCCTCGTCGGCGCGGGTCGGGACGCTGCTCCGGCTCATGCGGCCTCCCGTCGGCCGCCGGTCAGGGTGAGGAACCGCTGGGCGAGCGCGGGGTCGTCGTCCAGGCGTCCGCGGTGCTCCAGCGTGGTGGTGCGGGCCGCCTCCATCCGCACGCCCCGCATGCTCATGCACAGGTGGGTGCCGTGGACCACCACGGCCACGTCCCGGGTTCCCACGGCGGCGGCGACCCTGTCGGCGACCTGATGGGTGAACCGCTCCTGGACGTGGAGACGCGCCGCGCACTCCCGGGCGATGCGCCCGAACTTGGACAGGCCCAGGACCTGATCTCCGGGCAGGTACCCGGTGGCCACTTCCAGGTGCATCGGGAGGAGGTGGTGT
This sequence comes from Nocardiopsis sp. MG754419, assembly GCF_018207095.1. GTDB lineage: Bacteria > Actinomycetota > Actinomycetes > Streptosporangiales > Streptosporangiaceae > Nocardiopsis. The sequence goes on along the minus strand of NZ_QOCZ01000053.1, from coordinate 275 downwards.
TCGCACAGCGACCACACGCTCATGCCCGAGACCACGACCAGTTGGCCGCCGGCCCGGGACTCGGCGAAGCTCGTCTCCATGTTGGCCGTCTCCGGGGTGAGGAAGTCGCGGTACCAGGTCGCGACCCGGCCCGGAGTGTCGACCAGGCCCTCCCGTTCGGGGTCTTCACCGAGTGCGGACAGGAGTTGGCCGACCAGGTCGGTGATGCGCTCGACGTCGACCGGCGGCGCCGCGTGGGGATCGGCCGGGGACGGCGGGGGCGGACTCTGTTCGGG
>NZ_QOCZ01000052.1 GCF_018207095.1 Nocardiopsis sp. MG754419 | reverse complement strand
CTCGCACTGGCGCACCGAGGTCGAGCCCACCCCGGAGCTTCTCGAAGCGAGTCTGCGCCGCCACCACGGCGACCCACCCGGACCCACACCCGACACCACCGGCCCGCCCGGTGTCCGCACCCCGGGTTTCGGAAGGAGCCCCCATGTGTGACCAGCAGCCTGCCATCCCCGTCTCGGGGGACAACCGGCCCCTGTCGGCGGAGGAGGAAGAGGCCTGGCGCCGCCAGGGCGAGCGCCTGGCACGCGACCACGGGCTCATCGAACCGGAAGCCCCGGAGGCCGGCGATGACTGAAGGGGTACTCACCACCACACAGGTCGCCCAGGCGTTCGGTGTCCACCCCAGGACGGTGACCGCATGGGCCCAAGCGGGCAAGCTCCCTCACTTCTGGACCCCGGGAGGGCAACGCCGCTTCCACGCCCATGACGTGGCCCCGCACCTGACATGGAGCCGCAACCACCCCGCCGGCTGAAGGCACGGGGCGAGGAAGAGGGAGCGCAGCGGTGACCACGCCGACATCGTGGGCGGTGTGCCCGACCGGCATGAACCCACCGACGCCGGGTGGGCCCCGCTGCGCTCCGTTCCTGTCCGTCAACGCCCGCGAGGCGAGAAGGTGGCCGATCACCGCACCGTCATCAACGCGATCCGCTTCCGTGTTCGCGCCGGCATGCCCCGGTGTGACCCGCCCGAACGCACACCCCCTGTCATCCAGGGGGTCGCGCGTCAACCGAACACCCCCTGTGATCCAGGAAACCGCGCCCGCGCGCTACACCCCCCGGTGGTACCGCAGGCAGGGACTAGCGTGGGGGCATGATCCCTTCACCCACCGTCCGAGTGCACGCGCTCGTCGTCTACCCCGTCAAGGGCTGCGCGGGCGTGCCCCTGAGCAGCGCCGCGTTCACCCCCGCCGGGCTCACCCACGACCGCTCGTTCATGGTGGTCGACGACTCCGGCACCTTCCGCAGCCAGCGCAGGGACCCCCGGATGGCACGGATCGTGCCGGAGATCGACGCCGACGCCTCACGTCTGGTGCTGCGGACCGAGGGCGTCGCGCCGCTCGTGGTCGAGACCGACCCCGAGGGCCCTCGCCTGGACGTCACCGTCCACGGTGGGCACTACCAGGGCGTGGACCAGGGCTCCGAGGCCGCCGCGTGGCTGTCGGAGGTGTTCGGTGCCTCCAGCCGCCTCGTGCGCGTGCCCGACGACCACGCGCGGTCGACCGGCGGACTCACCCCCGGCACCGCGGGCTTCGCCGACGGTCACGCCGCCCTGGTGACGTCGTTGTCGTCCCTGGACCTGCTGAACGAGCGCATCGTCGCCACCGGTGGGGAACCCGTGCCGATGGAGCGTTTCCGTCCCAACGTGGTGGTGTCCGGGTGGCCCGAACCGCACACCGAGGACCGTGCGCGCACGCTGCGGGTCGGCGAAGCCGGGCTCGGCTACGCCAAGGTGTGCGTGCGGTGCGCGGTCACCACGGTGGACCAGGACACCGGGGACAAGCGCGGACCCGAACCGTTGCGGTCCCTGGCCGCCTACCGCCGCGCGGACACGGGCGGTGTGGTGTTCGGCGCCAAGTTCGCCGTCACCGCCCCGGGCACGGTGTCCGTGGGCGACCCCGTGGAGGTCTCCGACTGGGACGAGCCCGAAGAGGGGCTGGGCCCGCGCCTGGTCGGCGCGCTCACCTGACCGCCGCTACTCCAGGTCGGACTCGGCCAGCAGGTGCGCGGCGGCCGAGGGGTCGCGCAGGACCGCCGCCAGCAGATGACGTCGCGGCCACAGACCGGCCCGCCAGCACAGCGCCCGCGCCAGACCCTCGGTACCGGAGGCGTGCACCGTTCCGTCGCCGACGTACCAGTCCACCTCCACCCCGTCCACGGTGAGTGTCCGGTGGTGCAGGTAGGTGCGGTCGGGTTCCCGATCCCCGTCGAGGAACAGCGCCGCCTCGTCCGGTACGGCGCGGATCCCCCCGGCGGAGTCCACCTTTCCGGTGACGCTCTCCGAGGCCAGGTCCAGGTCCATCACGTCGGCGAGGCGTTCGGCGCTGTGCGCCGCAGCGGGCACCACGGGTCGGTCCGCCACGAGCGGCAGCAGGTCCGGGGAGTCGACCACCACGGCGTCCTCCGCGTCGGCGACCACGATCGCGCCGCCCCGGACCGCGCGCACCAGCCCGGGCGGGGTGACCAGGTCGGCGTCGACGTCGGCCAGGGCCGTCCACAGACGACGCAGGGCGGCCCGATCGACGTGGCGGGCCGGATCGGCCAGGCGGGCGAGCAGGTCGTCGGCGCCGTCGGGGTCGGCGAGCAGGTCGGCGAGGGTCGTGCGCACCCCCAGCGCCCGCGCGAACTCGGGGTCGACGCCGGCGGGCACCTCGTCGTAGAGGCCCAGCAGCGGCGGTTCGGCGTCGGCGACGCGCAGCTCCACGGGGGCGCGGCCGTCGAGGAGCGCGCGGGTGCGCAGCCACCACGCGGTGTAGGAGGGCACGTCCTCGACCCGACCGTCCGGCATCAACAGCCGCGTCGGCGCGGTCACGGCCTCGCGCAGCGGTCCGGTGGACAGCATCGACAGCACGCGCGGCCAGGCGTCGTCGGCGACGTAGTCGAGGTCGGCCACGCACACGAGCTCGGGGACGACCGGCGGCAGCTCGGGGTCGCCGAGCCGTTCCAGGAGTTCGTCGGCCCAGTCCTCCAACCCGTCCGGTCCGCCCTCACCCGCGGTCCCGTCGAAGGCGGCACCGGGGTCCTCCCCCAGCGCGACCTCCTCGGCGCGCACCACGGTGAGCCCCCACACGGCGCCCACGGCGCGCAGGGCGTCGGTCCCGTGGCGACGGACGAGGTCGTCGTGGACGGTGCCGAACGGCGCGTCGTCCACCAGCAGGTCGATCAGCGGGGCGCCGGGCACCAGGAGCTCGGCGGCGACCGAGTAACCGTCCTCGTCGTCGCGCAGCGCCAGCTCGGACAGCCAGGGCAGGTCGTCCACGGTGGTGCCCGCGGCGGCGACCAGGTCCAGGACGGCCTCGGCGATCGGTTCGGGGTCCTCGGCGTCGAGCGAGTCGCGCACGGCCGCCTCGGTACGGGGGTCGGCGAGCACGGTCGCGGCGCCCGCCTCCACCGCGCCCAGACGCAGCAGGAGCGGGTGGGCGGCCTCGGGGTGGACCACGCGCACGCCCAGGGTGGCCAGGGCCGCGGGGTCGAGCCGGTCGCCCTCGGCGTCGGTCACCCGGGCCCAGTCGTCGCTCGGCACCAGGAGGGAGCGGGGCCCTCGGACGAGGCGGTCGTCGGCCAGGGGCACCGGTAGGGAACCGAGTTCGTCGAGGTCGGCCCCGGCGGAACCCGCGGTGGTCAGGGCGCCGTACAGGGACGCCCACCAGGACGGTTCCCGCTGGGCGTCGCCGAGCAGGTCGGCGAGGTCGGCCAGGCCCAGTCGGCGCATCCGCAGCGACACCAGCGCCGGGTGACGGGGGCTCCACCCTCCGGGCAGCAGCGGGGGGACCGACGCGGCGAGGAGGTCGACGAGTTCGGGGGCACCGTCGGCGCCACCGGCGTCCAGGACGACCGCGTCGCGCGGGGTGATGGGGTGCCCGGCGGCGGTGACCAGGAACGGGGTGTCCAGGAGCGGTTCAGCGACCCGCGCGCGAAAGACCGCGTCGATCGCGCCGCCGCCCACACGGGTCGCGGGGACCAGGTCGAGGGCCTCGCGGGCGTCGAAGCGACGCAGGAGCGCGCAGTAGGCGGTGGCGGCCTCCATGAGCAGAAGGTCGGTGGCGGCGCCGGGCCGCACCGACCGTCGGTCCGACCCCAGCGGGAACGTGCCGATGAGCACCGCGGGCAGGTCGAGTTCGGTGTCGGTGGGGGTGGGCGCGTGCACGACGTTCTCGACGTCGGCGGGCAGGACCCCCACGCCGCCGTTCTCGTCGACCGGCGCGGCCCAGGTCAGCGACCACGCGGTGCGTGCGCGTTCCTCCGTGGGCCGGTCCGAGAGCAGGTGCGGGTCGAACGTTCCGGAACGGGCCAGGGTGCGCCACCGGGTGGCCCGGGTGCCGCCGCCGTTGTGGTGGGTGGTGACCAGGTCGGCGCCGGAGTCCTCGTCGGCGTCGGCGCGGGTGAGGACGCGCTCGGCGCCGTCGACCACCACGTGTACCTCGGACAGCCCCTCCAGGGCGAGCAGGAGCGCCTCGCCGGTGCGGTCCAGCAGCTCGCGGACCCGCTCACGGGCCCGCGCGTCGCGGAGCACGAGGGTGACGACCGTGTCGTGGTCGCCGGGGGGCCGCGCGGGGAGGGCGTCGGAGGGGAAGGGCAGCCTCAGCATGGGGACGTGCCCGGAGCGGCGCCCCACCTCCTCGGCGAGGTCGGTGTGGGTCCCGTCGGCGTCCAGCAGGTCGGTGACCACGGCGCGGGCGCGTGCGGCGGAGAAGTGCACGGCCCCCGAACCGGAGTCGACGGTGACGTCGTCGCTGAGCGCCGCCACCGCCGAGAAGCCGACGCCGAACCGGCCGACGGAGGCCGGATCGTCGCGCTTGGTGGAGGCGCGCAGGGTGGCGAGGGACTCCACGCCCTCGACGGTCAGGTGAGCCCCGACGTTGGCCGCGGTGAGACGGTCGCCGGCCAGCTCCAGACGCAGCCGTCCGGGGACTCCGGCGCGACGGGCGGCGTCGGCGGCGTTCTGCGCCAGCTCCACCACCACCCGGTCGCGGTAACCGCCCAGCGCGAAGTCCTCCTCGGCGTTGGCGTCCTCACGGAACCGCGCGGGCGCGTCCGCCCACGCCGACAACACACGTCGGCGCAGCTCGGCGGTGTTGTAGGGGTCGGTCACCGACGGGGTCACCGGCTCGGCCATGGTGGTCTCCTCCTGCGCGAGGCGCACGGTGCGTCAGGCCCGGCGCGTGGGCGCGCGGTACCGGCGAGGCGAGCGTGTTGGATAGCTCGACCCTAGCCCACGGTCGGCGCGGGCGGGCGCGGGTGTGGTGCGTGGCGCGGGGCGTGGGCGCCCCGGGGCGCGTGACGCGTCAGGGCCCCGCCGCTGGTGCGGCGGGGCCCTGTGTCGTGTCTCGGGTGGATCGGCCCGTGGTGGGTTCAGGAGTCGGAGGAGACGAGCTCCAGCTCCGCGGTGTCGTCGAAGACGATGTGGTCGTACCCCATCTCGTCGACGACGGGTGCGACCGGCCCGTTCTGCGGGCCCGGTCGGCGGACCTCGGAGTGGGCGCCGCAGCCGTGGTCGAGCGAGACCACCTTGCCGTCGTCGGGTGCGAACTCGTTGGTGCACACTCCGAACATCTGGCGCAGCTCACCGGCCAGCGGTGTCATGAAACCGCACGTGCTGCAGCGGCCCGGGGCCGCTGTGGCGATCGGGCTGCGCGGCCCGGAGTCGCCGTTGTACCAGCGCTCCGCGGCCTGCTCGCGGCCGGTCTCGGACAGCACCTGGCGGCGGCCCAGTCCGAGTTCCCACACCATCTGCTTGTCCATGCCCTCGGCGTCGAGTTCGCTGTCGGGCACCTGCGCGTAACCGGGGACGAGTCGTTCGTCGTCCTCGTCGGTGGGGAGAAGGTCCCCCACACCGAGGTCGCCGGGGCGCAGTCTTTCCTTCCATGGCACCCACTCGGGCGCGACGAGCGCGCCCTCGCCGGGAAGCTGGACCACCTCGTTGACGGTGACGTCCTTGGAGCGCGAGGCGCGCACCACGGTCACCGCGTAGGTCCACCCCGGGTAGGCGGGGTCCAGGCACTCGAAGAAGTGGGTGACCAGGCGTGTGTCCTCGACCTGGGCGGTGAGGTGCTCACCCACCCATTCGGGTCGCCCGACCTCCGCTGCCACCGAGCGGGCCAGATCCACCGCGTCGATACATGCCTTGTCCGGTACAGGAGAACGTCGAGAAGGGCTCACGCTCCCCATTCTCACTGATCGCGGGCACCGATTTGACCACAACGCGGGTCAAGGTTCGGCCGATTACACCCTCTTGATCGTCTCTTGTCACATCGACGGTCGGGACGGTCGCGGACCGCGACCGCCGCGGAGCGCGCCCGCCTCGCGGGCGCTCGCGTGGCCGCGCACCCCCACCGTGAGGCGATCGGGATCCGAACGGAAGGGGCGGGGTGAGGAGGGGGTTCGTCGGTCTCCGCGGACTCCGGCGCGGTGGCGCCACCGCGCCGACCGCCCGCCGTCCACGCCGCGGCCGTGGTGGACGTCGACGGCGTCCACCACGGCCGCGTGATCAGGCCTCCAGGTCGTCGGCCACCACGCGCAACACCTGGGCGACCCTGGCCGCCTCGCGCTTCTCCGGGTGACGACCCCGCCGATAGTTGTCGGAGACGTTCTCCAGGAGTGTGATGAGGTCCTCGGTGATGACCACCATCTCGTCGGGCTTCTTGCGCCGCGCCTTGGCCACGGAGTGCTGGGCGTCGAGCAGCTTCACCTGCAACGCCTGGGCTCCCTTGCGTCCCTCGGCCACGCCGAACTCGACCCGCTGGCCGGGCCGCAGCGCGGCGGTTCCGGAGGGCAGGGACGTGGAGTGGACGAAGACCTCGCCGCCGTCGTCCCGGGTGAGAAAGCCGAAACCCTTGTCGTCGTCGTACCACTTGACCTTGCCGGTGGGCACGGTGGTGACCTCATGCTTTCACTGGCGGGCGACGCGAGGGTGTGGAGAACGGTGCCGACCACCCTTTCCGCCACCCCGGCGACCCTTGGTTTCCATAGGTGCGAACCAGGCTAGTACTCGGGTGCTCGCGAAGGCGAGGGAGAATGCGGCGGGTCCGATACGGGCCGACCGGGCCACCCGGACCGGGCATGGGTACGAGGCCCGGATACGGCTCACCCGGGCCTCGTGGGTGTCGACGTCGCCCCCTCACCGCTGGTGCGGAGTGTGGGACGGGACTCGGCGGAATCAGGGACGCCGTCGACGCGCCGGTTTCCGGGCTGGCGGCCGGAGCACCTGGCGGGACCGCCCTGGAGCGAAAGCGACGGTGTACCGACATGATTACCCGAAGCACCGGGCGCGGATACGTCGCCACGGGCCGACCGGAAAAGGTTATTCCCCAGGATTTGCCAAGAGATGACCGAAGGGCGCGGGTCCGGGGCGTGTGCTCCCGGCTCGCCCCCTGCGCTCAGTCCACGTCGAGATCGGCGTCGTCGGCGGCGGCCAGGTGGGCGGAGCGGTCGGCCGCCCGCGCGGAGCGGGCCGCCCCGGGGAAGAGGAAGAGCACGCAGACCAGGGAGGCGATACCGAGCGCCGGCGCACCGGTCGCGGGCAGGGCCTGCTGGATGTAGAGGTCGATGAACTTGGCCTCGCCGTTCCACAGGGCCACACCGACCACGCACGACAGCAGGGGAAGGCCCACCCCGACCCACTTCTCGCGGGCGCCCCACACCTGGCTGAGCAGGAGGAGCACGGCGCCGAGCACCCACAGGAACGCCACGTCCCACCAGACCCCGGCGAGCACGAACATGGTCAGGGCGACCGCCTCGGGTGCGCGGTGACGGACCATGAGGAGGCTGTTGCGCAGTACCCCCGGGCGGCGTGTGGTCCGGCCGTCCATGCGCATGTCGGTCTGGCTGGGGCCCTCCAGGAGGGAGAGGAGGCCCTGGCTGGGACCGCCGCGCCAGGGGGGCGGCGGCCGGTTCGCGTGCCCGGGCCGGTTCGGGATCATGGCGTCGTCCTCCAGATCCAGGGTCTGCCCGGTCAGCTCCTCCTCCACGAGGTGTTCGGGCGCCCCGAAACCCCGGAGGATCCGTCGCACGGTGTCGACCTCGTCGTTGTCGGCCGCCTCACGGCGCTCGTCGATGCGCGCGCGCAGGCGCGTCAGGTACGCGGTCCGTTCCTTCGCCGAGACACGACCGTACAGCGCGAGGCCGACCCTCGAGAGATAGTCGAGTACCAGTTGTTCCGAGCGCTGGTTCATGGCCCCATATTGGCCCACAATGACCTGCCTTTTAACCCCTCCCGCCCTGTTTCGGCCGGCTGATTCCGGCATGATACGGCCGTGAACGGCGGGAACCCTGGTATCGAAGGCGTTCCCGAGGAAGGCCGTGCGCCGGGCGAGGCGCGATCGCTTAGCGTTGAAACCGATGACGCACTACGCACGGTCCGAGCACCCCGGCGACGGCACCGACCACCCTTCGCCGGGCCGGCGCCCCACGTTCACCTCCTGGCTCCGCTCGCGCTCGGACGAGGAACTCACGGCCCTCCTGCGTGCCCGACCGGACCTGGCCCAACCGGTCCCGGCCGACATCGGGGCCCTGGCCAACCGTGCGACCTCGCGCAACGCCGTGCTGCGCGCCCTGGAGCGACTGGACGGGTTCACGCTGCAGGTCCTGGAATCGGTGGTCGCGCTCGGCGACGACCGTCTGTCCGAGCCGGTGGGGGCGCTTCCCGCCGACCTCGCGCACGGGCTCGGCTCCTCCCCCGCGTCCACGGCCGTTCGGGACGCCCTGGACACCGCGGTGGACACGCTGTCGTCCCTGGCGCTGGTCTGGCCGGACCACGGGCGGTGGCGCCCGGTGCAGGTCCTGCGGGAACTGCTCCCGCACCCGGCCCGCCTGGGGCCGCCCGTACGGGTCCTGCTGGCCGCGCTCGCGCACGGGACGGTCGCGCGCCTGGCCGACGACCTCGTACCGCACAGCACCGCCTCGTCCCCCGTGGAGACGGTCGCGACCGCCCTGTCCGACCCCGATCGGGTCGGCGCGCTCGTCGGCCAGGTCGACGCACCCGCCCGGCGGCTGTTGGACAGCCTCGCCTGGGGCCCGCCCAACGGCACCGTCACCGACGCCCGGCGCGAGGTCGCCCTGGCCACGGCGTCCTCCCCGGTGGAGTCCCTCATCGCCCGCGGTCTGCTCGTGCCGACCGGTGACGACACCCTGACCCTGCCGCGCGAGGTCGGCCTGTTCCTGCGCTCGGGGGTGCTCTTCCGCGAGGTCGACACCACCCCGCCCGCCTTCGAGGGCCGCGCGGTCGACGCCGACACCGTGGCCCGGGCCGCGGCCGGTCAGGCGTTCGTGGTGCTGCGCGCCGTCGAGGAGCTGATGGAACGGTGGTCGCGAGAGCCGGCGGCGGTGCTGCGCAACGGCGGACTGGGCGTGCGGGACCTGCGCCGCGCCGCCCAGGCCATGGACACCGACGACGCCACCGCGACGTTGTACCTGGAGACGGCGCGGGCCGCCGGGCTGCTGGCCACGGACGACCGCCTGTCCGGCGAGTGGCTGCCCACCCGCGAGTACGACCTGTGGCGGGAGAGCCCTCCGGAGCGACGGTGGCTGCGTCTGGTGCGGGCCTGGCTGGACTCGGACCGCGCGCCCTCCCTGGCGGGCTCGCAGGACACGGGCGGGCGCGTGCGCAACGTGCTCGGTCCGGGGCTGGTCCGCCCCACCGCTCCCCAGGCGCGACGTGACGTCCTCGCCGAACTCGGGTCGGCCGAGCCGGGCCTGGCCCCGGACGAGGACTCCCTACGGGCCCGCCTGACCTGGCGCCATCCGCGCCGCCGGTCCCCCCTGTACACCGAACTCGTGGCGGCGGCGGTCACCGAGGCGACCGCTCTCGGCATGATCGGCATGGGCGCGCTCGCCGCGCACTCACGACCGCTGATCGCCGACGACGAGGACGCCTCCGCGGCCCTGTTGGCCCCTGAGCTGCCCCAGCCCCTGGACTACGTGCTGGTGCAGGGCGACATGACCGCCGTGGCCCCCGGGCCGCTGGTGACCGAGCTCGCCCGCGAGCTCGCCCTGACCGCCGACGTGGAGTCCACCGGCGGTGCCACGGTCTACCGGTTCACCGAGGCCTCGGTGCGCCGTGCCCTGGACGCCGGACGGGGTGTGGCCGACCTGACCTCGATGTTGGAACGCCACTCGCGCACACCGCTGCCCCAGGCGCTGCGCTACCTGGTCTCGGACGTGGGCCGCAGGCACGGCCGACTGCGCGCCGGCACCGCCTCCAGTTACCTGCGCTGCGACGAACCCGCGCTCCTGACCGAACTGGTCGGCGACCGCCGGGCGGCCGACCTCGAACTCGTGGCGCTGGCGCCCACAGTGGTGGTCAGTGGTCTCACCCGGGCCGCCCTGATGGAGCGGTTGCGCCACCTCGGGTACCACCCGGTGGCCGAGAGCGGTGACGGCGTCATGCGGTTGAGCCGACCCGAGGTGCGCCGCGCGGAGCCCGACGCGATCCCCGCCGCGGAGCACACCACGACCCCGGTGCTCGCCAGGGCCGCCGTCCGCGCGCTGCGCGCCGGCGACGAGGCCGCGACCATCGCGCGGGTGCCGGTGGAGCTACCGGACAACGGCGGCGCCGCCGCGCGCGCGAAAGCCCTCACGGAGGTGCTGGAGAGGGCCGCCGCCGACGAACGGCGCGTGTGGATCGGGTACACCGACACCGATGGCCGCCAGGTCAGCCGGATCGTGGCGCCCTCCCGCGTGGACGGGGGTTTCCTCACCGCCTACGACACCACCCGGGACGCGGTGCACCGCTTCGCGCTCCACCGGATCACCGGCGTGGCCGAACTCTCCGCCGACACCGGGTGAGCGCCGTCCGCGTCGAAGGCGGGCGGGCTAGAGTGGCGTTGGTCGACCACCCACGGCGAGAGACACCCCGATGAGCAACGCTTCGCTGCCCCCCGGAGCCTCCTCCCCCCGTGATCGGGGGCGGGAGCACCGCGAACACGAAGGACGGGACCGAACGCCCGAACGGGGGCGCGACGGGGACCGTTCCACCCCCGCCTCGGGCGGGGGCGCCCACAGCTCCACCATGGCGCTCGTCCTGCACCTGGTGACGGCGCTGTGCTGCGCGAACTGGATCTTCGGCATCGCCGGGATCACGTTCGCGGTGCGGGCCGCCCACGCCCGGGACCGGGGCCGACCCGACCAGGCCGAGGTCCTCACCCGTTACTCCTGGTACTGCCTGGGCGCGGCAGCGGTGATGTTCTTCGTGATGGCGGTGTTGACGCTGGTCATGTTCACCCAGGCGGGCGGCTGGATCCAGGGGATCGTCGACGTGACGCAGTACTGACCACCGGTTGGCAGAACCAGGACGCCCTTGTCCGCGTCCGAGAGGAACAGGACGGGTATGCGACCAAAGGAGCGAAATCGACCTTCGCTCCGATCGACGAGGGAGGCACGGTAGGCCTTGTACGGTGACCGGAGCGACCCGCGGGCCTTCTGGGAACGAGGGCGGAGCACCGCCCCCGTGACGGCCACACCCCGGCCTCCCGTGCGACCCGTGGGCGCCGCACCCGCCACCCGTGGCACGCAGGGCCCACGGCCCGCACCGGTGAACCCGGCGGCGCCGGCGACGCCGGTGGCCCCGCAGGTCCCGATCGCGCCCTCGGGTCCGCCCGCCAGGGTCGGCGGGGCCGTGGCCGCGTTGGTCGTGGCGGTGCTCACCCTGGCCGTCCCGGCCCTCGGCCTCGCCCTCGGACTGTGGTTCTTCGTGCTCGTCGCCAACGTCCCCGGGATCGTCCTCGGGATCATGGCCCTGCGCCGTGTCCCGGACGCGGTCGAGGTGGAGAAGTACATCCGATACACCTGGGCCTGTAACTTCGCTTACGTGGCGCTCTCCGTGGTGTTCGCGGTCCCGGTACTCGTCCTCGCGGCCCTGGCCCTCATCCTCGGATTCTGATCCGCCCCTCCCCCGGCATCCCCTCGTGGAGCCCGAACACCGAAGGCACGACATGCACGACGACAGGAACCCCGGCCTGCCGGGCGACGACAACTCCGGCGGCTACGGCGGTCACACCCCGTACGGAGGCCAGGGTTACGGTCCACCGCCGCCGTCCCCCTACCAGGGGCCGTACCAGGACCCCTACCAGGACCCGTACCAGGCGCACCAGCAGGGCTACCCGCCCCAGCAGCCCATGTATCCGGCCTACCCGGTGTTCCCGCCGGCGCTCAACAAGGGCGGCGCCATCGGTGCGCTGGTCACGTCCATCCTCCTGGTGATCAGCTGCTACGGGTTCTTCGCCGTGATCGGGCTCATCTTCTCGATCATCGCGGTCAGCGAGACCTACGACCAGGAGAAGGTCTCCCGCTTCACCCGCTACGCCTGGATCGCCAACGCGGTGGTCATCGGCCTGCTCGTGCTGTTCTTCGGGTTCATCATCACGATGATCATCGTCGATTCCTGACGGGCATGTTCGGGCGGCGTTCGGTGTTGCACCTGGGGCCGCACCCTCTCCCAGCGCATCGGAAGGTCCCGCGTGTCCTGTTTGATCGTCCAGTCCGACAAGACCCTGCTGCTCGAGATCGACCACGAAGAGGCCGGCGAGTGCCGTCGCACCATCGCCCCGTTCGCGGAGCTGGAGCGTGCGCCCGAACACGTGCACACGTACCGGATCACCCCGCTGGCCCTGTGGAACGCACGGGCCGCCGGGCACGACGCCGAGCAGGTCGTCGACGCCCTCATCCGCTTCTCCAAGTTCCCGGTACCGCACTCACTGCTGGTGGACATCGCCGAGACGATGGACCGGTACGGGCGGTTGAAGCTGGTCGGGGACCCGGTCCACGGCCTGGTCCTGGAGTCCTCGGACCGTGCGGTCCTGGAGGAGGTCGTCCGGGCCAAGAAGCTCCAGGGGATGCTCGGTGAGCGGCTGAACGAGGACTCGGTCGCGGTGCACCCGAGTGAGCGCGGCAACCTCAAGCAGGCGCTGCTCAGGATCGGCTGGCCCGCCGAGGACCTGGCCGGTTACGTGGACGGCGAGGCGCACGCGATCGACCTGGCCGACGGCGACTGGGAGCTGCGCGGCTACCAGCGGGAGGCCGCCGAGAGCTTCCACGCGGGCGGCTCCGGCGTGGTGGTGCTGCCGTGTGGCGCGGGCAAGACGATCGTCGGCGCGGCGGCCATGGCCATGACCGGGGCGACCACCCTGATCCTGGTGACGAACACGGTGTCGGTGCACCAGTGGAAGGCCGAGCTGCTGCGCCGCACCTCCCTCACCGAGGACGAGATCGGCGAGTACTCGGGCACCCGCAAGGAGATCCGCCCGGTCACGATCGCGACGTACCAGGTGATGGCGGCCCGCCGGAAGGGCGTGTACACGCACCTGGAGCTGTTCGACGCGCGCGACTGGGGCCTGGTCGTCTACGACGAGGTGCACCTGCTGCCCGCCCCGATCTTCCGGATGACCGCGGACCTGCAGGCCCGGCGGCGGCTGGGTCTGACCGCGACCCTGGTCCGCGAGGACGGGCGCGAGGGGGACGTGTTCTCACTGATCGGACCCAAGCGCTACGACGCGCCGTGGAAGGACATGGAGAACCAGGGGTGGATCGCCCCGGCCGACTGCGTCGAGGTCCGGGTCGACCTGACCGAGTCCGAGCGGCTGGCGTACGCGACGGCCGAGCCGGAGGACCGGTACCGCTTCTGTGCCTCCACCGATTCCAAGACCTCGGTGGTGCGGGCGATCGTGGAACGGCACCCCGAGGAGCAGGTGCTGGTCATCGGCTCCTACATCGACCAACTGGACGAGCTCGGGGAACGCCTGGACGCCCCGGTGATCAAGGGCGAGACCCGGAACAAGGAGCGCGAGCGGCTGTTCGACGCGTTCCGCTCCGGTGAGCTGCGGACCCTCGTGGTGTCCAAGGTCGCGAACTTCTCGATCGACCTGCCAGAGGCGGGCGTGGCGGTCCAGGTGTCGGGTTCCTTCGGGTCCCGGCAGGAGGAGGCGCAGCGGCTGGGCCGTGTGCTGCGCCCCAAGGCCGACGGCCGTACCGCCCGGTTCTACGCGGTGATCGCCCGCGACACCCTGGACCAGGAGTACGCCGCCCACCGCCAGCGGTTCCTCGCCGAGCAGGGCTACGCGTACCGGATCGCCGACGCGGGTGACCTGCTGGCCGGCGAGGAGATCTGACGCGGGTCCCGGGCCGTGGGCGCGTGCCCGCGGCCGGGGACGTGTCCGGCCCGGGGCACGACGGGGATCCCCGTTCGTCCGGCGGAGCGCGGACGTCCGGGGGCGCGGGCGGTCCTCGGCCCAGGCGAACACCCGTCCGCCGCCGGGGCGCGCACGGCCGGGGTGACGCGTCGTGGCCCCCGTCGGGACCGGGCCCCCGTCACAGGGAGGGCAGGCCGCCCATCACGTAGGTGCCCGCGGCGATACCCCAGGCCACGAGGGAGTACCCCAGGGTCCGGGCGCGCAGCAGCCGGTCCCCCCGCACGGAGGGCGCGGTGAAGGCGGCCACCAGCAGGGCGAGGCCGAGCACCGCGGGGATCGCCGAGGCCAGTGCGAACAACTGGGTCTGGGTGGCGCACGCGGCGTAGCCGGCACTGCCGGGATCACCACAGAACACGTTGTCCCCCGATCGGATCGTTCATGTGGGCGTACTCCCCGACCGTACCGTTTCGGCGGGGCCGGATCGCCGTCACCTCCGTCCGGATCCCGCCGGCACCAGGCGGTCCGGAGCGAACGCGGCCGATCGGTGACCGGCGCCACACCGGGGTCCTCGCGGACGTGGCCCCGTCCGACCCCGCGGGCGCTCACCCCACGCAGGCCCGCCAGGGCCACCGCCCCCGGCGGGCCCTCCCGCCTCCCGCGTTCCTCACCTCTCAGGTCAGTACACCGAGGCGGGGTCGTCGGACCGCCAGAGCTCGCGTCGCCCCCGTTCGACCTCCAGGGCCAGACGCCCGAACGGTTCGTGCCGACGGCCGCCGTCGTCCCGGTGGTCGGCGTACAGCACCTCGCCCTCCCGGGAGAGCACGTACAGCGAGTCGACGAGGCGGTGCGTCTCCAGGAACTCGATCGTGTTGGGCACCCCGAGGTAGGAGCGGTCGTGGTGGGCCTGCGGGATCCACCTGCCGAACCCCTGCTCCCGGGTGGCGCGGGCGTGTCGGTCCAGGAGCGAGAAACGGCTGTGGGAGGTGTGGGTGGCCACGAACGCCACCTCGACCCGGTAACCGGCCTCCTTGAACGCCAGTACCCGGGAGGCGGCCCGGTCCGCGCGGCCGAGGGGGTCACTGCGCACCACGTCGAAGCGACCCTCCCGCACGTGTTCCATGGACCGCGCGTGCAACCCGCCCACCTGGTGGGACACCGCGATGGAGGCGGCCCGGTCGTCGGCGCTCATCGCCCACTCGTAGTCGGGTGACAGCCGCATCAGGTCGCCCCGGTCGTAGGAGACGGTGCCCGGCGGCAGCACCGGGAGCACCCGGCGTTGGAGCGTGGACGTGCCGGATCCGGGCTGGCCGCCGAACAGCAGCAACCGTGGTCGCCGGCGCGGGACACCGGTGAGGCGGTCGCGCAGGGCGCGGTCGAACAGGGAGTCCAGTCGCTCTTCGGACAGTGCGCGGGGGCGGTCGGGGGTGGCACCGGCGGGAACGCGCACGGGCGTGGCGCGCAGCTCGGCGAGGACGCCGGGGAGAGTGTCGCACACCCGGTCGACCTCCTCGGGTGTGAGGAAGGGCAGCCGCACCTCCTCATCCAGGAGCGGAGCGGCCCGCGCGGCCACCTCCGGATCGTCGTCCCACCGGCCCGCGCAGGCACCGATGGCGGCGCTGTAGAGGTGGTGGGCGCGTTCCTCGCTCGCGCGCCGCTCGGCGGACGAGAAGGGGACGCCGTCGGGGCACTCCGCGAGCAGCGGGAGGGTGCGCGCCCGGTCGCGCTCGGCGCGGGGTCCGGGTCCGGTCTCGGTGCTGGAGGAGGTCATGTACGTCCGCTCTGGCCGTGGCACGGTCCCGCACGATGTGCCCGTGGTCTACCGTCGGCCTCCGGATCGTAGCCCCCGACGGCGTCGCGGGCCGCCGGTTCGACCGTGTCGGACCCGACCTAAAGTGGCCACATGTCTTCGACCACCTCCACCGACGCGCCCACCGTCATCGAGGCGCTCTCCTGGGTCCATGTACGCGACGGCCGGCTGCTGTGCGTGCGCTCCGAGAACAGGGACCGGCTGTACCTGCCCGGAGGCAAACGCGAACCGGGTGAGACCGACGAGCAGGCCGTGGCGCGCGAGGCCCGCGAGGAGGTCAGCGTGGTGCTGCGTCCCGGCACGTTCGCCCGCGTCGCGGTGATCGACCAGGTGGCCCACGGGCAGGCCGCGGGCACCCGCGTGGCTCTGGTCTGCTACACCGCCGAGTACGACGGGGAGATCGTCGCGGACAACGAGATCACCGAGCTGGCGTGGATCGGCCACGCCGATCGCGAGCGCTGTGCCCCGGCCGTCCGCGACCTGGTGGGGCTGCTCCACGCCCGGGGTCTGGTCACCTGACCCCGGCGGCCCGACCCGCGACCGGGTCGGGCACGGTGTCGCCCCAGCGGGCATCACCCCGGTTCAGCAGGATCGCGGTGAGCACCCCCAGCACGAACGGCGACACCAGGATCAGGGCCGGCAGCGCCTCCCCGCCCGCGACCTCGAACAGCCCGCCGCTCAGCAGCCCCTGAGCGAGGGTCTGGAACACCAGGTGGAAGCCGACGCACGCCCACACGTTCCCGGTGATCACCCGCAGGCACCCCAGCACCACGCCCATGCCCAGGAACATCGGCAGCCGTTCGGGGAGCGTGCCCCACCCCGCGAGGATCACCCACAGCGCGCAGCCGCCCAAGGCGAACAGCAGCGCCTGCACCGCGATCGCGAGCCAGGCGCTCATGACGGTGTTGAGGTTGCGGAACAACAGCCCCCGGAACACCGCCTCCTCCGGGAGGGCCTCCAGGAACAGCACGAGGATCGCCGTCCCCAGGAGCGCGACCACGATCTCCTCGGTCGGCCGCAGCGGGGTGAGGGACCCCAGGCCCAAGGCGAGTCCGAGACCGAGCCCGGCCGACGCAGGAAGCATCCAGGCGAGCGCCCCGATCGTGAAGGGCCACCACCCCCGCCGCGGCCCCGTCAGTGTCAGGCCGCTCCACGGGCGGCGGTCCAGGAAACGTCGGGCGAGCCAGAGCAGGACCAGGGACAGGGCGCAGACCACCACGGCGAAGACCACCAGGGCGTCGCCGGGCCAGGGGGAGGCGCCGTCGCCCCGGTTCCTCTCGATGCCGAGCAGCCGCAGGAGAGGGTCGAGGGAGAGCAGGATCGCCAGGAACCCGACGAACACGACGGCGACGCGCGTCGGCAGGTTCGGTCGGGGCTTCCGATCCGGGAGAACGGGCGTGGGGGAGGTCTCGTCCATGACCCCACAGTGTCCCGAAAACCGGTCCCCGGCAACGAGGTGCGTCCCGGTGAGAACCCCCGACGTCGCCTCGCACAGCCTCCTCGCCCGCCTCCGCGACGAGTGCCCCGGAGCCGGCCACCGCGTCGTCCGGGCGCTATCGTCGCCTCATGCACAGCCCCGATGCGGCCACACTGGTCGAGGACGCCCGGAGGGCGGGGATCGTCCGGTTCTCGGCGGGCGCGATCGTCCACCGCGACGCCGGGCGGGAGATCCTCCTGCTGCGTCGCCGCGACGACGAGACGTCCTTTCCCGGCGCGGAGAGCCTGCCCTCGGGCGGGGTGGAACCCGGCGAGGCCCTCTTCGAGGGGCTGGCGCGGGAACTGCGCGAGGAGATCGGTCTGCCCGCCGGTGTCCCGCTCCGGTTGGAACCCTTCGTCTCCTGGTTCGACTACGAGTCCCGGCACGGGCACCGCAGGCGGCAGTTCACCTTCGCGCGACCGCACGACGGCACGGAGGTGCTGTTGTCGAAGGAGCACACGGACTTCCGGTGGATCCCGGCCGTGGAGTACGGCGACAGCGACCTCACCGTCCAGGTGAAGGCCGCGGTCGGCGCGTGGCTCGAACACCGCGGACCCCGCGCGTGACACCCGTTCTCGGCGCGTTCCCGGGCAGGTGTCCCGTCCGCGCCGGGTGAGCGGCCCCTCGCGGCCCCGACCGCGTCGGCCCCTGAGCGGATCGGACCCCTGACACGGCGAAACCGGGCGGCCCCGTGAGGGTCCGCCCGGTCGTCGCGGGCGAGGTCGCGTATCCGGACCTCGAGGCTCCTGGACTTAGAAGTCCATGCCGCCCATGCCACCGGTCGGGTCGCCGGCGGGAGCCGCGGCCTTCTCCGGCTTCTCGGCGATGACGGCCTCGGTGGTCAGGAACAGACCGGCGATCGAGGACGCGTTCTGCAGAGCGGAACGGGTGACCTTGGTCGGGTCGATGACGCCGTCCTTGAACAGGTCGGTGTACTCGCCGGTGGCGGCGTTCAGGCCGAAACCGGGCTCCAGGTGCTTGACCTTGTCCGCCACCACGCCGCCCTCAAGGCCGGCGTTGACCGCGATCTGCTTGAGCGGCTCGGCGATGGCGCGACGCACGATGTCGGCGCCGATGGCCTCGTCACCGTCCAGGTCGAGCTTCTCGAAGGCGGGGACGCTGGCCTGCAGCAGCGCGACGCCACCACCGGGCAGGATGCCCTCTTCGACGGCGGCCTTGGCGTTACGGACGGCGTCCTCGATGCGGTGCTTACGCTCCTTGAGCTCCACCTCGGTGGCGGCACCGGCCTTGATGACGGCCACGCCGCCGGCCAGACGCGCGAGGCGCTCCTGGAGCTTCTCGCGGTCGTAGTCGGAGTCGGTGCGCTCGATCTCGTTGCGGATCTCGTTCACGCGACCGGCGATGGCGGTGGCGTCACCGGCACCGTCGACGATGGTGGTCTCGTCCTTGGTGACGACGACCTTGCGGGCGCGGCCGAGCATGTCGAGCTCGGTGCTCTCCAGCTTGAGGCCGACCTCCTCGGTGATGACCTGGCCGCCGGTCAGCACGGCGATGTCGCCGAGCTGGGCCTTGCGACGGTCACCGAAGCCCGGGGCCTTGACGGCGACGGACTTGAAGGTGCCGCGGATCTTGTTGACCACGAGGGTCTGCAGAGCGCCGTCGGCGACGTCCTCGGCGATGACCATCAGCGGACGACCGGCCTGCAGGACCTTCTCGACAACGGGCAGGAACTCGTTGTTGTTGGAGATCTTGGAGTTGACGATGAGGATGTAGGGGTCCTCGAGGACCGTCTCCATGCGCTCAAGGTCGGTGGCGAAGTAGGGCGAGATGTAGCCCTTGTCGAAGCGCATGCCCTCGGCGAGCTCCAGCTCGAGCCCGAAGGTCTGCCCCTCCTCGACGGTGATGACGCCTTCCTTGCCGACCTTGTCCATCGCCTCGGCGATGCTCTCGCCGATCTGGGTGTCGCCGGCGGAGATGGAGGCGGTGGAGGCGATCTGCTCCTTGGTCTCCACCTCCTTGGAGAGGTTGCCGAGCTCCTCGTTGATACGGGAGACGGCGGCCTCGATGCCGCGCTTGAGGCCGACCGGGTTGGCGCCGGCGGCGACGTTGCGCAGACCTTCGCGGACGAGGGCCTGGGCCAGGACGGTGGCGGTGGTCGTACCGTCACCGGCGACGTCGTCCGTCTTCTTGGCGACCTCCTTGACCAGCTCGGCCCCGATCTTCTCCCACGGGTCCTCGAGCTCGATCTCCTTGGCGATGGAGACACCGTCGTTGGTGATCGTGGGGGCGCCCCACTTCTTCTCCAGAACGACGTTGCGGCCCTTCGGGCCGAGGGTGACCTTTACGGCGTCCGCGAGCTGGTTCATGCCACGCTCGAGGCCGCGACGGGCCTCCTCGTCGAACGCGATCAGTTTGGCTGCCATTGAGTTCTTGTCCTCCCGTGACCGGGCTGATACGCGACGGGACGAGGCGTGCGCCCGCGACGGACGGCCGTGGTCCCACCGGCAACCCTGCTGCCGGAGACCGACGACCTCGCAGCCTCGATCCGGTTAGCACTCGACCAAGATGAGTGCTAATCCACTCATCTTTTTAGCACTCGCCCCTGGAGAGTGCAAACGATGTGGTCACGATTTCCCCGCCTCGGAGACCACCCTTCACCTGCGTGAACGTCCCGTCAACTGGGGCTTTGAGCGCTCGGCGAACAGCCACCGGGGCTCGACTCCGACCTCGGAGCACCGGGGTGCCGGGAGTGTCAGGCGCCCAGGCGCCGGAGGGAACGCGCGCCGAGCACCGGCGCCACGAAGGCGAGACCGAGCGCCGACAACCGTGTCGCCGACATCGCCACCCTCATCCCGGAAGAGTCCTCCCGCCAGGTTACGAGGCCCGGGAACAGAACGAGGGGCGGGCGCCCACGGCACCCGCCCCTCCCGGTTCGACCGGCTCAGCAGCCGCCGGCGACGGCGGGGATGATCGACACCTGCTGCCCGTCGCGGACCTCGGTCTGCAGACCCTTCTCGAAGCGGACGTCCTCGTCACCGACGTAGACGTTGACGAAGCGGCGCACCTTGCCGTTGTCGTCGAGGATGCGGGCCCGGATACCCGGGTGGTTGGCCTCCAGGTCGTCGAGGATCTCGGCGAGGGTGGCGCCCTCGGCGGTGACCTCGGAGACGTCGTTCGTGTAGGTGCGCAGGATGGTGGGCACGCGGACGCTGGCGCTCATGGTGGATCTCCTGATGGGTGCGGTGACGGAAGGTACGGGGACGGTCAGACCAGGCCGGCGGCGGTGAACGCGTCCAGGGAGGGCTTGATCGTCGCGGTGACCCCGGAGTCGACGGCGTTGAGGGTCTTGAGCCCGTCACCGGTGTTGACGATGACGGTCTCGGCCCCGGTGTCGAGGTGACCGTCGCGCACCAGCTTGCGCAGGACGCCCGTGGTCACACCGCCCGCGGTCTCCGCGAAGATGCCCTCGGTACGGGCGAGCAGCTTGATGGCGTCGACGATCTCGTCGTCACCGACGTGCTCGACGCGACCGCCGGTGCGCTGGGCGATGTCCAGGACGTACGGACCGTCCGCCGGGTTGCCGATGGCCAGGGACTTGGCGATGGTGTCCGGCTTGACGGGCTGGATGACGTCGTGGCCGTTCTCCCACGCCCGGGCGACCGGGGAGCAGCCGGTGGCCTGCGCGCCGAACACCTTGTAGGGGCGGTCCTCGACCAGGCCGACCTTGATGAGCTCCTGGAAGCCCTTGTCGATCTTGGTGAGCTGGGACCCCGAGGCGATCGGGATGACGATCTGCTCGGGCAGGCGCCAGCCGAGCTGTTCGGCGATCTCGAAGGCCAGCGTCTTGGAACCCTCGGCGTAGTAGGGCCGCAGGTTGACGTTGGTGAAGCCCCAGCTCTCACCGATCGGATCGCCGATGAGCTCGGAGCAGAAGCGGTTCACGTCGTCGTAGTTGCCGTCGATGGCGACGACCTTGCCCCCGTACACGGCGGCCATGACGACCTTGCCCTCCTCCAGACCCGCGGGGATGAACACGCAGGAGTCGAAGCCGGCGCGCGCGGACGCGGCGCCGACGGCGCCGGCGAGGTTGCCGGTGGAGGAGCAGGACAGGGTGGTGAACCCGAAGGTGCGGGCGGCCTCGACGGCGATCGCGACCACACGGTCCTTGAAGGAGTGCGTGGGGTTGGCGGAGTCGTCCTTGACGTGCAGGGAGGACAGGCCGAGTTCGGCGGCGAGGCGGTCCGCGCGGACCAGGGGCGTGAAGCCGGGGTTCATGTTGGGCAGGTCGGCCACGTTGGTGGGGACCGGCAGGAGCGAGCGGTAGCGCCAGATGTTCTTGGGGCCGCTCTCGATCTCCTCGCGGCTGACGTCGCCGAAGTCGTAGGCCACCTCGAGGGGGCCGAAACAGAACTGACACGCGAAGATCGGCGACAGTTCGTAGCGCTCGCCGCACTCACGACAGGCGAGGGCGGTTCCGGGGCCGAAGGCACGGACGGCGGCGGGTTCGGTGGCGGTCATCGCCATGGCGAGGCGTCTCCCCTCATCTTCCCTGGTGGCCACCTTGACCCCAGGCCGGAGTTGGCACCTGCCTCGACGGGTACGCGATCGCGCGTCCACATGTCGAGATGGTTGCCGGGGCTTCGCAGGGCCGGTCCCTCCACCCCTCTGGATGAGCAATATGAAGTTGTCGCGTCTCCGCTCGGGGAACGCACCGTCACTGTAACGGACGTGTTGACCGGTTTTCCATGTCGGGTGATCCGTATTACACCATGTGTCTCGTTCTGCGAGACGCGATGAGACGCACCCGGTCAGAGGGGACGTGGCGCACGCGCCGCGTCGGGCCGATGTGACGTGGCCCCCGGCCGCGCCGAGGCGGGTTTGGGCCGGGGGTGTCGCGGCGAGACCTACGGTGTGCCCCGCCGCGACGGGGCACACCCGTGACACACCCCCCGCGCCCCGCCGCATCTCCCATCCGCGCATTCGAGAGGACCACCAGGTGGACAAGGCACAGATCCTCATCGCCTCCAACAGAGGACCGGCCTCCTTCTCCACGGCCGCCGACGGCTCCCTGGAGTTCCGCCGGGGCGGCGGAGGACTGGTGTCGGGGATGAGTTCGGTGGCGACCGAGATCGACGGTCTCTGGGTGTGCGCGGCCCTGTCGGACGCCGACCGCCGCGCCGCGGCCGAGGCTCCGGGGGCCCGACTGGATCGGGCGCACGACCTCGACGGCATGCGCGTCCACATGTTGGACATTCCGGAGGAGACTCTGGCCGGCGCCTACACGGAGGTGGCCAACTCGACCCTGTGGTTCGTCCAGCACATGATGTACGACACCCCGAACAAGCCGTCGTTCGGATCGGACTTCCGCAGAAAGTGGGAGGACTACTCCGCCTACAACAACGCGTTCGCCGAGGCGCTGGTGAGCGGGGCGGCCGACAACGCCCGGGTGGCCGTGCAGGACTACCACCTGACTCTGGTCCCGCGCATTCTGCGCACGCGCAGGCCCGACCTGCGGATCGCGCACTTCTCGCACACCCCCTGGGCCGCCCCGGAGTACTTCCGGATGCTGCCGACCCAGGTGGCCCGGGAACTCCTGGAGGGCATGCTCGGCGCGGACCGACTCGGCTTCCTCAGCCCCCGTTGGGCGGAGTCCTTCCTGCGCTGCTGCGCCGAGGTGCTCAACGCCGACGTCGACCTGGAGCGCGGCACCGTGGAGCACGGCGGGCGCGTGGTCGAGGTGGGTGTGCACGCGCTGGGCGCGGACGAGGAGGGGCTGCGCCAGAGCGCGTCCGAACCGGCCGTGGCCGAGCGCCGACGGATGCTGACCGGGCTGGTCGGGGAGACGAAGCTGATCGTGCGGGTGGACCGCACCGAACTCTCCAAGAACATCGTGCGCGGCCTGGAGGCCTACCGGGAACTGTTGAGGGCGCACCCGGAGTGGCGCGGCCGGGTCACCCACCTGGCGTTCGCCTACCCGAGCCGGGGGGACGTGCCCGAGTACCGCGCGTACACCGAGTCGGTGTCGCGGACCGCCAAGGAGATCAACGAGGAGTTCGCGACCCCCGGGTGGACCCCCGTGGTGCTGGAGGTCAACGACGACTACCCGCGGTCGCTGGCCTCGTTCCAGCTGGCCGACGTCCTGCTGGTCAACCCGATCCGGGACGGCATGAACCTGGTGGCGAAGGAGGGCCCCGTGCTGTCCGAACGGGACTCCGTCCTGGTGCTGTCCCGCGAGGCGGGCGCCGCGGACGAACTGGGTCGGGACGCGCTGCTGGTCAACCCCTACGACACGGTGGAGACCGCGGAGGCGCTGCACGAGGCGTTGACGATGCCGGAGGCGGAACGACGCCGGCGTCGGAAGAGGCTCGCCGAGGCGGCGGTGGCCCTGCCACCGCGGCGCTGGTTCCAGGACCAACTGCGTTCGCTCGGCTGAGCGGGACGGTCCGGTTCGACCCGGCCCACGGAAGCGGGCCCCGGTGTCACTCCGGGGTCCGGGGCCTGGGGCCGTCCGTCGCCGTCGGCCGGCGCGGTGCTCAGTTCACGGCCTGGGTCGCCGCCCTCCAGGTGTGGGCCTCGGCCAGGAGTTCGGTGACGATCCCCGACTTGGCGTCGAGGTAGTCGTGGATCCGGCTCCACTCCCGTGCGCTCAGGTCGTGTTTGACGGCGGCGTAGCGCAGCCGGGCACCGGCGTCGGCGGTCAGGTAGTCGCGCAGGAGCCGCGCGCGCACCAGGCCCTCGCTCCCGTGGGCGAACACGTGCAGGTTCACGTTGACGCGGGAGCCCTTGAGGAGCAGGTGCTCGTCCCAGTCGGTCACGGGTATGAACACGCTGTACCCGAGCTGGGCCAACGACGGCAGGTAGGCGGACTCGTCGGTGGGGTCGGCCACCGCGACCTGGATGTCGATGCAGGGCTTGGCGTCCATGCCGGGGACCGCGGTGGAGCCGACGTGTTCCACCGACAGGGCGCGGTCACCGAGGGTCTGCCGGATGCGGTCGGCCTCCTGCCGGAACAGGTAGGGCCACTTGGGGTCGTGCGCGGCGATGGTGACCCGACCGTTGACCAGGTTGTGCTGGTGCGAGTCGGTCCGGGCGGCACCACGGGAGGGGAGGGACGGGGATTTCAGGGTGGACATACCCAAAGCCTTGCCCGCTCCGGAGCCCGCGTCAAGAGTCTGCGCGTGGCTTACATATGCACGCGCATTCGAGCGATGACCATGCGTTGACCAGGCATGACCGTCAGCTATGGCGCTTTCCGCCGCTTTCCCCGCCGGTACTCGGAACCCACCTTCACGCCCCCGCGCAGGGCCCGCGTACGGTCGCCCGAAGCGCCGGTCCGGACCCTCCCGACGACCGGACCTTCCGCGACCACACCGTGCCCCACGCCATGTCGGGGTTCAGTGCCCGCGCAGGGCCCCTCCCCGGGGGGCGTGCGTTCGGGCGCCGGCGGGCCCTGCTCTCCGAAAAACCGTGGAGGTGCCGGAGGTGGGATCGCGAGGTACGAGCCATCACACCGTAGGTGCCGAAGGTTCCCGCCGTGCCGTGGGGCGCCCGGACACGGGCCGAAGCGAAGCGGAGGTCCCACGGCCAACACGGCACGACCCCCGCCCCACTCACCTGCTCTTGCGGCGTCGGCCGCCCTTCTTGCGGCGAGAGGGGCGCTCCTCGGCCTTGGCCTGTTCGGCACGGGCCGCCGCCAGTTCCTCCTCCTCCGCCTCGCGTTCGGCCTGCACCCCGTAGGGGTCGGCCGTGCTGCGGCGCACCCACAGCACCAGCAGCAGCACGACGATCACGAACACCACGCCGACCAGGGCGAACCACACCCACACCGGGATGCCGGTGTCGCTCTCCTGCACCAGTTCGTTGTCGATGAGGGGAACGTCCTCGGCCGTGCCGGACGCCTGCGCGAAGGCATCGCCCACGTGCAGGGAGGGCAGTCCGCCGGGTCCCTGTTGCGCGCCCTCGACCAGGGCCTCGCGCACCTGGGCCGGGGTCAACTGCGGGTACTCGGAGGCCAGCAGGGCGGCGGCGCCGGCGGTGACGGCGGCCGCGTAGGGCGCTCCGGTCACGTCGGCCTGGCGCATGTCCTGGCCCGCGGTCCGCAGGTCGGCTCCGGGCGCGATCAGGTCGATCCCGGTCGCCTCCGGCGATCCCGGGATGAGCGCGCCGTCCTCGTCCACACCGGCCACGCGGAGCACGTTCGGGTCCTCGTCCCCACCCGCGGGTCCCACGACCAGGGCGCCTCCGCTCGCCGCCGCGGCGGTGGCTTCGAACAGTTCCTCGTCGTCGCCGACCTCCTCGGGCAGCAGGATGACCTGCGCGCCCTCGGTCGCGGCGTGGCGGACGGCGCCGGCGACGTCGTCCTGGGTGGGCAGCACCTGCACGCTCGCCGTGGGGGCCACCCCCAGCACACCACCGTCGGCGTCCAGACCGTGGCCGTGCGCCGCGACCAGGCCCGCCGCCGCCGTGCCCTGCTCGTCGTCGGACCCGTTGTCCCCGAACTCGGAGTCGATCACCACGTTGTCGCGCAGGTCGGGATGCTCCTCGTCGGCGGACACCCCGGGCATCGCCACGGTGACGCCCTGACCCTGCGTGCTGTCCCAGACCTCCTGCGCCCCGATGGACGTCAGGGCCCATTGGTCGGGCCGGAAGTCGGGGATGTCGGCGGCGACGGCCGGCGCGGCGGCCGTCAGTCCCAGTACGATCAGGGACGCACAGGTCCCCGCCGCGGCTCCCACCAGATGGCGTGTGTGCGTCCTGCTACGGCTTTTGCCCCCGAGCACGTCAGGCTCCCTCGAACGTTGCGGTCGGCGTAACGCCGGGCCCTCCCCCGGACCCTCGCAATTCTGTCATGGGCACAGGATTCAGGCTTGGACAAGTGACCCGGAGGGTAGGACACGTAACTGTAGCTCCGGTGCCAGTCCTGGGTTCTCCGCTCCTCATCCGGCATGTCGAGTCGCTAGCATGAGTCCCGCCGATCCGGACAAACCAATGACCCGTCCAGGGGGTGTCCCATGCCGAATATCGGTCCGTTCGACGGAGGTCAGTCGGCCCTCGCCGAACGTGAACAGCGCATCCTCGCCTTCGAGCGCCAATGGTGGAAGTTCGAGGGCTCCAAGGAACAGGCGATCCGTGACGAGTTCGGGTTCTCCGCGACCCGTTACTACCAACTGCTCAACGGTCTGGTCGAGCGGCCGGAGGCGCTCGCGTTCGACCCCATGACCGTCAAGCGTCTGCGTCGACTGCGCGCCGACCGCCGCCGCCAACGCAACGCCCGCAGACTGGGCATCCACATCTAGGCACGCCCTCCGGCACCGGGCCCTGGTCTGAGCACCACGCATACGGCACGTGCGATGCGGGACGATCCCCGCACAGGCACCCCGTCCCCCGCACACTCCCCCGGCGGCGACCACCCGTCCCACGCCGGACCCCGCCGCGCGACCCACCGACGACGACGAGGTCATCGCATGTCCCCGACCGAGGCCGGTCCCCCGCACGAACCCGACACCGAAGCGGGTCGCGCCGCTCTGAAGGCCCTCGTCTCCGCGCCGTCCACGGCGTTGGCCGGATTCGACTTCGACGGCACCCTGGCGCCCATCGTCGCCGACCCGCGCGCCTCGGCGCCCCAACCCGGGGTCGTGGAGGCGCTGACCACCCTGTCCGCGTGGCTGGGGACGATCACGGTGATCACCGGTCGCGCCGCCGCCACGGCGGTGCGGTTGGGCGGGCTGGACCGGGTCCCCGGCATCGTCGTGCTCGGCCACTACGGCGCCGAACGCTGGGTGGACGGCCGCGTGATGGCGGCGGACCCGCCCCCCGGGGTGGCCCTGGTCCGCGCCGAACTCCCCCGGCTGATCGATGCCGTCGGTGCCCCCGACGGCACCTGGATCGAGGACAAGGGACGTTCGTTGGCCGTGCACACCCGGCGCGCCGCCGACCCCGATCGGGCCCTGGAACTGCTGGCCGGCCCGCTGGCCGACCTGGCCGCGCGCGCCGATCTCCAGGTGGAGCCCGGGCGCCGGGTGATCGAACTCCGTCCACAGGGTGTGGACAAGGGTGCGGCCCTCACCGCCCTGGTGGAGGAGAGGGCCGCGCGCTGCGTCCTCTACGCGGGCGATGACCTGGGCGATCTGCCCGCCTTCCGGGCCGTGGCCGACCTGCGCGAGCAGGGGGTCCCGGGGGTCACCGTGTGCTCGTCCTCCGACGAGGTCACCGAGGTGGCGGAGGCCGCCGACCTGACGGTGCCCGGTCCCCCCGGGCTCACCGCGTTCCTCGACGGGCTCACGGCGAGGATTCGTGGGCCTGTGGTGTGAGCGCCGACCGCGCCGCGCTGCGCAGGTCCACCAGGCCGGTGCGGTCACGCCCGTAGTGCACGGCGTTGGTGAGCACACCCACGTAGCGTCCGCTCTCGGGGTGCATGAACAGGCTCGTGCCGGTGAACCCGTTGTGGTAGACGACCCCCTCCGGGGTGACGAGCCATCCCAGCCCCCGGGAGAGCCGCGAACCGGCGTCGACCTGCGGGGTCCAGCTCTCCCGCACGAACGCACCGGGGATCGCGCCCTCCGCCTCCCCCTCGTGCAGGCGCAGCATCTCCCGGGCGAAGGAGCCCAGGTCGATGGCGGTGGTGAACACCCCCGCGTGACCGGCCACACCGCCCATCAACGCCGCCGCCTCGTCGTGCACCACGCCCCACGTGGGCGCGGTCCCGACGAGCCGACGCTCGGTGGGGGCCACGCTGGGTGAACGGGCCAACGGGCCGTAGGTGGTGGAACGCATGCCCAACTGCGACCAGAAGTCGGCCGCGAGCCGGTCCAGCCCCGTGCCGTACAGGCGCTCCAGCAACAGGCCCAGCAGAATGAACCCGCGGTCGATGTAGAGGTAGCCGGGTTCCTCCAGCGGGTCCGACAGAATCGCCTCCGCCAGGTCCTGGTCGGTACCCACGTACCGTTCCATCCAGGTGACCTGGTTGAGCCGGCTGGTGTGGGTGAGGATCTGACGGGTCGTCACCCAGGCCCCGGGGAGGTCCTCCCCATCGAAGTATTCGGACATCGGAGCGTTGAGGTCCAAAACCCCCTCCGCGACCGCTCTGCCGACCAGCGGCCAGGTCGCCATCACCTTCGTCAGACTCGCCACGTCGTAGGACACGTCCGGCGCGGTGTCGTGCTCCTCGTCGATCCGCCCCACCGCGACGAACTCCCACATGCCGCCGGTCCCGATGACCGCGGCACCGCCCGGAAGCCAGTCGGCGTCCACCATCACCTTCAGGACCCCACGGATTCTCGACCCCGTCTCCGTGAGCCAGTCACCATCACGCACCACACGCCTCCCCCCGAGCGGTCTTCCCCACTCTCGGCGGATACCCCGTTCGCTCCGGCTTGTCACACCCGTGCCGTCACCGAACAGTACGAAACCCCCGCAGGTGAAGGCCGTAATCGAGGTGGTCGGGCGTGGCGAAGTAGGCTGGCCGCCACAAGCCTGCCGAGGAGGACGATGAGCAGCCAGACCCCCGTTCCCGCCGGTTTCGTCGGCGTCGCCGGAAACATGGGGATCAAGGACCCGAACGACGACTTCTTCGCCGTCGTCTCGCAGACCCCGGCGGCGGTGTCCGCCGTGTTCACCCGCTCCCGGTTCGCCGGACCCAGTGTGCGGCTGAGCCGGAACGCGGCCGCCGACGGACGGGCCCGCGGGGTCACCGTCGTCGCCCGCAACGCCAACGTGGCCACCGGACGGATCGGCACACGCGACGCCCGCGAGGTGCAGGAACGTGTGGCGCGGGCCGCGGGTGTGGACCCCGACGACATCCTGATCGCCTCCACCGGGGTCATCGGTCGCCCCTATCCGATGGACCGGATGCGCGCCTACCTGGACGGGCTGCCCGCCGAGTTCCCGCCGGCCGACCTGGACCGCGCGGCGGCGGCCATGATGACCACCGACACCCACCCCAAGATCGTCTCCGTGAGGGTGGGCGAGGCGACCCTCACCGGCATGGCCAAGGGTGTGGGCATGATCGAGCCGGACATGGCGACCATGCTGGCCTGGTTCTTCACCGACGCCGAAGTGGAGCAGCCGGTCCTGGACGCGGTGTTCCGCCGGGTCGTGGACCGCACCTTCAACGCGTTGAGCATCGACACCGACACCTCCACCAGCGACTCCGCGGCGATCCTGGCCAACGGGGTGGCGGGCCCGGTCGACGTGCACGCGTTCGAGGAGGCGTTGTCCGAGGTGGCGTTGGCGCTGGTCCGGATGATCGCCTCCGACGGCGAGGGCGCGGGCAAGCTCATCGAGGTGCGGGTCACCGGTGCCCGCGACGACGCGCAGGCGAAGCGGATCGGCAAGGCCGTCGTGAACTCGCCGCTGGTCAAGACCGCGGTGCACGGCGCCGACCCCAACTGGGGACGGGTCGCCATGGCGGTGGGCAAGTGCTCGGACGAGACCGACGTGCTGCCGGAGAACGTGCGCATCGTCTTCGGCGACGTGGAGACCTTCCCGACCGAGGCCACCGACGCGACCCTGGAGCGCGCCGCCCACCACATGAAGGGCGACGAGGTCCGCATCGGTGTGGACCTGGGCATCGCCGACGGGGACTTCACGGTCTACGGCTGTGACCTGACCGAGGGCTACATCCGGATCAACGCCGACTACACGACCTGAGCCGTACCCCACCGTGAACAGGGCCGAGGCCCCGGGGGATCTCCCTCGGGGCCTCGGCCCTGTTCCGTGGGTCACGCACGTCTTCGACGGCGCATCTCCCGACCGGAACCGGCCACGGTCGGCCCCGGGAGGTCCGCCCTTTCTCGGGTCCGTTCGGGTGCGCTCGGCCGGGGCGGGCGGCCCCTCCCGCCCCGGGTGCACGGGGACGGGAGGGCGCCACCGGCGGCGGCGCCCGGAGGGTGTGGTCCGGGCGCCGACCGTCCCGGGGGCCGGATCACGCGCCGCGATGGCCAGGGCGGCGGTCGCGACGGAGGTCCCCCGGGAGCATCCCGATCCGGTGGGGCGTACCGAGGAGGCCCGCACCACGGGCTCCCCGGACCGGACCCACCGGTGCGCACCGTGGTCGCCGCGGGTCACGGCGGTCGACCGGGGCGCGTCTCGCGGACGCGGCCACGGCGGGCCGCTCCGGACCGGTCAGAGCAGCACGGCCTCGGGGTGCGCCGCCTCCCGCACCACCTTCCTGGCGTGCTCGGGGTCCTCGGCGGCCAGCGCGAGTTCGGCGAGGCGTCGGCATTCGGCCTGGGTGTGCCGGGCCAGGACATAGCGCACCGCGGGCAACGCCGGTGGCGCCATGGAGAGGCTGGTCGCACCCAGCCCCACCAGGACGCAGGCGAGCAGGGGGTCGGCGGCGGCCTCGCCGCACACCCCCACCGGCTGTCCGAGCCCCTCCCCCGCGCGTCCCACCTTGGCGAGCAGGTGCAGCAACGCGGGCTGCCAGGGGTCCAGCAGCTCCGGGAGTCCGTCCAGGGTCCGGTCGGCCGCCATGGTGTACTGAGCCAGGTCGTTGGTGCCGATCGACACGAAGTCCACGCGGCGCAGCAACCGGTCGGCCAGCAGGGCGGCGGCGGGCACCTCCACCATCACACCGACCTCGGCGGCCCCGGCCGACCGCGCCAGCTCGGCGAACTCCGCGGCCTCCGCCGCGGTGGACACCATCGGCGCCATCACACGCACCCGGGCGGAGGGGCCTTCGGCGGCGGCCGCGCGCTCGGCCGCGGCGATGGCGGTGAGCTGGTCGGTGAGCAGGTCCGGGTGGGGGCGCGAGGTACGGAACCCGCGGACCCCCAGGGCCGGGTTGGCCTCCTCACCGGTGGGCGCGAACTCCAGGGGTTTGTCCGACCCCGCGTCGAGGGTGCGCACCGTGACCACCCGTCCGGCGAAGGCCCGGAACAGCCGCGTGTACACCTCGGTCTGTTCGGCGACGGTGGGCGGTTCGGCGCGGTCGAGGAAGAGGAACTCGGTGCGCAACAGCCCGATCCCCTCGCTGTCGTGCGCGGCCGCCTCGTCCGGGTCGCCCTCGCCCGCGTTGAGCAGCAGGGCGACCGGGACCCCGTCGGCCGTGCGGCCGGGTCCACGGGACTCGGCCAACAGGACCCGGCGCCGTTCGGCCCGCCCCTCGATGCGCTCGGCGACCTCCGGTTCGGGGTCGACCTCGACGGTGCCGGCGTCGCCGTCCACCGCCACCGTCGCGCCCTCGACCAGGTGCTCCGCACCCGGGCAGCCCACGACCGCGGGCAGCCCCAGGGAACGGGCCAGGATCACGGTGTGGCTGGTGGGTCCGCCGAGCCGGGTGACGATCGCCTTGACCTTCGCCGGGTCGAGCCGGACCGTGTCGGCGGGAGCCAGGTCCCGGGCGACCAGCACGTGCGGGTGGCCCGGGTCGGGCAGTCCCGGCATCGGCAGACCGAGCAGCACCGCCACCGCCCGGTCCCGGATGTCGCCCAGGTCCGCGGCGCGTTCGGCCAGGTAGCCGCCCGCCGCCAGGAGCAGGTCCTGGTAGCGGCCGCAGGCGGTGTGGACCGCCCAGGCGGCCGGTCGACCGTCCCGCGCCAATTCCCCGACCTGTCGGCGCAGGTCGGGGTCGCGGGCCATCAGTGCCAGCGCACCGAGCACCGCCGCCGCCTCACCGTCCAGATCGGCCGCCCGTCGGTCGAGCTCCGCCGCCACCTCGTCCAGGGCGCCGAGGGCCGCGTTCTCCTCCGCCACCGGGTCGTCGACCGCGGGTTCGTGTTCGGGGAGGGCGGGCGGTTCCGCCATCCGTGCGACGGGTGCCACCGCGGCGCCCGGACCGGCCGCGATGCCCTTGAGCACACGCTCGGGGGCGGGGTCGGG
>NZ_QOCZ01000051.1 GCF_018207095.1 Nocardiopsis sp. MG754419 | reverse complement strand
CCTTCTGGGGTGGGGTGCGCCCCTCGGGGCGCACCCCACCCCAGAAGGAGTCCGCCATGGGCAGCAGCCACTGGTCCACCGACGCCTACCACGCCCGTCGGGCCTACCGTGCCTCACGCGGCATCGGCGAGTTCGACTACCACGACACCTCCACCCGCGCGCCGCGCTCCACCTGGAAGGTCCACCCGAGCCTGGACCCGCACGGGGTGGACGTGCGCGAGAGCCGAGACTCCGAGGCCCACCCGAACTCGCTGGCGGTGTCGGTCCTGTTCGACGTCACCGGCTCCATGGGCGGTGTGCCGCGGGTGCTGCAGACCAAGCTGCCCGACCTGTTCGGTCTGCTGCTGCGCAAGGGGTACGTGGAGGACCCGCAGATCCTGTTCGGCGCGATCGGTGACGCCACCTGCGACCGGGTGCCCCTCCAGATCGGCCAGTTCGAGTCCGGCAACGAGCTGGAGGACGACCTCGGCAACCTGCTCCTGGAAGGCGGGGGCGGCGGTCAGATGACCGAGTCCTACGAGCTGGCGATGTACTTCATGGCGCGGCACACCACCCTGGACTGCCTGGACGTGCGCGGGCGGCGCGGCTACCTGTTCATCGTGGGCGACGAGATGCCCTACGGCGCCGTCAAGGCCCGCGAGGTCCGGGAGGTGATCGGCGACGACCTGAGCGAGAACATCGCGTTCCCCGCGCTCTTGGACGAGCTGCGACGCAGGTTCGAGGTGTACTACATCATGCCCACCGGCAGCGCCCACTTCCGCAACGACGAGGTGCGCGGTTTCTGGGAGCGGCACCTGGGTCAGAACCTGCTCCTGCTGGACGACCTGGACGCGGTGTGCGAGACCATCGCGGTCACCGTCGGGCTGGGCGAGGAGGCCATCGACCTGGAGGAGGGCCTGCGGGACCTGTCCGACAGCGGTTCGGGCGTGGGCGAGGCGGTCGGCAAGGCCCTGCGCCCCCTGGCCCGCGGTCGGGGAGCGGTCGCGTCCGTCCCGGGTGTGGCGGACCTGGCCGGTGACGGACCGGGGGTGGACCGGCTGTGACCGACCACGAGATCGTCGTCGACCTCGGGTTCGGCGACGCCGGTAAGGGGGTGACCGTGGACCTGCTCTGCGCGACCGGCGACCACGGCGCGGTGGTGCGGGCCAACGGCGGCGCCCAGGCGGCGCACAACGTGGTCACCCCCGACGGACGGCACCACACCTTCGCGCAGTTCGGGGCGGGCACCCTCGCCCCGAACGGTCCGGTGCCCACGCACCTGTCCCGGTTCATGGTCGTGGACCCGTTCGCGTTGGCGAGCGAGGCCGCCCACCTGGCCTCGCTGGGTGTGAAGGATCCGTTGTCGCTGCTCACCGTGGACCGGCGGGCGCTGATCAGTACCCCCTGGCACCAGGAGGCCAATCGGGCGCGCGAGCGCGCCCGGGGCGACGACCGGCACGGCTCGTGCGGGATGGGGGTGGGCGAGACCATGGCCTACGCCCTCGACCACCCCGAGTCGGCCCCCACCGTGGGCGACTGCGCGACCCCGGGGCGGCTGCGCCGGAAACTGGTCGCCCTCGCCGAGGCGCTCGGCGGGCACGGGCCGGAGCCGGAGGAGTGCCTGGACGCCTACACCGCGTTCGCCGCCCGGGTCCGGCTGGTGGACGAGGAGTACCTGCCCCGGCTGTTGTCCCGGGTCCCGGTGGTGTTCGAGGGGGCGCAGGGGGTGCTGTTGGACGAATGGCACGGGTTCCACCCGCACACCACCTGGTCCACGACCACCACCGCCAACCCGCTGACGTTGCTCGCCGAGGCGGGCCGCCCGGGAGACGCGCGCAGGATCGGCGTACTCCGCACCGTCACCACACGGCACGGGGCCGGTCCGTTGGTGACGGAGGATCCCGGGCTCGGCGCCCTCCTGCCGGAGCGGCACAACGGCGTCCACCCCTGGCAGGGGGCGTTCCGCGTGGGGCACCTGGACCTGGTGGCGACCCGCTACGCGGTCGCCGCCACCGGCGGGGTGGACGCACTGGTGGTGACGCACGCCGACGCGCCCGCCCGTCTGGGACGGGACCTGAGCTGGTGCACCGGGTACCTGGACGAGGCGGGGGAACCTCTGCGGATCGCACCGGGCCCCACCGGGGACCTGGACCGCCAGTCCGCGCTGACCCGGAGGATGCACGGGGCCCGACCGGTGCTCGCACCGATCCCCGGGGAACCGGCCGACGCGCTCGCCCACGCCCTGGGGGCGCCGTTGGCGGCGGTGTTCTCGGGGCCCACCCGCGCCGACGCCCGCACCCCGTCCCGGCGGGTGACCCGTACCGGGCCACTCCCCCGACACTCGCGTGTGTGAGCACCCCGGTGTCGCACCGGACCGAGCGGGTACGGGGCGGCCGGGGTGCCGAGCGCGCGAGCGGCCCGGCCCGGCGGAACCGTGCGGCTCGGCCCTCGGACGCCGCCAGGGGCGGTCGGCGCCACCGAGGACGTCCGAGGACGCGCGGCCGGTGTCGGTCGGGCCGGTGCCGGCGTGTGCGTGTCGGGCCGGTCGACCACGGCCCCCCGGTCTAGCGTGAGGGCATGGCTTCCATCACCGATCCCGAGATCAGCGCGTTCCTCCTGGAGGGGACCCGCACCGCCAAGATCGCCTTCACCTCCGCCGACGGCCGACCTCTGGTGGCACCGGTGTGGTTCGTCGGGCGCGGCGACACCCTGGTGTTCAACACCGGCAGGAACACCGCCAAGGGACGCTCCCTCGCCCGGGACCCCAGGATCACGCTGGTGGTCGACCTGGAGGAGCCTCCGTACGGGTTCGTGCAGGTGCAGGGCGAGGCCGAGGTGTCCGAGGACCCTGACGAGCTGCTCCGCACCGCCACCGAGATCGCCCGACGCTACATGGGGTCGGAGCGCGCCGAGGAGTTCGGCCGTCGCAACGGGGTGCCCGGCGAACTGGTGGTGCGGCTGCACCCCACCAAGGTGATCGCCGCCATGAACCTCACCGCCTAGACGAGGTGAGCCGCACCGAGCGCTCCGCGGCCCCTCTGCTCCCCTGACCACGGGGGTGTTCGTACGTGCGGGCGCCGGTCGCGGTGCTACCCGCGAACCGGGGGAACCGACGGTTCCCGCCGTGCCGTGTCGCCCGTACACGGACCGGGGCGCGACGCGGGCCCCGAGCGCACCCGAGCTAGGGCCCGACCTGACCGGCCTCGCCCACGGCGTGGTCGACGAAGGCGCGGGCGGCCGGGGTGAGCGGGGCGCGCCGGCTGATCAGGGACACGTGCAGGTGGCCGGTGGGCTCCAACTCCAGGGTCAGCACACCCGCGGCATCGGCCAGCTCGCGCCAGGCGTCGGTGACCACCGCCAGGCCGGCGCCGCCCAGGACCAGAGGCAGGATCGATACCCGGTGCTCGGTCTCGACCGCGATGCGCGCGTCCAGGCCGTCGGCCGACAACCGGTCGACGAACCGACGCATACCCGACCCCTCGTGACCGACGATCAGGCGATGGCCGTTCAGCGCCTCGACCGGGACCGGACGTCCCGGCGGGAACGGACCACCCCGCGGCGCCAACAGGACGAACGCCTGGTCCGCCAGGGGATGGACGCGGACCTCCCGGTCGCTCAACGGCCGGTCGGAGGCGACCACCCCCAGTTCACAGGCGCCGGTGCGGACCATCTGTACCGCGTCCCGCCGGGTGAGGGCGTTGCGGATGGACACCGAGACCTCGGGGTGGCGCTCGGTGAACCCCGCCACCATTCCGGTCAGCGGTTCGATCGCCTGGGTGGGCAACGTCGCCACGTCGACACGGCCCCGACGGAGCCCGCGCACCGCCTCCACCGCCGACCGGGCGAGGTCGAGGCCGCGCACCGCCTCGCGGGCCGGTGCGATCAGCGCCCGTCCCGCCTCGGTGAGCACCACGCGGCGGCCGATCCGGTGGAAGAGATCACTGCCCAGGTCCCGCTCCAGGGAACGGATCGACTGCGACAGCGAGGGTTGGGACAGGTAGAGGGCGGCTGCGGCACGATTCACCCCACCGTGGTCGACGACGGCGAGGAAGTACTCCAGTTGTCGTACGTCCATTTCGCTCCTGTTCGCCCCCTTATAGGTACCGCCTATCAACGTTATCGGTAGCCCGTCTTGGACAGCCGACCCGGCGTACTGCTGGAATCGGCCCATGAGCGACCTGTTGCCGCCGGACTTCTCCCACCGTGTCGTCGACGTCGAGGGCGTGCGGATCAACGTCCGCGTCGGCGGACAGGGACCGCCCGTCCTGCTCCTGCACGGCTACCCCCAGACCCATCTGATCTGGCACCGCGTCGCCCCGCTCCTGGCGGACCGCTTCACCGTGGTGCTCACCGACCTGCGGGGGTACGGCGACAGCGACAAACCCGCCTCCGACGACCGGCACACCCCGTACTCGAAGCGCGCCATGGCCCGTGACCAGTACCTGGTCATGCGGGAACTGGGCTTCGACACCTTCTCCGTGGTGGGCCACGACCGGGGCGGCCGCGTCGGCCACCGGTTGGCCCTGGACCACCCCGAGGCGGTACGGGCCTTCTGCGCGCTGGACATCGTTCCGACCCGCCACGCCTTCGAACACGCCGACGCCGCGTTCGCCCTCGGGTACCACCACTGGTTCTTTCTGGCCGCGGGGAACGGCATCCCCGAACACCTCCTCGGTCAGGACCCCGGCTTCTGGGTCCGCACCCGGATGAACGCGCGGCACCACGGCGGCACGGCCTTCCACCCCGAGGCGGTGGACGAGTACGTGCGCTGTTTCAGCGATCCGGCCGCCATCCACGCGTCGCGCGAGGACTATCGGGCCGCCGCCTCCATCGACCTGGAGCACGACCGCCGCGACGCCGGGCACCCCCTGGCATGCCCCGTCCTGGTGTTGTGGGGACGGCACGGCTTCGTGGGCGGTCACTACGACGTCCCGGCCGCCTGGCGCGAGTACGCGTCCGACGTGCGCGGCCACGCCCTGGACTGCGATCACTACGTCCCGGAGGAGGCCCCCGAGGCCACGGCCGCGCACCTGCGCGACTTCCTGCACCGGGTGCTCTCCGGCTGAGCACCCCGAACGAGCCCCCCGGCACGAACGATCACACCCCTGGAGACGTACATGAAGCAGTACCGGATCGCGACCATCCCCGGCGACGGGATCGGCGGCGAGGTCCTCACCCCCACGATCGCCGTGCTCGACCGGGTCGCCCGCCACCACGGGTTCTCCCTGGACTACGACGAGTTCGACTGGTCCTGCGAGCGCTACGCGCACACCGGCGCGATGATGCCCGAGGACGGTCTCGACCGGATCCGTCACCACGACGCCATCCTGTTGGGAGCCGTGGGCTGGCCCGGGGTGCCCGACCACGTGTCGCTGTGGGGCCTGCTCATCCCCATCCGTCGCACGTTCCACCAGTACGTCAACCTACGACCGATCACCGTCATGGAGGGCGTCCCCGGTCCGGTGACCCGCGCACTGCCCGGCGAGGTGGACTTCGTGGTGGTGCGGGAGAACAACGAGGGCGAGTACTCGCAGGACGGTGGCCGTTTCGACCAGGGCACCCCCGACGAGCGCGCGGTGCAGCAGTCGGTGTTCACCCGGCGCGGGGTCGAGCGGGTCGTCGAGTACGCCTTCGACCTGGCGGAGCAGCGGGGCGGTCGGCTGACCTCGGCGACCAAGTCCAACGGGATCGTGCACACCATGCCGTTCTGGGACGAGCTGGTGGCCGAGCGCGCCGCCCACCACCCGGATGTGGTCTGGGAACAGGAGCACATCGACGCCCTGGCGGCGAAGGTGGTGCTGGACCCGGCCCGCTTCGACGTGATCGTGGGATCGAACCTGTTCGGTGACATCCTCAGCGACCTCGCCGCGGCGGTCGCGGGCGGCATCGGCATCGCCCCCTCCGCCAACCTCAACCCCGAACGCGCCTACCCGTCCATGTTCGAGCCGGTGCACGGTTCGGCCCCCGACATCGCCGGCAAGGGCGTCGCGAACCCGCTCGGGGCGATGTGGTCGGCGTCGATGATGCTGGACCACCTGGGCCACCCCGAGGCGGGGGGACTGATGTTGGAGACCGTGCGCGCGGTCCTGGCCGAGGGCCGGGTGCGCACCCGCGACCTGGGGGGAACGGCGAGCACCGACGAGTTCACGGCCGAGGTCCTGCGCCGCCTCCCCTGACACACGGCGACCGGACCCGGGGCGCCCACCCCGTCGGCTCACCGTGCGCACCGATGAGGGCCGGCGGGGCGCGCGGCGGGGCTCCCCACCACCCGATCGGGTCCCGTGGATCGCGCCCGCCACGCCCCGAACGGCACGCGTCCCTCGTGCGCACGATCGGTGGGTCCTAATGCGCTCGACCAGGGCGGGCGGGGCCGGTGATCGGCGCGGGTGCGGGATTTCTCCGGCCCGAACGCACGAACGCCTGTGGCCGCACCCCACGGTGCGGCCACAGGCGTTCGGGTCGGAAGGCGGAGCCTAGAGCTCGGCCATGACCTCGTCGGGGATGTCGGCGTTGGTGAAGACGTTCTGGACGTCGTCGGAGTCCTCCAGGGCGTCCACCACGCGCATGATCTTCTTGGCGGTCTCGGCGTCCACCGGGACCTCCATGCTCGGCAGGAAGCTGGAGTCGGCCGAGTCGTAGTCGATCCCGGCCTCCTGCAGGGAGGT
Source organism: Nocardiopsis sp. MG754419 (assembly GCF_018207095.1). Taxonomy (GTDB): domain Bacteria; phylum Actinomycetota; class Actinomycetes; order Streptosporangiales; family Streptosporangiaceae; genus Nocardiopsis. The sequence continues at coordinate 63,133 of NZ_QOCZ01000051.1, read as the reverse complement.
ACGGACCGCGACCAGGTCGGTGGCCTCGCACACGATCTCGAAGGACTCGCCGAGGTCCTCGATCTCCTCGGCGCCGGCCTCCAGGACCGCCAGGGTCACGTCGTCCTCACTGGTGCCCTCCTTGGACACGAGGACGACGCCCTTGCGGTTGAACAGGTACGAGACCGAACCGGCGTCGGCCATGTTGCCGCCGTTACGGGTGACCGCGACGCGCACCTCGGAGGCGGCGCGGTTGCGGTTGTCGGTGAGACATTCCACCAGCAGAGCCACACCACCGGGGGCGTAGCCCTCGTACATGATGGTCTGCCACTCGGCGCCACCGGCCTCCTCACCGGAGCCGCGCTTGCGGGCACGCTCGATGTTGTCGGCGGGCACCGAGTTCTTCTTCGCCTTCTGGATGGCGTCGAAGAGCGTCGGGTTGCCTTCCGGGTCACCACCGCCGGTCCGCGCTGCCACCTCGATGTTCTTGATCAGCTTGGCGAAGAGCTTGCCGCGCTTGGCATCGATGACGGCTTTCTTGTGCTTGGTGGTGGCCCACTTTGAGTGGCCGCTCATGCGTGTCCTTTCACGATGTCGACGAAGAGGCGGTGGATGCGCGCGTCGCCGGTGAGTTCGGGATGGAAGGACGTGGCCATCAGGCCGCCCTGTCGTACGGCGACGATCCTACCGGCCTCGTCCGCACCGGCGACGCTCCCGAGAACGGCGACCTCGGGGCCGACCCGCTCCACCCAGGGCGCACGGATGAACACGGCGTCGAAGGGGTCCTCGCCGATCCCGTCGACGGGCACCCGCGCCTCGAAGGACTCGGACTGTCGTCCGAACGCGTTGCGGCGCACGGTCATGTCGATGCCGCCGACGGTCTGCTGGTCCGCGGTGCCACCGAGGATCTCGTCGGCCAGCATGATCATGCCCGCGCAGGTCCCGTAGGCCGGCATGCCCGCCGCCACACGCTTGCGCAAGGGCTCCATGAGGCCGTACCGCAGCGCCAGCTTGGACATGGTGGTGGACTCGCCGCCCGGCAGGACGAGGCCGTCCACGGCGTCCAGGTGCTCCGGGGAGAGGACCTTCACCGCGGGCGCGCCCAGGGACTCCAGGACGGCGAGGTGTTCGGCGACGTCACCCTGGAGGGCGAGGACACCGATGGTGGGTGCGACGGTCAACTACGGCCTCACTCGGCTGAGGGGGCGGGGGTGCGGGACGGTGATGTGCGCGGGCGACGGGAGCGGTGCCCCGCCGCCCGAACGATGCTCTGTGGGGCGCCACGGAGGTTCCGCACCCGCCGGTGCCGGGGACCGGAACGGCCCACGGGCCGTCGGTCACCGCCGGGAACCGGCGAGGACGAGGGCGGACACCCGGAGCCGGGCCGTTACCAGCCTCGTTCGGCGTAACGCTGGGAGTCGGACAGATCTTCCAGGTTGATGCCGACCATGGCCTCGCCCAGACCACGGGAGACACGGGCGATCACGGCCGGGTCCTCGTAGTGCAGCGTGGCCTGCACGATGGCGTCGGCGCGCTTGGCGGGGTCACCGGACTTGAAGATGCCCGAGCCGACGAAGACGCTCTCCGCGCCGAGCTGACGCATGAGCGCGGCGTCGGCGGGGGTGGCCACGCCTCCGGCGGAGAACAGCGGCACCGGGAGCTTGCCGAGGCGCGCGACCTCCTTGACGATCTCGTAGGGGGCGCGCAGCTCCTTGGCGGCACCGAACAGCTCGGGCTCGTCCAAGGTGCCCAGGCGCTTGATCTCACCGTTGATGGAGCGCATGTGGCGGGTCGCCTCGACCACGTTGCCGGTGCCGGCCTCGCCCTTGGACCGGATCATGGCGGCGCCCTCGGCGATGCGACGCAGGGCCTCGCCGAGGTTGGTGGCACCGCAGACGAACGGAACGGTGAACGCCCACTTGTCGATGTGGTACGCCTCGTCGGCGGGGGTCAGGACCTCGGACTCGTCGATGAAGTCGACGCCGAGGGACTCCAGGACCTGCGCCTCGACGAAGTGACCGATGCGGACCTTGGCCATGACGGGGATGGAGACCGCCTCGACGATGCCGTCGATCATGTCGGGGTCGGACATACGGGCCACGCCGCCGTCCTTGCGGATGTCGGCGGGCACGCGTTCCAGCGCCATGACCGCGACGGCACCGGCGTCCTCGGCGATCTTGGCCTGCTCGGGCGTGACGACGTCCATGATGACGCCGTTCTTGAGCTGCTCGGCCATGCCGCGCTTGACGCGCTGGGTACCGACGGCGTTGTCGGAGCTGTGCGATGCGTTGTTGGCCACGGTGATGGGCTCCCGTTGTCGTCTTCTGGTTGGGGGATCGACCCCGGCCGGACGGCCTCGGCGCATCCCGGGCGTGACTCGACGGCCTCGCGCGCGGGTGCACGGACACCGTCGGCGCCGCGTGCCCCGGGTCGACCAGCCTCCTATTCTAGTTCCTCCCGGTTCGGGGGCTTTGGCCAGATCGGCGTTTATCCCAGGTCGACCGCTCCATCGCGGAACCCGACGGTCAGTCGGGGTCCGCTCGGGGCCGGGTCCGGGCCGTCACCGTCACCTGGTCGTCCATCTCGAAGTAGTCGGGCAGGGCGGCCGTGCCCGCCAGGCGCAGGACGCGCACGAGTCGGGATCGGCGGGCACGCCGGGTGTCGGACACGGCGTCGTTGTGGAAGACCCGGGCGAGGTGGACCCCGCGCGCCGCGAGCAGCACCTCCGCCCGCCACGGGTCGGCCGTGGGACCGCCGTGTCCGGCCAGCGTGGTGCGCAGAGCCACCGACAGCGCGCTCTCGGCGAGCTCGCGGTGGTCGTCGTCGGCGCGGCGGGCCCGGTTCGCGGCCGCGGTGAGGACGGTCGCGGACGCCGGGTCGAGACGGTCGGAGGCGACGAGGTCGAGGACGGCGGCGGCCCTGCGGAGCAGGGCGGCGTCCAACGCGGCGCGCGCGGTCTCCACCCGGTGGTGGAGCCGGTCCAGACGCGTGGCGCGCCAGGACAGGTAGAAGCCCGTGAGGACCAGGATCAGCAGGATCACGGCCACCGTGGTCGCGAAGGAGACGTCGCCGGTCAGGGTCGCTCACCCCGAGGGAAGGGGCCGATGGGCGTGCCGCTCTCCGGACGGATGCGGCTCGGACGCACCGGCCCGTGGCCGTCCCCGGTCAGGACGGTCTCGTACACGTGGGCGATGTCGGCGGCGACGGTCCCCCAGTCGTAGGCGCGCACCGCGGTACGGGCCGCCTCGGACAGCGCCGTGCGTCGATCGGGGTCGTCGAGCAGGACGGCGGCCCGCGCGGCCAGGTGGTCGGGGTCGCCGACACCGAACAGCTCCCCTGCCGCACCGCCGTCCAACACCGCGTCGAAGGCGGGGATGTCACTGGCGACGATGGCGGCGCCGGCGGCCATGGCCTCGGTCAGCACGATCCCGAAGCTCTCCCCGCCCAGGTTGGGGGCGCAGAAGACGTCCGTGGAGTGGTAGGCCCGGACCTTGTCGACGTCGTCGAGTCGACCGACCAGGACCACACGGTCGCGCAGGTCGTCGGGGACACCGGACAGGTCCGGGTCGCCGGGACCGGCGACGAGCAACCGCAGCCCCGGGCGGTGCCGCGCGAGCCGCACGAAGGCCGCCAGCAGCACCGCCAGACCCTTGCGCGGTTCGTCCAGACGGCCGAGGAAACCGAGGGAGCCGCCCTCACCGGGCCAGCCCGGCAGTGGGTCGGCGTGCGCGAAACGGCGGACCGACACCCCGTTGGGGATGAGAACGGCGTCGCCGCCCACGTGTTCGACCAGGGTGCGCCGGGCGGCCTCGGAGACGGCCACGCGGGCGTTGATCTTCTCCAGGGCCGAACGCAGCGCGGTGGAGGTGGCCGACATCGCCCGCGAGCGCGGGTTGGAGGTGTGGAAGGTGGCGACGATGGGTCCGTCCGCCGCCCAGCAGGCCAGCAGGGAGACGCTGGGGGCGGCGGGTTCGTGGACGTGGAGCAGGTCGAACCCGCCCTCGGCGATCCAGCGGCGGACCCGGGCCGAGGTGCGCGGGCCGAAACGGACGCGCGCCACCGACCCGTTGTAGGGCACGGGGACGGGCCGCCCCGCCGAGACCAGGTGGGGCGGCGTGGGGTGGTCGGGGTCGCCCACCGGGGCGAGGACGGACACGTGGTGGCCCATCGCCATGAGCGTCTCGGCGAGATCCCCCACGTGCTGCTGGACACCGCCGGGCACGTCCCAGGAGTAGGGGCACACAATGCCCACCCGTCGCCCGCCACCACCCTCAACGGACGCCTCCGGCGCGGACCACACCCCACGTCGCCCGCCACCACCCTCAACGGACACCTTCCGGACGGGCTCCCCGCCCCGGCGTTCTCCGGGACCACCAGACCCCAAGGGGATCAGCCCCGTCCTCTCCGTGTCCGGGCGGACGCGACCTCCGTCGGGGCGACCTCCCGCTCGTGGCGGTCGGCCCGGTCCTCCTCGTGGTCGGCGCTGAAGACCGCCTGGAGCATGTGCCAGTCCTCGGGGTGCGCGGCGATGGCGCCCTCGAACACCCGGGCCAGGGCCTGGGTGGTGTCCTGGACGCGTCCGGCACGGGAGGGGCCGGTGGCGACCGGGATCTCGTCGTGGACCCGGATGTTCCAGTACGGGCCGTCGTACCAGAGCGAGACCGGCATCAGGGCGGCGCCGGTGTTCAGCGCCAGCGCCGCCGGCCCCGAGGGCATGCGCGCCTTCTCCCCGAAGAAGTCGACCTCCAGGCCGGTGCCGTTGATGTCGCGGTCGGCGAGCAGGCACACCAGGCCGCCCTCGCGCAGCCGCCGGGCGAGCGCCCCCACCGTGTCCGATCCGCCGTTCAACGGCAGCACCTCCATGCCCAGGGACTCGCGATAGGAGGTGAAACGGCGGTAGAGGCTCTCCGGTCGCAGCCGCTGCGCGACGGTGGTCAACGGGGTGCCGCGAGCCGCCATCCACGCCCCGGCGTGGTCCCAGTTGCCCATGTGCGGCAGGGCGGCGATGACGCCCCGGCCGGAACGAACGTGCTCCTCCAGGACCTCCACCCCGCTCTGTCGGGTGTGGGACAGGAGGTGTTCGCGGCCCATCGCGGGCAGACGGAAGAGTTCGTAGTAGTACCGCATGTAGGAACGCATCCCCGCCTTGGACAACGCCCTGAGCTGCGCGTACGTGGCGTGGGGGCCGACCAGCCTGCGCAGGTTGCGTTCCAGCCCACGGGTGCCCGCGTCATGGGTGCGCCAGGACCGGTCGGCGATCCGGCGGAACACCGCGCGGCCCGCGTTCTCCGGAGAACGGCGGACCATCGTCCACCCGGCCGCGTAGGCCAGGTCGGCCGTGCGTTCGTCCACGTCGTGCTTCCTCGTCGTGTTCTTCCTCGTCGTCCCGGGACCGTGCGGTGCTCAGGCGCCGTTGTCCGCCCTGTTGCCCGAGCCCTCACCCTGTTCCTCGGCATAGCCGGGGTCGTTGAGTCGGGCGCGGGTCTCGATCAGCCGCTGGAGGATGGTGATGAGACTCATCCCGGCCAGCAACCAGAGGCCCCCGGCGAGGATGTACGGCACGCCGAGTTCGCTCAGGCCGACGGCGACCAGAACGATGACGAGCCGCTCGGTGCGTTCGGCGACACCGACGTCGCAATTGACGCCCAGCCCCTCCGCGCGGGCCTTGATGTAGGACACCATGAACCCGCTGATCAGGCAGAACAGGGTGAGACCGGCGAGCATCGGATCATCGCCCTCACCGACGAACCACCACATGAGCCCGGCCAGGATGGCGGCGTCGGCCGCCCGGTCCAGGCTGGAGTCGAGGAAGGCCCCGAAGGCGCTGGCGCTGTCGTTGGCACGCGCCACCGCCCCGTCGAGCATGTCGAAGAGGGCGAAGACGGTGATGACCACCGAACCCGCGTAGAGCTGGCCGCGGGGGTAGAAGTACAGGGCGCTGACGATGACGCCGAGGGCACCGACGATGGTGACGACGTTGGGCGTCAGGCCGATCCGGGCCAGGCTCCGACCGAGCGGAGCGGTGACCCGGGAGATCATGGGACGAAGGATTCTCAGCATGTCTTCTTGCGATCGTAGGACGGGAACGGGCTTGGGGGTGGGAGCCGCACCCGCTGGGGGTGGCGCGTCACCGGGGTCACCGTCTCAGGTCATGGTCCCGGGACCGGGCGGGGTCACCCCCGGGGCCAGTGTTCGGCCAGCGCGACGCGGGTCTGCTCCAGCATCTCGGGCAGGATCTTGGTCTGGCCGATCACGGACATGAAGTTGGTGTCGCCGCCCCAGCGGGGCACGATGTGCTGGTGGAGGTGGGCGGCGATCCCGGCACCGGCAACGGTACCGAGGTTCATGCCGACGTTGAATCCCTGCGGACTGTAGGCGCCGGTCAGCGCGTGGATCCCCGCCTGGGTGAGCGCGGCGATCTCCGCGGTCTCGTCCGTGTCCAGTCCGGTGTAGTCGGACACGTGCCGGTAGGGGCACACCAGCAGATGACCGCTGTTGTAGGGGTAGAGGTTGAGCACCGCGTAGGCGGTCTTGCCGCGGGCCACGACGAGCCCCTCGGGGTCGGTCAGTCCGGGTGCCCGGCAGAACGGACAGCCGTCCTCGGCACGGGGGCCGGTGGGTTTGCCCTCACCCTTGATGTAGGCCATGCGGTGCGGTGTCCAGAGCCGTTCCCAACCGTCGGGGGTGCCGGTTCCCGCACCGGGTGGGGTGCCCGCACCGTCGTCGGGTGCGTCGTCGGCGCCGCGCATGGCTCGTCCGTTCCCTCGCTGACCGTTTTCGTACTCCGCGTCCCAGCATAGAAGCGCACGGGAGCGGCCGCGCCGGGGTACGCCGGGTGTTCCGAGGCCCGGGGCGGTCCGAGGGACGACCCCGACGGGCGGACCGGACACGTGCCGTACAGGGGCGCGGCGGAACGGACGCCGAGGGTCGTGTCGGCCGGTCACCGCCCGTCTCACGGCCCACGAGCAACCGGTCGGATCACGCGGACCGGCGAGCCCGCCGTTCCCGTCCACGTCCGTCGCGACGGACCACCGGGGGTGCTCCTCGCTTCGCACGTCGGCGGACCGTGCTTGTCGGGCCCGTGGAGGGGCCGGAGGCGGGAGGGTGACCAACGCTCCCTCCCACCGAGGCTCCCCGGGGTTCCCGCCGCGCCGTCGGGCGTCCGCGCGCGGGCCCGTGCTCGGCGGGCCCCGGAGACCTCGACCTACAGACCGAGGAGGGCGCGCAGGTGGCGCGGCGGCGGGGCACCGTGCGCGAGCATGGCGTCGTTGCGTCGACGCTCGTTCAGGTCCGGCCGGGCCGCCTTCAGGTCACGGGAGAGGTCGGCGACCTCGGCGTGCCCGACGTAGTAGGTGGACAGCTGGGCGCTGGTCAACTCGGCCCGACGCCACTTGCCGTGGGCCTCGCCCTCCTCCTGGTGACCGCGCTCGACCATGAGGGCGATCGCCTCGGGCTCGGTGATGTCCCTGGTGTGCACACGCACGTCCAGGATGGCGTTGAGGATCATCCGCAGCCGCATCTTGAGCTGGACCAGGCGCAGGGCCAGGTTGGTGCGGCGGGACTCGGCGTCGAGGCCGTCGGTCCACCCGTGTGCGGCCAGGAGCGACTCGGCGTGCACCGCCCAGCCCTCGACGAACGTGCCGCTCCACAGCACCCGTCGCACCCGCGTGGAACCGTCGTGGCGCGCCGCGTGGGCCAACTGCAGGGCGTGTCCGGGCAGCGCCTCGTGGACCATGAGGTTGCGCAGCAGCATGCCGTTGTACTCGCGGAAGAACGACGCGCGGCGGGCGCGCGGCCAGTCCGCGGGGGGCGGGGCGACCGCGACCAGGGTGGGCAGCTCCGCCACACGCGGGTCCAGCGGCCCGGGGGGTTCGCAGTAGGCCACGGCCGGCCCCCGACGCGCCTCGGGCATCGGCACGACCCGTACCGGGTCCTCGTGCACGGTGACCATGTCGAGTTCGCGGACGCGTCGGTACAGGTGGGCCAGGGCCTCCTCGGCGAGCGGACGGATCGTGTCGGCGTCGGTGGCGTGGTCGCGGGCCAGTCCGGCCAACACCTCGGCGGTCTGCCCGGGGCGACGCGGTCGTCCCTCGTACTCCGCGGCGACCTCGGCCAACTCCTCCTCCGTGGCGATGAGGTCGCTCTCGGCGCGCACGCGCAGTGCCTCGGGTGAGAGCTCGGAGTCCAGGGTGTACCAGAGCCGGGCGGCGAAGACCCGCTCCCCCAGCCGCGGATCGGCGGTGGCGAACTCGGTCTCCGCGCGCAGCCAGGAGGTGTACTCGTCCACGGCGGCCAGGGCCGCCTCACGCGCGCTCTCCCACCTGGGCGGTCGGGTGGACGCGGCCGAGGCGAGGGCCGGCAGGTCGTCGGTGAGCATGGCCCGGGCGCCCGCCAGTTGGGCCAGGGCGGTCTCGGCGTGCACGCGCGGGATGCCGGGCCCCTGGGACAGGCGTTCCCTCGCCGTGGCCAGGTGGTCGGGCAGGGCGGCGCAGCGGGCGGCGAGGGCCTCCAGGCGCTCCGGCAGGGGCAGGGAGTCGCGTTCGAGGAGGACGTGCAGTGCCTCGCCCGGCGTGTAGGTGAGCGGATCCCAGGTGTGGGGCCGCAGTTCGGCGGTGTGCCAGAGGTCGGCGGAGACCCGCGAACGCAGGACCTCCAGGTCGACGGCGTCGCCGGTGGGCAGCAGGTCCTGGTCGATCTCGTCCAGGGAACCGAGGGCGTCGGTGAGGACGGCCACCCGGCGGGCGTCGGCTTCGACCGTGTGGTCGGTCAGGCGGTGGGCGCCGCGCACGTCACCGAGGTCCAGCGCCCATTCGGGGGCGTCGGCCAACAGCGCGTCGAGCACCGCCTCGGCGACGTCACGGAACCGTCGGGTCATCGCAGCGGCGTCGGAGGAAGAGCTCATGCGGCCATGATGCCGGCACGAAGGCCCGGTTCCCGTCGGACGGGAACCGGGCCGTGCTCGTGCGGGACCCCGGCCCGGGAGTGGTCCTGGTCAACGCCAGGAGTTCTGACCCCCGGTGGAGGTGGGCTGTTGCCCGGCCGCGCCCTCGGGGTCCCCCACCGTGATCGCGTGCTCGACGAGGGTGATGAGCGTCGACTTGGTGGAACCCTTGTCACGGGCGTCCACCTGGACGATGGGGATCTCCGGGCTGAGCGTCAGCGCGTCCCGGACCTCGTCCGCGGCGTGGGGGTAGTAACCGTCGAACCCGTTGATCCCGACGATGAAGGGCAGACGCGCCTCCTCGAAGTAGTCGATCGCGGGGAAGCAGTCGGCCAGACGACGGGTGTCCACCAGCACGACGGCACCGATCGCGCCCTTGACCAGGTCGTCCCACATGAACCAGAACCGGTGCTGTCCGGGGGTGCCGAACAGGTACAGGATCAGGTCCGAGTCGAGGGAGACACGGCCGAAGTCCATGGCGACGGTGGTGGTCTGCTTGTCCGGCGTCTTGGCGAGGTCGTCCACCCCGACGCTGGCGCTGGTCATGACCGCCTCGGTCGTCAGCGGCACGATCTCGGAGACGGAGCCCACGAATGTCGTCTTCCCGACACCGAAGCCCCCGGCGACGACGATCTTGACCGACGTCATCGCGTTCCCCCCAGCACCGCCTTCCTCGGCTGGGCTAGAGCTTGCGAAGTCCACTGAGCACCCTTTCAAGCAGGTTGGTGTTGGGGCGAGCGTCATTGTTGAGCGAGGACCTGATCTGGACCAGTCCCTGCTCGGACATGTCCGCCACAAGCACCCGCGCCACGCCGAGGGGCATCCGCAACAACGCGGAGATCTCCGCGACGGAACGCCATTCCCGACACAGGTCACTGATCGCCTGCCATTCAGGCGTCAGCGTGCCCGACTCGTTCCGAGCCGCAGCCGTGGCCGAGATCAGTGCTTCCAGGGGAAGCTGCGACTTCGGCTTGGTACGGCCCTTCGTGACCGCGTACGGACGCACCAGCGAACTGGGTGCGCTGCCGCCCGGCGCGGGTCGTTGGTCATACGGTTGTTGGATTGGTCGAGGAACATCTCCGCCGCCCGGTACGGCCGGCATCCCTCCGGTGGAGGGATGGCCCGGCTGTTGACCGAACCACGAGGCGCTCCCGGCATCTCTACTGTGAGGTGCCACCACTTCCTCCTGTCGGTGGTGGATCAGTGGATTCCCGAGGTGCGCGCCGTTGGTGTCAGCGCCCGCCCCGCCCGCTCGACGAGCAGGGTCATCTCGTACGCGACCAGACCGAGGTCGCTCTCGGCGGCCGCGAGGACCGCGAGGCAGGAGCCGTCGCTGATGGCCATGATGAGCATCAGCCCCCGCTCCATCTCCACGACGGTCTGGGCGACCGCACCGCCCTCGAACACCCGGGACGCGCCCTGGGTCAGGCTGGACAGGCCGGAGGCGATCGCCGCCAGCTGGTCCGCCCTGTCGGTGGGGAACCCCGCGGACGACGCCAACGGAAGGCCGTCCGAGGAGACGACGATCGCGTGGGCGACATCGGGTACCCGGTCGGCAAAGTCAGTGATCAACCAGTTGAGTTCATTGACCTGTCGACTCATCTGATCTCCTGTCCAAGTTCGCCGGCTGGTCTTTCGGCACTGCTACCGCCGGCACGGCATGTGACAGCACTGCCTCTGCGAACTTCCCGGCTCCTCCGGTGGGGGAGACCGGGAGTCTGGTGTTCTGTTCTCGTCAAGCGATGGGTGTGGTGCGTCCGAGAAGCTCGGTAGATGCTATTGCATCCTGCTTCCCGGAATAAGGGGGACCCCGTCCCGCCACCGGCCACGTGGGTCACTCCTCCGCCGTTTCGTCGCCGCGCCTGTTGCGCCCCTCCCGAACACCCTTCTGCAGACCGGAGAACCGGTTGCGGACACGGTCCGCGCTACGGGTCGGCATCTGCTTGAAGTTCTCCGGTTTGGGTGCGGTCCCAGGAACAAGGTTTGCCTTGGGAACCCGTTTTGGCAAGCCCGAGGTGGTCAGACCTCCCGCGAGAGGTTCGGCGGCGGTACGCGCCGCCTTCCACCCGCGGTCGGCGGCGGAGTTCCAGTCCTGCTCCGAACGCGAGTTCTGGTCAGGCTGCGGAGCCGGTTCCTTGCTGGTGGGACGGCTTTCGGCCGGCTGCACCTGCGGAATCGGACCGGTTTCGGTGGCATCCACGGTCGGGCCACCGCTCCGGCGCTTGAACCAGTTGGACTCGATCGCGTCGAAGATCGGCAGCGAGTCGGAGCCCTCACCGACGGGCGTGGGGGGCACGACGGTGTTGTTCGGTCCCTGGGTGCCGCCGTAGCGGCGGGACAGGTAGGCGGTGGAGCCGTAGCCCTCGCGACCGTCGCCGGCACCGTTGCGTCGGCCTCCGGCCTCGTGGGGCTCGGTCGGACGCGGACGCTGGGTCTGCTCCGGGGCGGGCGGCGCGGAGTCCCAGGCGGAGATCGCCGGGAAGGTCTCCGTGCTGGCGTCCCCGTGGTCGGCGCCCCGATGGTGCGAGCCGGTGTCGTAGGAACTCGTGGAGGCGCCGTCGTGGGCACCGTGGGAGCCGTTGTCGTAACCACCCGTGGAGGAGGTGTCGAAGGCTCCGCCCCGCTGGACGCCGGTGTCACGGGACCCGGTGTCACCGGTGGAACGGTTCCTGCCGCCGCCGAAGGCGTCGTAGGAGTCGCTCTCCCGCCGTTCGGCCTCGGTGGGCCGACGGAAGGCACCGGTGTCCGCCGGCGGCCGACGGAAGGCGCCGGTGTCGGAGTCCCGTCGGAACGCACCACTGTTCGGGCCGCTGTACGAGCCGCTGTCGGTGGAGCGGGGCGCCGGGTCGAACAGGCTGCGGCCGGTGTCCTGGGGCCTCGGCTCGTCCTCCTCCGGCGTGTCGTAGGGGTCCACCACGGACCCGGCACCCTGGTCGAAGGCGCCGTTGGTGGGCGAGAGCCCCTCGGCCCGCTTGGGGGCCTCCCAGACCGAACCGGTTCCGGGGTCCTCGTTCTTCCACAGGTCCTGACCGCTGGGCGGGTGCTCCTCGGAACGTCCCCCACCCGGGGTGCGCTTGGGCAGACCGCCCATGTCGTTCGGGGAGAGGCCGCCCCCGTCCTGGTGCTGCCAGGGGTCGCCGGGCTCCTCCGCCGCCGGGGTGGCCGCGAAGGCCGCCTGGGCGTCGGCGAAGGTATCGGGCGCACCCGCGGAGAGCTCGGGACGGGCGCCCGGGCCGCCGAGGGCGTGCTGGCCCTCGACCGGCGTGATGAGCAGGTCCGGCGGGAAGATCACGGTCGCGGTGGTACCGCCGCCGTGCGCCTCCTTGAGGTTCAGCTTGATGCCGTGTCGGTGCGCCAGGCGCGAGACCACGAACAGACCCATGCGGCGCGAGACCGCGACGTCGATGACCGGCGGAGCGGCCAGACGGGCGTTGATGCCCGCGAGGTCGTCCGGGGCCATGCCGATACCGCTGTCGGTCACGTCGACCTGGACGACACCGCTGTCCAGGCTCTTGGCGCTGACGAGCACCTCGGTGTCGTGCGGGGAGAAGGCGGTGGCGTTCTCCACCAGCTCGGCGACGAGGTGGATGACGTCGTTGACCGGTCGGCCGAGGACCGAGATGTGGGAGGGGGCGCGCACGTTGACGCGCTCGTACTGCTCGACCTCGGAGACGGCGCCGCGGAGGACGTCGACCAGCGGGACGGGCTGGGCCCACTTACGGGTGTTGTCCTGGCCGGAGAGGACCAGCAGGTTCTCGTTGTTCCGGCGCATACGGGTCGCCAGGTGGTCCAGCTGGAAGAGGTCGGACAGACGGTCGGAGTCCTGCTCGGACTGCTCCAGGCCGTCGATCAGACGCAGCTGCCGCTCCACCAGGGTCTGGCTTCGGCGGGACAGGTTGACGAACATCGCGTTGACGTTGCTGCGCAGCGCGGCCTCGTCGGAGGCCAGTGTCAGGGCCACGCGGTGGACGTCGTCGAAGGCACGGGCGACCTCGCCGATCTCGTCCTGGGTGTCGACCTCGATGGGCGTCACCTTGACGGTGTCGGGGACCGAGCCCGCCTCCTGCATCCGGTTGATCGCGTCCGGCAGGTCGCGCTCGGCGACGCGTCGGGCGCCGTCCTCCAGGGTGCGCAGCGGGCGCACCAGGGAGCGGACCACGAGCGAGGTGAGGATGAAGACGGCCAGGAGCACGCCGGCGACGATGACGAGGTCGATGATCGTGCGGATCAGCGCGGCGCCGCGCAGGTCGTTGGCGTCGTCCGAGATGCCCTCGGCCAGTCCGGTCTCGACCGCGTGGAGGCGTTCGAGGGCGATGTCGGAGATCTCCTTGTAGTCCTCGGGGCCGTCGTTGGCGGTCACGCCGGTGAGGTCGTCCCCGCGCTCGGCGCGGTACATGACGCGCATGCGCATGGTGGAGACCTGGCTGACCTCCAGACCCGTGAAGTTCTCGTCGAAGATCGAGCGCTGTTCGGCGCTGGCCGCCTGGACGAAGTTGGAGACCTCGTTGTCGTAGCGCGCCCGGCTGGAGTCGATGGCCTCGGCGATACCGCCGGTCATCTGGTTACGAGCCAGTGAGTGGCCCATCAGCGCCGTCTCGTAGGACAGCTGGTCGCGGGCGTTCGACAGGGCGGTGAGGGCGCGAACGCTCTCCCGCAGCTCGGTGTCGTTCGTCTCGTCCGCGATCGTCTGGTTGAAGTCCGCGAGCGACCGGATGACGGTCCGGTACTTGGTGACCACGGGCAGGACCGTGATGCGGGTCTCGTCGACCTCGGTGCGCAGGGACTCCAGGGTGGCGAGTTGGCTGCGCATCGTCGAGAGGCGCCCCTGGGCCAGGTCGCCGTCCATCTCGCCCATGTCGTCGAGACGGGCGGTCAGCGTGCTCTGGAGGTCGCGGGAGGAGTCCCGCTCGTCGTCGAGCTCCTGGCGGAGGGCGTCCGAGCGGCTGCCCGGGTCCGCGCTGTCGGAGATGTAGACCGCGCCGGCCGTGCGTTCACGACCCAGTTGGTTGGCCAGCTCCACGATGAGGACACCGATCTCGGCTCTGTCCTCGATGTGGGCGTGGGTGACCGTGGAGACCGAGGCCTCGTAGACCCTCAGGCCGCCGAGCGCGAGCGCCACGGCGGTGGGAATGACGATGAGGGCCACCAGTCGGGAGCGCACCCGCCAGTTACGTGGCCGCCACCGGTTGGCTTTGCGCCGGGGCCTGGCGTCGGCGTGTTCGGCCTGTGGGGCCTCGCCTTGTGCGCCGGCCTCGTTCTTCGTCGCTCGTGTCGACACGGACCCTCGCAACCTTTCGTGTCACCGCCTCGAACGGCTGTTGAACCCAGGGGTGGAACCGCTCCGGACCGGAAAATCGGTAGAGACCACGTGGTCCACCAGATGCAGGAAGCGGTGGGAGTGTGGGGAGATGTGAAGACTGTCCGCCGGACTCGCCTGGGAGGAGAGGAGCCGCACACCAGATCCTGTCGAGGTGCGCGTGCGGTGGATAGCGTACCAATGGGCGCGAAGCGCTCGCTTCGGCCGTTTGTACCGATTGATCGAGATCCACAGCGCTGACCGGGGGTCATAATGCCCACTCTGCCCCCATTATGACCAATCCCCCAGGTCAGATGGGGAGACCGAAAACCCCTCGGACATTGAGGTAACTATTTGGACACACCCCCCGCCTCGTTACCAAGAGCGACGACACGTGACATCGTGACAGGACGTACACGCAGGTCCGGGGGGAGTTTCGGAGATGCGCACCGCGCCACGCCCACAGTCGATCACCCGCAGCGAGGCGACGGACACACTGGGATGTCCGAGCACGTCAGCAAGGGTCGCTTCGAGCCGCCAGATTTCGGTCAACGGACTGCTTCCTTTGGGCGTCGCCCTGCTGTCCACGCTCGCCCTCGCCGCCCCCGCCGCGGCCGCGCCCCCGAACGACCTGGAGGTACTCCGGGTGGAACTCGCCACCGCCCGATCGGACGTGGCGGCTCTGCGTGAACAGGCCTCGGAGAGGATCGAGGTCTATCTCCGGGAGGCCGCGCGTCTGGACGAGGCCACCGAGGCCCGCGAGGCCGCGGACCGCCGCTCCCGGACCGCGGCCGAGCACCGGGAGGACCGGCGCCTGAACGCGGCACGCCAGGCCGCCGGGGCCTACAAGGGCGCCGACCTGGACATCGCCCAGGCCTGGACCGGTTCCGAGGGGCCCGTGGGGCTCCTGGAACGCGGCGCCTACCTGGTCCTGCTCGGTGAGCACCGCTCCGCGGACCTGGGGCGGGCCGAGGCCGCCCGTGTGGCGGCCGACACCCTCTCCGAGGCGGCCGGCGCCGCCGAGGAGGAACAGCACGAGGCCACCGAGGACGCGAAGGAGGCACGGGAGTCCGCCGAGGAGGCCATCGAGGCGCAGGAGGAACGCGCCCGGGGACTCCTGGAACAGCAGACGGCGTTGGAGGAGGCCCTCGCCGCGACCGAACCCGACGACCCGCAGGACGAGGACACCGACGACGGTGCGGACGAGGCGCGGTCGGACCGCGCGGCGGAGGCCTCCGGACCGGTCCCGGACACGGAACCGGCGGCGGCCGCGGACCCCGCCGAGGCCACGGAGGCGCGGGAGGCGTCGGAGGGCGTGTGCGCCGGCGACGACGTCGCGGGCTTCGACAACGGTCACATCCCCGACACCGTGCTGTGCCCGCTACCCCAGGCCGGCGAGATGCTGCGCGCCGACGCGGCGGAGTCCTTCGTCGCGCTCGACGAGGCCTATCGCGCCGAGTTCGGTCGCCCGATGTGCGTGACCGACTCCTATCGGCCCTATCACGAGCAGGTCCGCCTGTTCCAGGAGATGCTGCCCGGCATGGCCGCCCGGCCCGGGACGAGCGCCCACGGACTGGGGATCGCCGTGGACCTGTGCGGCGGCGTCAACGAGGTGGGGACCGCCGAGCACCGCTGGATGCTCGACCAGGCCCCCTCCCACGGCTGGGACAACCCCGACTGGGCACGCGGCGGGTTCGAGCCCTGGCACTGGGAGTACACGCCCTGACCGGGCGGCACGCCCCCGCGTTCAGACCTGGGAGCCGACCCTGACCTCGAAGGTGCCCAGTTCCCCGGCGTCGACGAACAACTCGTCGTCCGCCTCCAGTCGCGGGGTGACGATCGGCAGCACCGCGTGCACCCGCCCGGGTCCGGACGTGAGGCGAGGGTCGCCGAGGTCGACCCGCCCACGGCCGTTCTCCTGTTCCTCCACCGAGGTGGCCAGCTCCACCGCACCGAGTTCCAGCTCGTCGGCGGTGGTCAGGACGGGTCCCAGGATGAGCTGCACGCCGTCGCCGGCGCCGTCCAGCCACAGGCAGGCGGGGGTGTAGGCCAGGGCCTGCCCCGGTCCGACGGCGACCGCCGCCACGCCCACACACGCGACCCGGGCCTCGGGGAGTACCGCGTCGTCGACCCCGCGCACCAGTTCGGGGTGGATCTCGAACTCCTGGTCCCCCACCCGGACCGGTACCAGGGTGCGGGGCGCGACGGGGGCGCACATGCGCGCCTCCGGCTCCACGATGATCTCGATGGCGCCCTCGACGGCGCGTCGGTGTGCGGCCTCCAACGCGGCCAGGCCGGCTTCCAGCAGCCGGTCCAGGCCGTCCTGGTCGGGGCTGCCCATCACGTCGCCGTCATCGAGGGCGCCCACCCGGGTGCCACCACCACTCGGCGACAGATAGGTGACCCAGCGCAATGTGCCCACTCCCCCTGTGCTGTTCCCGTCCCCGGGGGCGTACGGACGACCCCCTCCCGCCGACCGGCGGGCGACGTCCACGGAACACGCCCCGCTGCGGGTGGCGTGCCCATGATCCTCACACCCACTTTTGCACGGACCGGACGGGGCTCAGGACGTGACCACGGGACCGTGCTCCTTGCCGGTCCCGGCGCAGCCACGGCAGGGTTCGTCGATCCGGGACCAGACGATCACCCCACTGGCCTCCCGATGCGGACGCTCGGGCCGCCACCATCCGGTGCCGGAGCAGTACCTGCAGTCGAGTCCGTCCCGGTCGCATCGAACGCACTGGGCGATGGCGCACCGGGTGTGGGTCGGCTCCCGCGTCGGATCCATGCGCTCCCACCGTCTCCCCCGAAATCCGGACCAGCCTCGCACAGGCGGGACCGGCGAGTCCAGAGGGATGAATGGGACGAAAGTCCGGCTCGGCGGCGGGGTAAGGGATCCCGTACCGAACCGACCGCCGGTTCATCCGGAATCGCGGACGACCAGATGCGTCTCCAACGTGACCAGCTCCGACTCGGCGGTACGCGGAATGGCCACGTCCACGAGCAGGCGCGCCATCTCCCGACCCATCTGGACGGTGGGCTGATGGACCGTGGTCAACGACGGGGTGCTGTGCTGGGCCATGAGGCTGTCGTCGAACCCGACCAGCGCCACGTCCTCGGGCACGCTCAGGCCGCGCTCACGCAGGGTCCGGATGGCACCGATGGCCATCATGTCGGAGGCGACGAACAGCGCGTCGGGGTGCGCCCCCCGGTCGAGCAGCTCCGCGGTCGCCTCGGCGCCGCCGTCGACACTGAAGTCGCCCTGCACCACCAGGTCCTCGTCGACCCGTCGACCGGCCTCGGCCATGGCCTCCCGGAAACCCTGGAGACGCCCCACACCCGCGTTCATGTCCTGGGGACCGGTGATGGTGCCGACCCGTTCGTGCCCGGTCTCCAGCAGGTGCCGGGTGGCCACACGTCCCCCCTCCACGTTGTCGACGTCCACGCAGAAGGGCGCGGGCGCGACGTCGGAGTAGGGCCGGCCTCCGTGCACCACGGGCACGCCGGAGTCGGCCAGCCTGGTGGTGAGAGGGTCGTCGCGGTGCAGGGAGACCAGCAGGGCGCCGTCCACGTGCGCACCGCTGAGGTACTCGCCCACCCTCTTGTGCTCGGCCTCGCCGCGGGCGGTGGTGAGCATCAGTTGGAGGTCGCGTTCGTGCAGGACCGAACTGACGCCGCGGATGATGTCGGCGAAGAAGGGGTCCGCGAACAGGCGGTCCCGCGACTCCGAGACCACCAGGGCCACCGTGTCGGTGCGCCGGGTGACCAGCGTGCGCGCGGCCTGGTTGGGGCTGTAGCCCAGTTCCGCGATGGCGTTGTGCACCGCCTCGCGGGTCCGCGGGCTGACCTGGGAGGACCCGTTGATTACCCGGGACACAGTCCCTCGGCCCACTCCGGCCCGTTGCGCCACCATTTCCAGGGTCGGCCGCTGTCGGCCGCCGCTCTTGGCCACTTCGAGGCTCCTTGGACTGTCTACCGTGCCGCCCGGACGTTCCGGACGGAGGGCGTGGAGGGTCACGTCACCGTGCCGCCGCGGACCGGCCCCGGAACGACGCGCGAGTGGGGCGCCCCGGGAGGAGCGCCCCATCGACCGCGGTGGATCACCGTGCGGGGAACCTTCCGGTCCTGGCCAACTCGGCGTACCAGTGGCCCGTGTCCTTGACGATGCGCTCCTGCGTCTCGTAGTTCACGTGCACGATGCCGAATCGGCGGGAGTATCCCCACGCCCACTCGAAATTATCCAGAAGTGACCAGGCGAAATAGCCGCGCAGGGGGATTCCGGCGTGGATCGCCTCACGTACGGCCCGCAGGTGGCCCTCGTAGTAGTCGGTGCGATCGACGTCGTGGACGGCGCCGTCCTCGACGGTGTCCTCGAACGCGCAGCCGTTCTCGGTGACGTAGAGGTCGATGCCTCCGCTCTCACCCGCCAGACGCTGGAGAACGTCGAACAGGCCGCTCGGGTCGATCTCCCAGCCCATGTGGGTGACGGGAAGCCCCTGGGAGACGTGGACCTCCTCGGGGTCGGCCCCGAGCCAGGCCTCGCCCTCGCCGCTGACCAGCGCCGGGTCCAGCCCCTTGGCCGAACCGGCGACGAACTCCGGCGAGTAGTAGTTGATCCCCAGGAAGTCCAGGGGCGCGGAGATGGTCGCCAGGTCCCCCTCCTTCACGAAGGAGAAGTCGCTGATGTCGGCGAGGTCCTCCAGGACGTCGGCCGGGTAGGCGCCCTTGAACAGGGGGTCGGTGAAGATGCGGTTGCGCACGCCGTCGGCCCGACGGGCGGCCCGGGTGTCGGCGGCGTTGGCGCCGTGGGGGCGGATGACCGCCTGGTTGTGGGCCAGGCCCACGGTGGCGGGGTGGCCGGTGGAACGGATCGCCTCGACCGCCAGCCCGTGCCCGAGGAGCAGGTGGTGGGTGGCGGCGAGCGCCGCGGCGGCGTCACGGTGGCCGGGCGCGTGGTGCCCGTTGTGGTAGCCGAGGAACGCCGAGCACCAGGGCTCGTTGATGGTCATCCAGTGGGAGACCCGGTCCCCGAGGGCGTCGGCGACGACCTTGGCGTACTCGGCGAAGCGCAGGGCGGTGTCGCGGGCGGGCCAGCCGCCGGCGTCCTCCAGTGGCTGGGGCAGGTCCCAGTGGTACAGCGTGGCCCACGGCTGGATGCCGGCCTCCAGGAGGCCGTCGACGAGCCGGTCGTAGAAGTCGATGCCGGCCTGGTTCACCTTGCCCGTGCCCTCGGGAACGATCCGGGGCCAGGCGACCGAGAAGCGGTAGGCGCCGAGGTTGAGCCGCTTCATGAGCGCGACGTCCTCGGCGTAGCGGTTGTAGTGGTCGTCGGCGGGGTCACCGGTGTCCCCGTTCAACACCTTGCCGGGGGTCTCGGCGAAGGTGTCCCAAATGCTGCGGCCGCGACCGTCGGCGGTGGTGGCGCCCTCGATCTGGAAGGAGGCGGTGGCCGCCCCCCAGAGGAAGTCCTCGGGGAAATCGTTCGGGTTACTCACTGCTACGTTACGCACCTTCCGTGACGAGGGGAATCGGCTTGGGAGCGCTCCCATAACGGAAGCAGAACGGCACTCGCAAGTCAACGCGTCCAGAGTTCGCCGAAACGCAACCGTTACGCGGTGGGGTCGTGGATCCCGAAGGGCACCGGGACCCACGACCCGCACCGCTCACCTCACGACGGTGGGGCGGACGGGCCATGGCGGACGGCCCGTGGCGGAACCGCCTCCCAGGGGTGGGCTACTCGCCGCCGTCCTGCGGCTCGGCGGCACCGTCCATGGGGATGACGATGCCCTGCCAGCGCTCCTCCATGAAGTCGCGCACCTCCTGGCTGTGCAGCAGCTCGTTCAACCGCACGATGTCCTCGGCGTCGACGTCCTCCGAGCGCACCACCAGACCGTTGCCGTACACACTGCCCTCGGTCTCCTCCCAGGCCAGCGCGTTCGCGGTCTCCGGCAGGTCCGCCTCCAGCGCGTAGTTGCCGTTGACCACGGCCGCGTCCACGTCCTGGAGCGAACGCGGGAGCTGAGCGGCCTCCACCGGGGTGAGGGTGATGTCGAGTGGGTTGTTCTCGATGTCGGACTCCTCGGGGCTCTCACCCGCACCCTCCGCCAGCGTGATGACGTCGTTGGCGGCCAGCAGGTTGAGCGCCCGCCCCATGTTGGACACGTCGTTGGGCACGGCGATCTCCGCGCCCTCGGACAGGTCGTCCAGGTCCGCGACGTCCTGCGAGTACAGCCCGAAGGCCTCCAGGTGCACGTCGCTCACGTACTCCAGGTCCGCGTCGTCGTTGCCGGCGAGGTACTCCTCCAGGAACGGGCGCGTCTGGTAGTAGTTCGCGTCCAACTCGCCCTCGGTCAGAGCGGCGTTGGGCTGGTTGTAGTCGGTGTACTCGACGACGTCGATGGCCAGCCCCGCGTCGGCCGCCAACTCGTCGTTGACGAACGCGAGGATCTCCGCGTGCGGCAGCGGTGTCGCCCCCACCCGGAGGGTCACCACGTCGTCGTCGGCACCGTCCTGCTCGGACCGCTCGCTGGGGCTTCCGCACCCCGCCAGCAGCACGGCCGCGGCGCCGGCCACGGCGATCCCCCGCAGCACGTTCGCACTCCCTGTCATGGCTGTCTCCTTCTCCTTACCGTTGCTTCCGGACGACTCACGGGGGGATACGGGGGACGGAGGGCGGGGGTCGGGACGTCAGCGTCGGGACAGTCGGCGCACCAGGAGATCACCCAGGCTCTGCGCGATCTGGACGATGACCACCAGCAGGATCACGGTCGCCCACAGGTAGTGGTCGTTGAAGCGCTGGTAGCCCTCACGGATCGCGAGGTCGCCCAGGCCACCGCCGCCGATGGCGCCGGCCATCGCCGAGTAGGAGATGAGCGTGACCACGGTCATCACCAGACCGGCGATGAGACCCGGCATGGCCTCGGGCAGCATCACCTTGCCCACGATGGTGAACCTGCGGGTGCCCATGGCGTGCGCGGCCTCGACGACCCCCCGGTCCACCTCGCGCAGCGAGGTCTCCACCAGGCGCGCGAAGAAGGGGATGGCGCCGATGCTCAACGGCACGATCGCGGCCGTGGGGCCGAGCGTGGTGCCCACCAGGAACCGGGTGAGCGAGAGCACCGCGACCATCAGGACGATGAACGGCAGCGAGCGGCCGATGTTCACGATGGCGCTGAGCACCGCGCGCACGGTCGGGGCCGGGATGAGCCCGCCCTTGTCGGTGGCGACCAGGAGCACGCCGAGGGGAAGACCGAACAGCACGCTGAAGACGGTCGCCCACCACACCATGTAGATGGTGTCCTGGGTGCCCAACCAGAGGCTGGGCCACATGTTCGGCCAGTCCCGGACGAAGTCGGCGACCGCGGTCAGGGCGTCGCCGTCCTGGGCCAGGTGGAGGATCTCGTCGGTCATCACTTTCCGGCCTCCTCGACCAGCAGGCCGTGCTCGGACAGGTAGGTGAGCGCCTCGGTGCGGCGGGCCCCGCGCATGTCGACGCTGAGCCGGCCCACGGACTGACCGGCGACCTGCTCCACACCGCCGCCGAGGATGTTGACGTCCACGTCGAAGCGGCGGGTCAGCTCGGACATGAAGGGCTCGTCGAAGGAGCGCGGGTAGGTGATGACCACCGACTCCGGCCCTCCGTTGTCCGGCAGCGGGAACAGCGAGCGCGCCAGCAGGGAACCCGGGGTGCCGATGAGGTCCAGCACCCGGCCCGACTCCAGGAACCTGCCGTCCTCCATGATCGCGGCGGAGTCGCAGATCCGCTTGATCACGTCCATCTCGTGGGTGATGAGCAGGATGGTCAGACCCAGCTCGTCGCGCAGGCGGCGCAGCAGGGCCAGGATGGACTCGGTGGTGGCGGGGTCCAGCGCCGAGGTCGCCTCGTCGCTGAGCAGGACCTTGGGGTCCGAGGCCAGCGCACGGGCGATGCCCACGCGCTGTTTCTGACCGCCGGAGAGTTGGGACGGGTAGGCGCGGGCCTTGTCGCCCAGCCCGACCAGCTCCAGGAGTTCGCCCACACGGGTGGCACGCCGGGACCGGGAGACCCCGGCCACCTCCAGCGGGAAGCCGACGTTGCCGGCGACCGTGCGGGAGGAGAGCAGGGCGAAGTGCTGGTGCACCATCCCGATGTGACGGCGCGCGGCGCGCAGGCGCGCCCCGCGGAGGGAGGTGAGCTCCTCGTCGCCCACCCGGACCGTGCCGGTGTCGGGGCGTTCGAGGAGGTTCACCGAGCGCAGGAGGGTGCTCTTGCCCGCACCGCTCTGGCCCACGACCCCGTAGATCTCGCCGGACTCGACATTCAGGTCGACCCCGTTGAGGGCATGGACCCGACGTTTCTTCAACCTGTAGGTCTTGTGGAGACCCACTGCGTCAATCACGGTTTTCCCATCGACGTCTGGCGGTGGTGTCGCAGCTCCCGCGCGCACGCGGGCGAAGAGGTGCTGGACTCAGCGTGGGATCGACGCCCACACCCGAGCGTACGAAGTGCCTGGTGGTGGGCGTCGGCGACGCGCCGGAGCGGCGGCCGGGGGCCCTGATCGGGCCCGGGACGGCGCCGGGGCGCCGGGCGGGGCGAGGACGGCCCCGCTCTTCAGAAGCGGTGCGGCATACGACAGCGACCGCCGGGCAGCGGAACGCACCGCCGGGTGGGTTCGGCCATGGTGGCGAGGGTCGCTTCGTCGTGTTCGGGAGCCATCACGCTCCCAACTCAACCATGATCGGATGGGTCGGTTCAGCAAAACCCTTGACCTTAATATGGTTATTTAGGACACATTGCCTGCTTTGATGGGGGTGAGAATGCCCCTGTCCCTCCCGAAGACCCCGGAGAGTGCCTACACTCATGACCGTCCCGTGACCTTGCCTCGCCGAGCGGGGTGGACGCGGCGCGGCCGGCACCGACTTCGTGTCCCGCGCACGGTCCGGGAAAGACGAGAAGCTGCGTCCACAGCGCCTCCGTGCCCGTAGGGGGTTCGCGTGTGGGCACGAGGAGCGACCACACCGTGCAGTCCGACGACCCGAGCCGAGTGGACGACTACGCCGATTTCTGGGCGCCCGACCCCACCGACCGCACCTGGCGGGACGTGCTCTCCGCAAGCGCGAGCGCGCTCCGCACGATCACGCGCCCCGGCCCCGGCGGCGCCGCGGCCCTGGTCGTGGCCCTCCTGGCCCTCACCGCCGTCCCCGGCCCCGCGGCCGCCGCACCGGTACCCCGGGACCCGGAGTCCATGAGCTCCCTGGAGTCGCGCGCCGAGACCCTCACCGAGGAGTACAACGGCGAACTCCGGGACATGGAGAACGTCATGGAGGAGGCGGACCGCGCCCAGACGCGCGCCGACTCCACCCGTGAGGACGTGGACGCGGCGCGTGAACAGGTCCGCTCCCTGGCGGTGGCGACCTACACCAGCAGTGGCATCGACCCCTCGATGTCGCTGTTCGTGGAGTCCGAACCCGACGAGGTCATCGACCGCGCCGTCGTCATCGACTACCTGTCCACCAGCAACCAGGACAAGATCGACCAGCTGGACCAGGCGCTGTCGCGGGACGAGGTCGCCCAGGAGAACGCCGAGGAGCGGCTGGCCGAGGCCGAGGCCGACATGGACGAGCTCGACGAACGGCGCATGGAGGTGCGCCGGCTCATCGCCGATCACCCGGAGCAGCCCATGCGGCCGCCGGACAACATCACCCCGCGCACCGAACAGATGCGCGACACGGGCATCGAGATCTTCGGGCGCGGCTCCGACGTGGGCGGCGTGGGCTGCTACCGCGAGGAGGGCGGCTGGGTCGTGGGCGAGCACCCCAAGGGCCGCGCCTGTGACTTCATGCTGAGCTCCAACGGCTCCATGCCCTCGGAGGACCAGGTCGAGCGCGGCTGGGAGATCTCCAACTGGGCCCGGGACAACGCCGATGACCTGGGGGTCATGTACGTGATCTACCGCCAGCAGATCTGGGACGTGCGCCGGGGCGACACCGACTGGCGCGCGATGTCCGACCGCGGCAGCATCACCGAGAACCACTTCGACCACGTGCACATCTCGATGTTCTGACCCCGGCGTCCGACCGCCCCCTCCGGCGTGCGCGCCCGTCCCCGCTCCCCTCGTTCCCGGAACCCGGTGCGCGCGGCCCACGAATCCGCTCTCGGGACCAAGGGCCCGAAGGGACGTCCGACCCATTACCTGCGGGACGGTACGAAAATCCACACGGAGGAATCACGATCACGTCACGCGAAGGGTGACGTGGAACTCCACCGGCACGAAACGATGACGATTCACCCCGTTGACCCTGGTCCGCCCTGCCGCTCCCCCGATGGTCGCGGTTAGGATGCTTGACGTCCCGACCCTCGGTCGTGGGGATTCGTCCCCTCGACATCATCCCGGCGGTCGGCGGGAACCCCTCCACGAATCGGGGCACCCTCTCACGACTCGGGGAACTCCCGCTCCTCGCCGCCCGCCCTCGCCCGCGGAGCGACGACGGTTCCGGGGTCTCCTCCCCCGCGATTCCCCGTGCTGTCACCCACCCGGCGCTCCGCCGGTGGTCATCACGGAAAAATCGTGAGAACTCACCAAAGCGCGTACGCGTCCCAGAGACGACGGCCAGAACATCACCGGGCGAGGGGAGCCATGAGCGAAAACGGACCTTACAACCAGCCACCGCAGAATCCCTATGGTGGCGGGGACGGCACCGGCGGACAGCCGCCCTACGGCGCCCCCAGCGGCGGACAGCCTCCCTACGGGCACACCGGCGGGCAGCCGCCCTACGGGCCCGGCGCCGGCGCGCAGCCCCCCTATGGCCAGGGCCCCTACCCGGGCAACCCCGGCCAGGACCAGGGCATGTACGCGGGCGGACAGCCGCCCTACGGCGGCCACGGAGGCCCCGGTGGGCCGGGCGGGTACCCCCCGCCGCAGCAGCCGCCCCAGGGTGGCGGCGGCAAGGCCGGCCTGTGGGTGGTCATCGGTGGCGGCGCGATCATCGTGGTCCTCGTCATCGCGGTGATCATCATGCTCGTCGCGCGCGGTGGCGGCGATGACCAGGTCGCCGCCGGACCCGACGAGACGACGCAGACCACCGAGGAGACCGAGGAGCCGGCCGACGACGGATCCGAGGAGCCCGCGACGGGTGGTGACGGCCCCACCGGTGAGCCGCCCTACGCACTGCCCACCGAACCCTGCGACGCCATGACCGACGAGTTGGTCGCGGACTTCGGTATGCGGGACAACCTCAACAAGAACGTCTCCGACAGCCGTTCGAGCTGCACCGCCTCGGGTGATGCACCCGAGGGCAACCCGGACCGGGCCTACAGCAGCCTGTGGCTGGAGTACAGGGTGCCCTTCGGCGGCAGCGACTCCATCGAAAGCGCGACGACGGACTTCCAGAACTCCATCGACAACTACACGGGTGGTGTCGACTACTACCCGGAGGAGAGCCTGGAAGAGGACAAGGCGCTCGACGGTCTGGGCGACGAGGCCCACCTGATCGTCACCGAGTCGACCATCCTCGACGACCCGGCCCCCACCGCCGTCCTCCTCGTCCGTGCGGGCAACATGAACATCGAGTACACCTACCAGGTCTCGTCCTTCGACGGCTCCGAACTGGTCATGATCGACGACGTCGAGGCCCTGCTGACCGATGCGGCCGCGGAGTCCCTCACGCTCCTCGGTGCCGAGTAGGAATCGACCGACTCCTCCCCGGAAGAGACACCAGGGGGCCGCGGCGCACAGCCGCGGCCCCCTGTTTCATGTGCGAAGGGTGATCAGGTGCCCGGGAGGTCGACACGCACCCTGCGGGCCGCCTCCACCATGTTGCGCAGCGCCTGCTCGGTCTCGGCGTAACCGCGGGTCTTCAGACCGCAGTCCGGGTTGGCCCACAGGTGCGCGGCGTCCACGTGCGACACCGCCAGCCGCAGCGAGGCCTCCACCTCCTCGACCGAGGGCACCCGCGGCGAGTGGATGTCGTACACGCCCGGGCCGATCCCGCGCCCGTAGCCGCGTCGGCCGAGGGCCTCCACCAGCTCCATCCGCGAACGGGCCGCCTCGACGCTGGTCACGTCGGCGTCCAGCGCCTCGATCCCGTCGACGATCTGGTTGAACTCCGAGTAGCACATGTGCGTGTGGATGGTCGTGGTCGAGGCGACCCCGGACGTGGCCAGGCGGAACGCGTCGACCGCCCACCTCAGGTACGCCGGGCGCCGCTCGGCCCGCAGCGGCAGCAGCTCCCGCAGCGCCGCCTCGTCGACCTGGATGTGACGGATACCCGCGCGCTCCAGGTCGGCGACCTCGTCGCGCAGGGCCAGACCCACCTGACGGGCGGTCTCGCCCAGCGGCTGGTCGGTACGGACGAACGACCAGGCGAGCATGGTCACCGGCCCGGTCAACATGCCCTTGACCGGCTTGTCGGTGCGCGACTGGGCGTAGGTGATCCACTCGACCGTCATCGGTGCGGGACGCGCGACGTCACCGAAGAGGATCGGCGGACGCACACACCGTGAACCGTAGGACTGCACCCACCCGTGCTCGGTGGTCGCGTAGCCCTCCAGCTGCTCCGCGAAGTACTGGACCATGTCGTTGCGCTCGGGCTCACCGTGCACCAGGACGTCCAGGCCGATCTCCTCCTGGAGCGTGATGACCCGATCGATCTCCGCGCGCAACAGCGCCTTGTACTCCTCGGTGGCCAGCTCGCCCCGGCGGTGCGCCGCACGGGCGCGGCGCAGCTCCGGGGTCTGCGGGAAGGAGCCGATGGTGGTCGTGGCGAGCGGCCGGACGGCGGGCACGACCCGGTCCTGGGGACGTGCGTAGGCCTCCGGGCCCAGGGCGTCCAGGCGGGCGCGCACCCGCGCGTCGGTGAAGGAGGGGTCGCGCGGTTCGACGTCGCTCCGGTACCCGGCGTCACTCCCCTCGGAAAGCACGCGGCCCAGGAGCGCCACCTCCTCGGCCTTCTGCCGGGCGAAGGCCAGGGCGGCGCGCAGTTCCGGGGCCAGGGAGGTCTCGGCGTCCAGGTCGATGGGCACGTGCAGCAGCGAGCACGAGGTGCTCACCGTGAGCTCGTCGGTCAGGGCGAGGAGGGTGCCGAGTTCGGCGACGGCGGCCGGCAGGTCGGTACGCCAGACGTTGCGGCCGTCCACCACACCCGCGACCAGACGGGTGGAACCGAGACCGGAGACGGCGGTGAGGTCGTCCACGCCCTCGGCGTCGGTGACCAGATCCAGACCCACGGCCTCGACCGGGGCCTGCTTCAGCACGCGGAGCGCGTCCGCGCCGATGGAACCGAAGTAGGTGGACACCAACAGCGCGGGGCGCTCGGTGAGGGACCCCAACCGCTGGTAGCAGCGTTCCAGGTGCCCCAGAGCGGCGCGGCCCTCGTCGGTCGCGAGGATGGGTTCGTCGAGCTGGACCTCGGTGGCGCCGGCCGCCGCGAGCTCGCGCAGGAGCGCGGCGTAGGCGTCCAGGAGTCCGTCCAGCAGCGCGATCGGCTCCCAGCCTTCGGGAGCGTCGGTGCCGGCCTTGGCGAGCAGCAGGAAGGTCAGCGGCCCCACCAGGACCGGGCGGGTCGGGAAACCGGCCTCGGCGGCCTCACGGAACTCCACGACCGGCTTGTCGCCGACCAGGCGCGGCCGGGTGCTCGGCGACAGTTCGGGCACCAGGTAGTGGTAGTTGGTGTCGAACCACTTGGTCATCTCCAGGGGCGGCGCGCCCTGCTCCCCGCGGGCGAGCGCGAAGTAGCGGCGCAGCTGCTCCTCCCGGTCCTCCGCCTGCGCCGGGGAGGGGAAGCGGGACGGTACGAGGTCGAACAGGACCGCGGTGTCCAGCACCTGGTCGTAGTAGGAGAACGTGTTGGACGGGATGTCGTCCACCCCGGCCTCGCGCAGCGCGGCGTAGACGCCCCTGCGCAGATCGGCGGCGATGGTGTCGAGTTCGGCCGCGGTGGTGGCGCCCTTCCAGTAGGACTCACTGGCGCGCTTGAGTTCGCGCGCGGGGCCGATACGCGGATAGCCGTGCACCGTGGAGCGCACGGACGGCCGGGAGGCCGCGGAGGTCGTGTCCATGAAGCTTCTCTCCCTCGTCGAAAGCCGGGTACCGGCCACGAGGGCGGAGACGAGGAACGCGGGCACGCCGAAGGGTACGCCGAACGCGCACACGTGCCTGGCGACCTCGGCCCTCCCTCGGGGCGCGGGACCACCGGCGGCACGGGTGCGCCGCCGGGTGGAGGCAGGTCTTCGGACTCGTGGGCGTTTCCGACGCTACGCGTCGGCTCTCCTAATGGCCACCGCTTCCCGGCCACCGACCTCGACGATCGGCGCACCAGTGCTCATGGCGACGCTCGTTCCCACATACCGCTGCGGGGCAGTCCCGGATTCGCACCGGGTTCCCTCTTTCGACACACCCCCACCAGGCCGGAGCGGGCTCCGGCGACCGAGGACGGGAGTGTGTACCTTCCACGGCTGCAAGTATAGGGAGCACCCCCTTCGCCCCTGTACCCGGCGTGACCCCTGAACCGGAGCACACGAGCGAACCCCCGCCGTGAGCCCGGCACCACACCCGAAACCAGCGTTACGCGGAGTCGAACCTACCCCCGTCCTCCGCGAACGTTCGTCTGACGATGAACGTGGAGAGCCCCCAGGTGAAGCAGCAGCAAGACCGTCCGACCATGGCACCCGACCACCCGATCCTCACGGTGGCGATCGCGTTGGTGGTGCTCTCGGGACTGGTGCTGTCGACGACACGACCACCCGACCCGTCCGAGGACGGTGTCATCGCGAACCTCGCGGAGAACGTCGGGATGGAGACCGAGGAGGACCCGCCCGCGGAGGCGTCCGAGGAGGGCACGACCGTGGTCGAGGCGGCCGCGGTCCCCGGGACCGAGGAGACCACGGTCGCTTACGAGGGCGACAGCGACGTCACCGTGACCTACCCGGCCATCCCCGACGCCGACCCGCTCACCGACTTCCTGGACCGCACCCTCACCGACCGGGTGCACGCCTTCGACGCCGCCAACCCCGGCGCCGCCTCCTTCGAGGGCGGGTGGCGCCTGACCGCCGCCGGGGACGGGATCGTGGGCGTACGGGTCACCACGACCGAGACCGATTCCGAGGAGACCCGCGAGGGCCACAGCACGTACTGGTACGAGACCGACGACGGCACCGTGCACGGCTCCAGCGGCCTGCTCGCCGGCCAGAGCGAACTCGCCGCCCTCAACGAGCGGGTCCGCGAAGAGGTCCCGGACACCGTCTCGGCCACGTCCCTGCACCCGATCAGCACCCTCTACGACTCCCTGGGTTTCAGCCCCGAGGGCGATCTGATCGTCGAGTTCGACGACGGCCAGGTCGCTCCGACCTCCGAGGGGCGTGTCCACGTCATGGTGGACCGTGAGGAGGCCGAGGAACTGCTGTCGGAGTTCGGTCTGCGGGCCCGCGAGGCGGCGACCCGGAGCGTCGAGGAGTTCACGGTGGCCGCCGCCCCCGAGGCCGACAAGGACGGCTCCTCCCCGGGCGCACCCGGGGAGTTCTCCCCCATCGACGACGAGGTCGACTGCGCCGACCCCGACACGCGCTGTGTGGCCCTGACCTACGACGACGGCCCCGGCGGGCGCACCCCCGAACTGCTGGACGCTCTCGCCGAGCACGACGCCAAGGCGACCTTCTTCGTCACCGGGCATCCCGTGGCCGAGCACCCGTGGACGGTACGACGCACCTACGCGGAGGGACACGAGTTGGCCAACCACACGTTGGCCCACCCGGACCTGGCCACGCTCGGCGCCGGCGGCGTGCGGGCCGACCTGGATCCGGTCCAGGCCCAGGTGTACCGCGAGACCGGCTACGTCATGGACCTGATGCGCCCGCCGTACGGCTCCACCAACGACACCGTCGCCCGGGTCACCGAGGAGATGGGGCTGGCCCAGATCATGTGGAGCGTGGACACCAACGACTGGAAGGACCGCGAGGCCGACGTGGTGGCCGAGCGCGCCCTCGACGGGGCCGAGGACGGAGCCATCATCCTCATGCACGACATCCACGACACCACCATCGACGCGTCGCACGAGATCATCCGTGAACTGGACGAACGCGGTTACACCATGGTGACGGTGTCGCAGCTGCTCGGCACCCCCGAACCGGGCCGCAGCTACGTCGACGGGGTGCCCGAGGAGCCGGAGGAGACCGAGGAGCCGGAGGAGACCGAGGACGCGGACGAGGACGACTAGTCCCCTCGTGTCGGGCCTGAAGGGCCCTCGGTCCGGGTGCCCCCGGTGGGATCGCGAGGAACGGGTCACCCACCGCGGACGACGAAGGTCCCCGACCACCAAGGCGCCCGACCACGGGCCGACGCGCAGCGCGGGCCCGAAGAACACGGCGCGTGAGATTCCGTGTCGGGATCACCGTCCGTGACGGCCGTCGGCCCGACGCCGGGATACGGGGATGCGACGTGTCGGCCGTTCCCGACGGGCCGGAGCCGCACCGCCGGGAACGGGGTGATCCCCGACGCGGGGCGATGTCCACATGTGGTCAGCCGCACCGGGAGCGGGGTCCGTCTCCCCTATGTTGCTGCCAGCAGAGGTGGGAGCGGCCGTACCAGGGAGAGGGAGTCGGGTTGTGTCGTCGAGCGAGAGCGCACCGGAACGCGTCGTGCCCCGGCGTCGTGGGGGCCGCGGGGGGCGGCTCTGGCCCGGCGCCCTGACCGTGGCCGTGGTCCTGCCCCTGGCCGCCTGCGGGGAGGATCTCGGCGGCGGCGGTGACGCGGCGTCGATCACGATGTTGCGTTCGGAGGTCGGGGACGGCCTGGAGGAGTGGACCGCCGGCCCCGAGGAGTACGAACACCACCACTTCCTTCCGGAGACCGACGTCGAGATCGACATCGCCCTTCCCCGGTTCACCGACGCCGCGCCGTTCACCGAGGGCCTCGCCGCCCGTGTCGACGAGGAGGTCCAGGACTTCCGTGCCGGCACCCGCGACCCGGTGCGTCTGGAGGTCGACTGGGAGCTGGTGGGCGCGGCCGACGGGGTGCTCGGGGTGCGACTGGTGCGCACCGAGGAGGACATGCACGGGCTGCGCGAGGGCTACGCCACCTACTGGTACGACGCGGCCACCGGCCACACCGCCTACTCCACCGAGCTGCTCGCCGGCCAGGAGGACCTGGCCACGCTCAACGACCTCGTGCTCGAGGATCTGGCCGACGACGAGGAGGTCGACCCCGACGCGCTGTTCCCGGTGCTGCGCACCTACGACTCCATCGGTTTCAACGACGACGGCGACCTGGTGGTGGAGTTCGACGACGGGCACCTGTCCCCGGTCGTCGAGGGGCACGTGCCCAACGCGGAGTTCGGTCGCAAGGTCGTCGTGGTCGACCACGACACGGCCACGCCCCTGCTGTCCGAACTGGGCGCACGCGCGCGGGAGGCGTCCCTGGTGGACGAACCCGACCTCGCCCCGCCGGCGACCGCGGGTCAGGAGGCGGAGTCCGACGCCGACCGCCCTCCGGGCCGGATCGTGCCCCACGACCCGGACGTGGACTGCGACGACGCCGCCACCAAGTGCGTGGCCCTGACCTTCGACGACGGACCGGTGGAGGCGACCTCGCACCTGCTGGACATCCTGGCGGAGGAGGAGGTGACCGCGTCGTTCTTCGTCAACGGAGGCCCGGTCCTGACCCGCCCCGGCCCGCTGCGTCGCGCCTACGCCGAGGGACACGAGATCGCCAGCCACGGCGACGTGCACGAACACATGAACCGGATGGACGCCGAGGAGCTTCCCGGACAGGTCGCCGCGGTGAGCGCGATGACCCGGCGGCAGACCGGTCACACCGTGGAGCTCTTCCGTCCGCCCTTCGGCGCCACCGACGAGAACGTGCTCGCGACCATCGCCGACCAGGACATGGTGGAGACCATGTGGACGGTGGACAGCAAGGACTGGGAGGGCCTGGACCGCGATCGGATCGTCGAGAACGTGGTCGGCGAGGTGGAACCGGGCGGAGTGGTGCTGCTGCACGACCCCCAGGCCCCCGCGATCGCCGCCATGCCCGAGATCATCGAACGCCTACGCGCGGACGACTACACGTTCGTCACCACCAGCCAGGCGATGGGTCACCCCGACCCCGGCTCCCGGTTCCCCGAGGACTGGGACGGCAGCTGGTAGTCGGACGGGGGCCGGGTGTCGGCCCGAACGACGCGTGCGGCCGGTGGGGAGGCTCCCCACCGGCCGCACGCGTTCCCGGACGCGGGAGTGCCCGTGGGGGTCTCAGCCGGCCTCGTCGGCCTTCGGGACCACCGTGAGCACGGGAGCGGGGGCGTCCACGCCCACGGCCTCGCCGATCGACCGGTATCCGGCGGCGCGCACCAGGCGGGCCAGGCCCCGGTGGATCCGGCGCGGCCACAGCGGGCCACCGTAGACGAGTCCGGTGTAGCCCTGCACCAGGGTCGCCCCGGCGCGGACACGCGCCCAGGCGTCCTCGGGGGTCTCGATGCCTCCGACGGCCACCAGCGTGACGCGGTCACCGACCCTGGCCCGCAGGCGACGCAGCACCTCCAGGGAGCGCGCCTTGAGCGGGGCTCCGGACAGCCCACCGGCGCCCGCCTCCTCCACTCGGTCGGCCGGTGTGTCCAGACCCTCCCGGGAGATGGTGGTGTTGGTGGCGATGATGCCGTCGAGCCCTTCCGCCAAGGCCAGGTCGGCGACGGCGTCGATGTCCTCGTCGGCCAGGTCCGGTGCGATCTTGACCAGGAGCGGCAGTGCGGGACGACCGGCCTCGACCAGCGCCGAGCGGACCGCGGTGATCAGGGGGCGCAGACGCTCCACACCTTGGAGGTCACGCAGACCGGGGGTGTTGGGCGAGCTGACGTTGACGACCATGTAGTCGGCGTAGCGGGCCAACCGCAGGGCGCTGAGCGCGTAGTCGCCGGGCGCCTCGTCCTCGGGGGTCACCTTGGTCTTGCCGATGTTGACCCCGAGCACGGGGCGCTCGCGCCCGGCGCGCCCGGCCTGCCGCTCCAGGCGGGCCTGCTCGTGGTGCAGGCGCTCGGCGACCAGGGCCGAACCCTCGTTGTTGAACCCCATCCGGTTGACGACGGCGCGGTCCGCGACGAGACGGAACAGCCGGGGCGCGGGGTTGCCGGGCTGGGGGTGGGCGGTGACGGTGCCCACCTCGACGTAGCCGAAGCCCAGCGCGGCCAGGCCGTGGGGGCTCTCCGCGTTCTTGTCGAACCCGGCCGCCATCCCCAGCGGACCGGGGAACTCGCGACCGAACGCGTGCACGGTCAGCTCGGGCTCACGAGGGCCCAGGACCCGGGTCATGGCCTCGGAGACGGCGGGCACGGCGGTGACGCCGCGCAGGGCGGCGAAACTGAGCCGGTGGACCTTCTCCGCGTCCAGGTGACGCAGGACCGAGCTGAAGAGGATCTGGTAGAACACGGTCATCCGTTTCCGTCGCCCTCGCGCTCTGCGAGGAAGCGTTCGAGTTCAGCGCCGAGTTCGTCGGCGGTGGGCAGCCCTGCCTCGTCCTCGCCCAGGGGCGGTTCCGGGGTCTTTCCCTCCGCTCTGGAGGTCATGATGTCGTCGTACTGGCGTTCCAGGTTGGCGACCACGCGCTGGACCTCCTCGGAGGAGGCGACCTGCTCGGCGATCTCCACGTCGGTGGCGGTGGCCGTCTCCTCCATCTCGGCGGTGGGCACGGCGAGGCCGGTGGCGCCGGTGACGTACCCGATGGCGGCGATGGCCGCACGCGGGTAGTGGGACTGGGCCAGGTAGCTGGGCACGTGCACGGCGTAGCCGATGAAGTCGTCGCCCCGCTCGCCCAGACGGTACTCCAGGAGCGCGACGGCGCTGCCGGGCACCTCCAGTCGGCCGATCCACGGCGTGTGACCGGAGACCAGTTCGGGCCGGGTGGCGTGCGGGGTGACCGTCACCGGGCGCGTGTGCGGCACGGCCATGGGGATGCCGTGCGCGCTGATGGTCAGCGAGACGGAGTAGCGGTCGACCAACTGCTGGACGGCGGCGACGAACAGTTCCCACTCACGGTCGGGTTCGGGGCCGTGCAGGACGAGGAAGGGCGCTCCCTCGTCGTCATGCATGCGGTACAGGCCGAGCTCGGGCACCTTGTACTCCAGCCAGGTGTTCTCGCTGAACGTCATCGACGGGCGACGGTCGCGGTAGTTCACGAGCCGATCGGTGTCGAAGGTGGCGATCTTCTCCGCGGTGAACTGCTCGAAGAGCAGTTCGGCCAGCTGGCGTCCCGCGTGTCCGGCGTCGACGAAGCCGTCCAGACAGACCAGCATCGCCTGGCCGGCGACGTCGTCGAAACCTGGGTGGAGTTCGTACAGATCTGCGGGGTCACGCACCGGGTTCTCGTCTCCAAAGAGGGTCGGGGCCGCAGGGCGACACGCACACGAACACCGGCCCGAAGGTTCCGATATGACGCCTTTCGGGGTTGCTGCGCCCTGCTTTTCCACCTTACCGACCCGCTCCGACCACCGACCGGCGAGAACCCCCCTCTCGTGACCACGGCCACACCTCGGGCGTGGTTCCGGTGTCCGGGCGCGCTCCACCCGGGTACGCGGACGTGCGGGCGGGTGCGCCCCGAAGGCACGGGTGCGCGACGGGCGCGGCACGGGTGCCCTCCCCCCGGAACAAGGCCGGGCGTGTTCCCACGGGCCCGGACCGGGTGCGGTGCGCGGACACGGTGAGGCGTGGTGCTCTCGTCGGGCACGGGGCGGGGCGCTCACCCGGACGGGGAACGCCGGCGTGTTCCCGGACGGACACGGGGCCGACACCGGTTCAGGACGGACGCGCTCCGGCGCGTTCCCGGTGGGCGGCGCGGTAGCGCGAGGGTGGGGTTCCGTACCGTTCGAGGAAGACCTGCCGGAGGGTCTCGGTGGAACCCAGACCGCACCGGTCGGCCACCTCGGACAGGGCGAGCGTGGTGGACTCCAGCAGGTCCGCGGCGGCCTCGGTCCGCGCCCGGCGCACCAGACGGCCGGGCGGCAGCCCCGTGTGCAGTCGGCACAGCCGGTGCAGTTGACGGACGCTCACCCCGACGGCGCGGGCGAGCGCGTCGGCGCCCAGATCTCCGTCCAGGTGGGACCTGACGTGGTCGAGCACCCGCCGGGCCAACAGGTTCTCGGGGTCCAGGG
This sequence comes from Nocardiopsis sp. MG754419, assembly GCF_018207095.1. GTDB lineage: Bacteria > Actinomycetota > Actinomycetes > Streptosporangiales > Streptosporangiaceae > Nocardiopsis. The sequence continues at coordinate 27,812 of NZ_QOCZ01000051.1, read as the reverse complement.
TGGTGAGCACGCTCATCTGCGCCTGGTCACCGGGGCGTTGGAGGTGGGTGACCAGCACCCGGGAGACCAGTCGCGCCAGAGGTGTCCCGTGGTCCTCGACCACGAAGTCCAGCGTGAGATCGAGTGCGCTGGTCACCCCCGCCGCGGTGGAGACCTCACCGTCCCGGATGAACAGGGGCGCGGGATCGACGGTCACCCCGGGGTGACGGGCGGCCAGGTCCCGGGCGAAGTGCCAGTGCGTGGTCGCCCGCCGGCCGTCCAGCAGTCCCGCGGCGGCCAGCACACTCGATCCGGTGCACACCGACGCCACTCTGCGACTCTCCCGGGACAGTCGGCGCACGTGCGCGACCAGGTGGGGGTCGGCGGCGGCCCGTTCGTGCCCGTGTCCACCGGACACGATCAGGGTGTCCAGCGGCCCACGGAGTGTCTCCAGCGCCGCCTGGGCGTGCAGGACCAGGCCGGACGAGCAGCGCGCCGGATTCCCGCCCAGAGTAGCCACGACCGTTGCGTAGGGGGCGCCTTCGGGGAGGAGGTCGTTCGCCGTGGCCAGGGTGGAGGTGATCGAGGCGACCTCCAGGAGTTCGGCGTCGTCGTAGGCCACCACGACGATCCTGCGCTCGGCCATGCCACCGCTCCCCCGACCGGTAGGTCGACCCGGGCCCTCGCTCCGGGCGGTCCGGCCCGGTATCCCAGGGTTTCGGACATGGCCCAGGATACGTCTGGCCACCGGGGCGGGCCCCGACCGAGTCTGGGCGCATGACCACGATGAGAACGGACACCGCCCCGGCCACGGGCGGAACCGCGACCGTCCACGCGACGGTGACCGAGATCCTGGGCCGTTGGTGGCCCTCCCTGACCGCCGCCCTGGCCGCGGTGCTCACCGTCTCCGGCGGTCCCGACGACCGGGGACTGCTCTTCCTGATGTTCACCCTGCCGGTCATGTACCTGGCCATCGCCGTCCTGGACCGTGCCCGGACCAGTTGGCTCATGGTGGGTGCGGTCGGCGCCCTCTACTTCGTACTGGAGGGCGTGGGGGTGACGGCCTGGCCCGTCGTCCTCGTCCTGGGCGCGGTACTGGTGGTGGTCGGCCTGGTGCGCGGACAGCTGCGCCGCCCGGGTGTGTTCGCCCTCCAGATCCCCGCCCTGCTCGTGTTCGGTGGGGCCGGCGTCCTGGCGCTGGTGGTCTCCGCCCAGGTCGCGGTGGTGGTCATCGCGCTCGGGTTGCTCGCCCACGCCACCTGGGACGCCGTGCACTGGTGGACGCGGAAGGTGATCTCCCGGTCCCTGGCCGAGTGGTGCATGGTCTACGACACCGCGGTCGGCGCCGGCATCCTGCTGCTCCTCCTGCTGTGAGGCGGGGCCGCCGGTGGGCGGCCCCGCACCGGTTCAGCGTTGTTCGGCCACCCGCAGGGTCCGCAGACGGTTGAGGACCGCGGCGATCTCGTGCCGACGAGGCAGCGCGTAGTCCCCGGCGAAGTCCTCGCCCAGCAGGGTCACGCCCCGCTCGGCCAGGTCCCGCTCCAGGGAGTCCAGCGCCTCGGAGAGCGTCCGCTCACCGTTCAGGTGGCCCGCGGCCACCAGGGCGCGCAGGGCCAGGCCGGCGCCGGTGATCTGTCCGGCGTCGACGAACTGCTCCACCGCGCGCACGTCGACGTCGCTCTCGCCGAGCACCAGCACGTCCATGTCCCGCCGCTTGAGCTTGGACCGACCCCGGTCGGTGCGGTCGTCCACCGACCGGGGGTCCACGACCCGGGCGCGCGGCAGCGCGAACTCCGCGTCGGTGCGCTCCCGGGCCAGCTCCGCGGCGCGTTCGGTGACGTCGTGCGGGTGGTAGGCGTCCAACATGATCACGTGATCGGCCACATCGAAGTAGTCACCGCTGCCGCCCATGACCAGCACGGTCGAGACCCCGTGCACCCGACGCAGCGGCCGCACCAGGTCGATGAAGGGCACCAGGGGTTCGCGGTCACCGTGCACCAGGGCCTGCATGCGGTCGTCGCGGATCATGAGGTTGGTGGCGGTGGAGTCCTCGTCCACCAACAGGGTGCGCGCACCGGTCTCCACGGCCTCACAGATGTTGGCCGCCTGCGAGGTGGATCCGGACGCGTTCTCGGTGCGAAAGTCGCGGGTGTCGGCGCCGGTGGGCAGGTTGCGCACGAACGGGCTGACGTCCACCCGCTCCGCCCGGCGCCCCTCCTCGGCCCGGATCTTCACCGCGTCGTCCCGGGTCACCACCAACTCGCGCCCGTCCCCGGGCACGTGGTCGTACACACCGCGCTCCAGGGCGTGCAACAGCGTGGACTTGCCGTGGAAGCCGCCGCCCACGATGAGCGTGATGCCCTCGGGTACGCCCAGACCGGTCACGGTGCCCCGGTGCGGCACGTCCACGCTCACCCGCAGGGACTCGGGTGCGGCGAACGGCACGACGCCCTCGCCGTGCATGGGTTCGTCACTGATCCCACTGCGCCGGGGCAGGATCGCCCCGTCCGCCACGAACGCCACCAGGTCACGCTCGGCGAGGGCCCCGCGCAGGGCCTCGGTGTCGACCACGCTGTCGGCGAAGGCCTCCGCGGCCTTCTGGTCGATCTCCTCCCAGTCGAGGTCGTCGACCAGCTCGGGCACCGTCCGGCACAGCTCGCGCTCGGCGGTGCGGCCGTCGATCCGTCGCCCGTGTCCGGGCAGGTCGAGACCGATCCGCAGGTCCAGGGACCCGTCCGCGCCCACCTGGCAGGACGAGCGCGCGATCACCTCCTGGCCCCCGGTGTCGATCCGCAGCAGCGACCCCTTGAGCCGACGTCGGGCCAGTCTGCCCAGGAAGTCCGCGGTGGCCCGGCGACGCACCGGGTCGGCGTAGGCGCTGCTCGGGATGCCGGCGTCGGGTCGCAGGACACGGACCCGCGACGGTGGGGCGAACGGGTCGGCCTGGACCCGCTCGATGGTCAGGGTGAAGTCGCCGAAGTCCCAGTCGCCCTTGAGGGACTTGTAGCGCCCGTAGGAGGCACCGTCCATCTTGAGCAGCTCCTGGGAGAGCCGGGCCTCGTCGCGCACGCCGCGCACGGGTTCGGGTTCGGGCCTGCGACCGCCGCCCCCGCGACCGCCCCGGCCACGAGGGCCGTTCCCCTGCCGTCCCGTCATCGTTTCCCCCGCATTCGATCGATTGCACTGCCCCGCCAGGGTAGGACGTCCCCACGAATCCCGCTCCGGGCCTGTGGACATCCGCGCGTTGCCGCCCACCCGGACCCACCACTACGTTGCCAGGAAGCCCGTCCAGACGAGGAGTAGCCCAGTGAGCACGGTCCTGTTCGCCCCGGAGACCTTCAACCTGGCCGAGACCACCCGGGCGATCGAGGTGGCCCGAAGGTTGCGGGACCGGCACGAGTGCGTGTTCGCCGGATACTCGGCACGGTACGCCGGGCTCGTCGAGGAGGCCGGGTTCGGCTACCACCCCCTGGCACCGCGGCTCACCGAGGACCAGGCCGACCGGGCGATCCGCTTCGACCAGGGCGCGAGCCCGACCCACCCGTTCACCACCGACCTGTTGCGCGCACGCGTGCGAAGCGAGCGGGACCTCAACTCCCTCCTGCGCCCGGCCGCGACCGTCATCGGCAGCACCCTCAGCCAGTTCGTGTCCGCGCGCGCCGACGGTGTGCCCCTGGTCTACGTCAAACCCTTCGCCTACTCCTGGCCGCACCTGCGCCAGACGCCCGCGTTGCCCGTGCTCCAGGGTCGGGGCCGTCTCGCCCGCACCGTCAACACCGCCGCCGCCCACCTCCTGCGCGAGGCCGCCCGGCGCACCACCCTCACACCCCGTGCCCTGGCCCGGGTGGCCGAGGAGAACGGTGTGCGCCCGCCCCGGCGCACCATCGACGCACTGGACGGGGACCTCAACCTCATCGCCTCCATCCGGCTGCGCCCGTACCTGCTGCCCCCGCACTACCGCTGGATCGGACCCGTCTACGCGCACCTGGACCACCCGCTCCCGCCCGAGATACCCCGTCTGGTCGCCGAGGCCCGCGAACGGCGGCGACCGGTGGTGTACTTCGCCATGGGCAGCTCCGCGCACCGGGACATCGTGCTGCGGATCCTCCACGAGTTGTCACGCCTGCCCGTCACCGTGCTGGCACCGGTCTCCCGTTACCTGCGCCCCGAGGACCTCGCGGGCCTGGGCGCACACGTGCACGTGTTCGACCTGCTGCCCGCCCCTCGGCTCGACGATCTCATCGACGCCTCCGTGATCCACGGGGGCGAGGGCACCGTGCAGACGGCGGCGGCCTCCGGGAAACCGTTCGTGGGCATCGGCCTGCAGTTCGAACAGCGGTGGAACGTCGAGGAGTGCGTGCGCTTCGGCAACGCGGTCGGTCTCAGCCCCCGCCGGGCCGAAGGTGAGCCCCTGCGCCGCGCCCTCGAAACGCTCCTGCACGACCCCGCCCTGCGCACGCGCGCCCGTGACCTGCGCGAGCACCTGGCCGGTACCGACGGCGCCCGGGAGGCCGCCGACCGGATCCACGCCCTGGTCGAAGCCGCCTGACCCGACCCGCGCCCGCCTTGCGGGCGGTGCACGACGTCCTCCCACCCCGGTCCGGGGACCCTCGCCCCGGGGCGCACGCGTTGGTACCTCGATGAGTCGGTCTCCGGCTCTCAGCGGAGCCGACGAGTGCGTCGGGCTCCGGTATCGGAGACGGCGCAGGCCGCGCGCGAGGTGGAACGGGGGGTCGGATGCCCGTGTCACTGGACGCGGACACCCGACCCCGTCGAGGTCCGCGTCCGGATCGCGGTCCCTCGCAGGGCCGATCGGTGAACGTCCCGGGTCCACCGTCACGGCCCGGCGCCCCGGGTGCCGGAGCGCCATGGTGGACGAAGCCCGATGGGGACCCGGGCTTCGGCCACGCGCGGCCGTCGTTCGGGATGGGGCGCCCGAGCCCGGCCGTCGCAGGAACCCCCTCAGGAGGAGATGAGGGGGTCCATCGCCACCATTGTCATCCAAGCGGGGGCCTCACGTGGGGAAAACCGGGATTCCGTGGGCTCTGGGCTCCGATCCGCCGGCGACGGGTCAGGCGATGGCCGCCCGGAACGCCCGGTCGTGGTCGTCCACGGGGGGATCGTCCAGCGCGGCGACGAACACCGCGACGGGCCGCCCACCGTTTCGGGCGACGTCCTCGGCGAGCGCGACCCAGTGGTGGTGGTTGGGGTGGGGCATCTCGGTGCAGGCCACGGCCGGGGCCAGGTGGGCGATGGCGGCGTCCAACCGGTCGGGGGTGAGCTCGTAGGTCGCGGTGCCGAAGGTGTGGCCGCAGACGAGACCCAGCGCGACGGCCGGCAGGAGACGTTCACCGACGTTGGTGAGGGTGAAGGTGGTCACGCCGTCACGGTGCACCCCCACGGCGTAGGCGGCGGGCCGTTCCCAGCCGGGGTGCCCCTCCTCCAACCGGGTGAGCCCTGCGACGACCTCTTCACGGGTGTTCCACTGTTCCACGGGGACGCCTTTCAGACCTTGAGGTCGCCGGTGGCGACGGAGACAGCGTGACCACCGATGTCGACCCGGTCTCCGCGCAGGCGCAGCAACAGGTCGCCACCGCGCGCGGAGGCCTGGTGGGCGGTGAGTTCGTCGCGGCCCAGACGCTCGGCCCAGAAGGGGGCCAGCACGGTGTGGGCGCTGCCGGTCACCGGATCCTCGGGGACACCGGCGCCGGGGGCGAAGAACCGGGAGACGACGTCGTACTCGTCACCGGGCGCGGTGACGATGACCCCGCGGGCGGGAAGGGCCCGCAGGACCTGCAGGTCCGGGGCCAGAGCACGGACCGCGGCCTCGTCCGCCACCTCGACGAGCAGGTCGTCGGTCCCGCCCCGACCCACCCACAGGGGTGCCACGCCCAGCGCCTGGGCCAGACCGTCCGGGGCCTCGATCGCCTCGGCCGGACGGGAGGGGAAGTCCAACCACAGCCGACCGCCCTCGGCGGTCACACTGAGCGGCCCGCTGCGACTGCTGAAACGGTACGGGCCCTCGACGCCGAGTTCGGCGAGCACGTGCGCGGTGGCCAGGGTGGCGTGCCCGCACAGGTCGACCTCCACCTCGGGGGTGAACCAGCGCAGCTCACGCGTACCGTCCGGGAGCGGACGGGTGAAGGCGGTCTCGGAGAGGTTGAACTCGGCCGCCACCCGCCGCGCCCACCCCTCGTCATAGGGGCCGTCCAGGATGAGGACGGCGGCGGGGTTGCCCGCGAAGGGCCGGTCGGTGAAGGCGTCGACGACTCGGTATTCCATGCGCTCAGCGTAGGACCCGGAGGTCACTGGAGGTGGGGTTCGTCCAGGATGAACATGGTCTGGGTGCTCTTGACCTCGGGCAGGCGCTGGAGGCGTTCGAGGACGAAGGTGCGCAGCGCGGCGGCGTCGGTGACCCGCACCAAGAGGAGCAGGTCGACGTCGCCCGAGACCAGGGCGGCGTGGTCGACCTCGGGGATGTCGCGCAGGTACCCGCGGAACCTCTCCCAGGAGTGTTGTTCGATGCGCACCGACACGTACGCGGACAGAGCGGTGCCGTACTTCTCGGGGTCGATGACCGCGGTGAAGCCCCTGATCACGCCCTCGTCGCGGAGGCGTTCGAGTCGTGAGTAGGCGTTGGCCCGGGAGATGTGCGCACGTTCGGCGACGGCGCGGATCGACATGCGCCCGTCGTCGCGCAGGAGGGCGATGATCCGGCGGTCGGTGTCGTCCAGCTGCACGGCCATGTGTCTTACCTCATACCGTCCGCATGATGGACATGTGAGAACATCTGCAACCACCACGGGCTGAGCGAGCATTTCGTCCAGCATCGGCCTGGAGGGATCGACAATATGGGGTGATTCGACTCATATTCAAGACATGAAGCACACCGATGAGCGAACTCGACCGGTTCCTCCTCCGCTCTCCCGGGAAACGGTGCGCCTCGTGGACCGGCACGGCCGCCGACGCGCGCACCCCTCGTTCGCCGTCCCCGACCCCGCCGTGCTCGCCGAACTCCACCGGGCGATGGTCATCGGACGTCGCTTCAACCAGCAGACCGGGGACCTGGCCCGGGCGGGGCGACTCGCGGTCCACCCGTCCTCGACGGGTCGGGAGGCCGCCCAGGTCGGCGGGGTTCTGGCCCTCCGGGCACAGGACTGGCTGTTCCCCGGCTACCGCGACGGCGTCGCCATGATCACGCACGGCGTGGACCCGCTGGAGACCCTCGCCCTCTTCCGCGGCGACCGGCGCTGCGGGTACGACCCGCACCGCCACCGGTGTGCTCCCCCGAGCACCCCGTTGGCCGCCAACGCCTCCCACGCGGTCGGCCTCACCTACGCCGCACGCACCAAGGGGCGCGACGTGGCCGCACTGGTCCTCATGGGCGACGGCACCACCGGTGAGGGCGACGTCCACGAGGCCTACGACTTCGCGGCCGTGTGGAACACCCCCGTGGTGTTCCTGGTGCAGACCGACCAACGGACGGCCGGGGTTCCCCCGCACGACGCCGGCCCGGCGCCCACCTCGACGCGCGCAACGGTGGGGAGTGACGTGCGCGGGTATCGCGTGGACGGCAACGACGCCGCCGCCGTGTACGCCGTGGTCGCCCGCGCCCTGGCCGAGGCACGCGCCGGGGAGGGCCCGGCGATCGTGGAGGCGCTCACCCACCGGGTGGACCGGCACACCGACGCCGACCTCTTCCAGCGACACCGGGACGACGGCGAGGCCGCCTACCGGGCCGAACGCGACCCACTGCTCCGCTCGGAGGCGCTCCTGCGCGGCGAGCGGATCGTCGACGACGGTGTCCTGGAGGCCTACGAGCGCGACGCCGCGCGGGTGACCGTCGCGGTCGACGACCGGCTCGCGGGCGAGGACGGACACGAGCCCTCGTCCTCGTCCCCCTCCCCCGACGCCCACGCCGAGGTCCGGCCCATGCCGGCGCGACGGTGAGGCGACCTCGTCCAGGGGGTTCCGGGGGCCTGAGGGCGCGCACCTCCCCCACCTGCGGACCGGCCTCGGGCACCGCCGTGCACCGGGCGCCGCACGACGCCGTGGCCGCCGAGACGTGCGGCGACCACGCACAGACCACCGTGCCGGGCGCACGGGAGACCCAGGACTCCGCGGGCGGCAACGGCGCCGCCGATCACAGCGCGGGTTCGGGGTCCTCCCGGTGGGCCACGGCACGGGAACGGGCACGCGGCCCTCACGCCGCGGTGCCCGCGGGGCGGGCGGGCCGTCCCGGTCGACGATGATCGACGGCCCGCCGCCGACCGCCCACGGACCGACACGGGTGACCTCTCCCCTGGTGGGACCACCGGCCCGTGCGCGCGGGGCCGACGTGACCGCCGCACGCGGCGCCGTGTGGGCGCGACCGGACCCGCGCCCGGACGTGGTGCGCCCGGGTCGGTCAGCGCGCGCGAAGGCGCGCGTCGTCACCGGACGCGGACACGACGCAGGGCCGCGGTCGATGACCGCGGCCCTGTGCATTCCACTCTCCGGCGAACCGATCCGGGGAGCCCTCGTTCCCCCGGCCAGGGGGAACTCCTGGCTGTGCGGACTCCCCGGGTCGTGGCCGACCCGAGCGGGTCCGGGGGTGGTTCTCGTTACTTGTCGTTGCCGCGCAGGCGGTCGAGGAACGAAGCGATCACGTGGCGACCGTTGCTCTGGCCCATCAGGCCCTTGCCGCTGTCGTCGGCGGCACCCGCGTGGACGCCGGAAGGACGGCGGAACCAGGCGAAGGCCAGCGCGATGAGGATCGCGGGGATGATGGCCAGGGTCAGCAGGCCCGCGGCCGACGGCATGCCCTCGGCGTTCATGAGGCCGGTGCCGGACAGGTCGTTGGCGGCGGTCTCGGCGGTGACGCCGGTGTCCTGCTGCTCGTCGTCGGAGGTCGCGGGAGCCTCGTCCTGCTCCTCCTGCTCCTCCTGCTCCTCCTGCTCGTCGGAGGCGTTCTGGGCGGCCTCCTCCTCGGCCTCCTCCTGGGCCTGCTCCTCCTCGTCCTCTTCCTCCTGGGGAAGGTGCTCCTCGGGGATCGGAGAGACGGCGTTCTCGCACTTGTTGCCGGGCTGGTCGAAGGGGTGCGGGGCACCCTCGGTGCCGTTGCCGTCGCCCCACTCGGTGATGAAGTACTCGACCTCGGCGTGACCGTTGCCGCCACTGACGAAGTAGGTCTCGTCGTCCCAGCTCTCGCCCATCATGTCGGCGAAGGTCTTGCCGTCGATGTCGAGGAGGACGTCGCAGTCGTTGGAGGGCACACCCGGGCCGCGGTCGCCGATGAAGAAGTCGTACTGCTCGCCCTCGAACTCGATGTAGCCCTTGGTACCCAGCGGCCAGCTCGGGCTGGAGAAGAGCCCCTTCTGCATGGGCTCGCCGCCTGCGGGCATGCCCGTGTCACCGTTGATGCCGGAACCGTCGTCCCAGAAGTAGGTAGCGGTGACTTCGCCGTACTGGATGGGAGTGTCGTTGCTCATGAAGTATCAGCCAGGTTGGTGACAGGGCCGAGGAGGCCGCCCATGAGGTGTCGGAGCACACGGGTGGGCAGGGTGCCGCACCCGGTGGGTGACGTCAGGTCATGGGGCTTCCCGCGTCGCCGTCGGCGAGGTGCGGGTGGGAACGGGGAACCGGATCGGTTCCGCCATGCAGCTGGCGCGTGGATTCGCGCGGCTGGTTCCTGGAGACGGAAAAGGCCTCTTCTTCCCTTCCGGCCTGTGGCCGGTCAAGGGCTCGGCACCGGCTCGTTAAAGGTCCATAACGAACCGGTCACGAAGGACACTAACCCAGGCTTCGGCAAAGTACCGAAGGATCTCGAGTAAAATGACGGTCCGCGCTTGGTCGATCACGAAATGAAGCGCCCCGACAAAAGCCGACGAATCACGAAAACCCCCTGCTCACAGGCGATGTCGATCCGATTCGAGGACGTTGGCGGGGCACGCGCGTGTCCCTCGTCATAAACCTCGCATGAGCCTCCGAACGGTCCCGAACCGGCCGCAGAGCCCCTATACGCGGCGGAAGGTCACGAAAGCCGAAGAAGGCCGTGGGGGTGCGGGGAGAACCGACAGGGTAAAGGCCGCGCAAGCCCGATACGGGCGGGGGTCAGGTCGAGGCGCCGGAGGTCCCCTGGACGCAAAGAACTCCCCGGTGGGTTGCCCACCGGGGAGTCGCCGTCGGATCAGGTCACCTGTGACCTTCGGCGGAAGCGCGCGGATCGCCACTCACCCGACTCCACGACCTCCACCAGGTGCGCGGCGGCGTCGTGGACGTCCACGTAGCGCAGGTACAGCGGGGTGAACCCGAAGCGCATGACGTCGGGTGCGCGGAAGTCACCGATCACCCCACGCTCGATCAGGGCCTGCACGATCGGATACCCGGCGCCCTCCTCGGGTTGCAGCAGGGCCACCTGGCTGCCGCGACGTTCGTGCGCGGCCGGTGTGATGGTGGCCAGTCCCACCGACGCGGCCCGGGACACGAACAGGTCGGTCATCGCCAGGCTCTTGGCCCGCACCAGCGCCATGTCGGCCTTGGCCCACACGTCCAACCCCGCCTCCAGCGCGGCGTCGGCCACCAGTGGCTGCGACCCGCTGAGGAAACGGGAGACCCCCGGGGAGGGCTCGTAGTCGGGGGTGAAGTCGAAGGGGCGGGCGTGACCGTGCCAGCCGCTCAGCGGCTGCTCGGCGACGGCGTGGTGGCGACGGGCGGCGTACAGGAACGCGGGGGCGCCGGGACCGCCGTTGAGGTACTTGTAGGTGCACCCCACGGCGAAGTCCACGTCCAGGCCGGACAGGTCGATGGGGACCGCGCCGACGCTGTGGCACAGGTCCCAGATCACGAGGGCGCCGTGCTCGTGGGCCAGGCGGGTGATGCCGGCCATGTCGCGCAGGACACCGCTGCGGTAGTCCACGTGGCTGAGCAACAGGACACCGATGTCACCCCGGGCCAGTTCCTCCGCCAGGGCGGGACCGTCGGGGTCCACGCGCCGCTGCTCCGCACCGGTCAGGGCGGCGGCGCCCTCGGTGACGTAGAGGTCCGTGGGGAAGTTGCCCGCCTCACCCAGCACCACCGTGCGGCCGGAGAGACGCAACGCCGCCACCAGGCACTTGAAGAGGTTGGCCGAGGTGCCGTCGCCGACGATGACCTCGTCGGGGTCGGCACCCACCAGCGGGGCGACCTTCGCGCCCAGAGTGCGCGGTTGGTCCCACCAACCGGCGTCGTTCCAACTGCGGATGAGGTCCTGACCCCACTCGCGTTCGATCATGTCGGCCACCCGGCCGGGGGTCGAGCGCGGCAGCGCGCCCAGCGAGTTCCCGTCCAGGTAGATCACCCCCTCGGGGAGGACGAACTCCTCGCGGAGGGCGGCGAGGGGGTCGGCCGCGTCCAGGGCGGCGCACTCCTCACGGGTGGTGGGTGTCATCGGGTCCCGCTTCCTACGTTCGGCCCGGGGGCCGGACTGCCTCGGTGGATCGGTTGGTGTGGGTCCGGCGTCAGACCGTGCCGCGCAGCGACCAGAGCTCGGGAAAGACGTCCTGCTCGGCGTTGCGGGCCAGCCACTTCAGTCCGTTGGACCCGCCACTGCCGGGCTTGCCCCCCATGGTGCGCTTGACCGCCATGAGATGCAGGTGACGCCACCGGGTCACCCGCTCGGCGACGTCCACCAGGGCCTCGGCCACCAGGAACAGGTCGTGGTCCGGACGGTCGTCCTCGTAGACCTTCAGCCAGGCGCGCTCCACCTCGGCGGAGGGTGCGTAGGCGACCGTCCAGTCCCGCTCGACGGCCGCGGCGGGGACCGGCAGACCACGGCGGTGCAGGAGGCGCAGCGCGGCGTCGTACAGGCCGGGGCGCTCCAGGATCTCGGTGAGCTCGGCGACCACACGGCCCATGGCCTTGTGCGGACGGACCATGGCCGCGGACTTGTTGCCGAGCAGGAATTCCAGCTTGCGGTAGCCGTAGGACTGGAAGCCCGAGGCCTCGCCGAAGGAGTCACGGAACCGGTTGAACTGGGTGGGGGTCATGTCCGTGAGAAGGCCCCAGGAGTGGTTGAGCACGTCCTGGGCGTTGCACGCGCTCCGGAGCCGGGCCAGGGCGGCGGGCACGTCGTCGGCCTCCAGGGCGTCCCGGGCCGCCTCCCACCGTTCCTGGACCAGGGTGAAGAGCAGCTCCATCACCTGGGTGGTGATGATGAACGCGGACTCGGCGGGTTCGTCGGTACGCGGGTGCTGAAGGTCCAGCAGGGTGTCGATGCCCGCGTAGTCGACGTAGGGCGTGTTGCGCTCGAAGGCCAGGGTGGGCGCTCCCCGGTCGCTCTCGGCCCTGCGGGCCCGGGCCGCCGCGGCGTCCTCCGCGCCGCTCTCGGCGGGTGCGTAGGGGCACTGTTGGGCGGACGTGGTGGAGAGCATCGTGACTACCCCTCGGGTACGGCGTGACTTCGGTGATCGCACACGCCGCGGCGCCTGCGGGATCGCCGCGCACGGCACCGTGTACGTGAGTTCACATGATCGGACATATCGTCCGAGCAAGGAAGGGTCGGCGCTACCGCAGATCGCCCCTGTGGCTTACATTCATTACGATAAACCGATATCCACCTTGGGAACACAAAGTATGGCCTCACGATCTGCCACCCCTTTGGACGGCGTCGACCAGCGGATCCTCGGTGAGCTCCAGCGGGACGGGCGGCTGTCGTTCAACGCACTGTCCCGCAGGGTCAACCTCTCGGCTCCGGCGGTCGCCGACCGGGTCCGCCGGCTCACCGACCGCGGGGTCATCACCGGCTACCACGCCCACGTCGACCCGGCCGCCGCCGGACTCCCGGTGACCGCCCTGGTGCGCATGGAGTGCTTCGGGACCCACTGCCTGCTCCGCGAACAGTCCTCCCTGGGACTGCCCGAGATCCTCCAGGTCCACCGGGTCACCGGCGACGCCTGCTGCTTCCTGCTCGTCGCGGTGCGCTCCATGGAGCACTTCGAGGAGGTCATCGACCGGCTCGCCGCACACGGCCGTCCGTCCAGCACGATGGTCATGTCCAGTCCGGTGCCCTGGCGCGCGGTGACCGCCCCGGAGGCGCCGTGAGCGTCCTGGTCGACACACCGGTCTGGCCCGGCCCGCGCGGTCTGTTGTTCGCGCACCTGGTCAGCGACCACTCCTTCGAGGAACTGCACGCGTTCGCCCAGAGGCTCGGCGTACCGCGGCGCGCCTTCGAGCGGGACCACTACGACATACCGGAGCATCTGCACGCCCGCGCGGTGGCCTTGGGGGCCGCGCACGTCAGCGGGCGCGAACTGGTCGTCCGTCTGCGCGCCTCCGGTCTGCGCCGACCCAAACACGCGGGCTTCCCGAGGAACGCCTGAGGAGAGGCACCCCTCCGAGGCGAGCGACCACGGGGCGTCTCACACCCGGGGGGAGCCGCGTTCCAGGCGGTCCACCTCGGCGAGCATGTTGGTCCGCGCCCGCGGTTCCCACTGGTCCCGGCCGAAGTCGGTGTGGAACAGGTGCGGCTCGTCCAACAAAGAGCGCAGCACCCGCAGCCGACCGGCGCGGAACACCTTGTCGGGGATGTGCCGGTACTCGGCCCGCACCGCGGAGGTGTAGGCCAGGTACTCGTCCGGCCCGGCCCCCAGGGTCGACAGGTCGGCGTCGCAGAGCACCGCCCCGTTGAGGTCCCAGGGCTCCGGGCGGTGGCTCTTCGTCAGTCGCACCAGACGCGCGACCTCCGCGACCAGTGCCGCGTCGGCCTCCAGGAGTTCCAGCAGTCGGACCGACAGCTGTGCGCTGTCCTCCTCGTCCTCGCCCGGGCGCCCCTCGTAGACCGCGTCGTGGAACCAGACCGCGTAGCGCACGGCGTCGACGTCACGGGCCCGTTCCTGCAGGATGTCGACGGCGCGCAGGGTGCCCCACAGGTGGGCGAGCGTGTGGTGGCGGCGATGCGGTTCGCTCCATCGCCCCAGGAGTTCCTCACCCACCGCCCTCGCCTCGAACCCGTCGCCCGCGAGCCGCCGCCAGGCCGCGGCGAGCAGGACGACGTCCTCCACGTCGAACGGGCGAAAGCGGTCGGATCGGCCCTCGAAGCTCCCCATGGGAACAGTGTTCCCGAAGCTCCCCGTCCCGCACCCTCCGCGAGGGGGTCGGTCGGGATCGGGCGCCCACCGGCCCGGCCCCGGGACGGGCACCACGGCCTGAAAGCGGTTCGCCGGCCCCGATCGCGGGAGGACGGCGCTCACGTGATCCTCGACGGCGCCCTCGGACGGAGGCGGCCGGGTGCGCCGCCACCATCCGGCGCGCGGCCCGCCCGTCGCCTCGGCCACCCCGCGACGTCCGGATCGCTCTCCAGGACGGTGCGCGCCCCGGCGCGGATCGTCGGTGCGTCATCGGCGAACATCACCCTGATCACGTGACTCCCCTGCCGGGATCACGTGTCGCGGAAGGCATCCCATGGCCGCGGTCGTACGGGCTCCGTCCATCGATCCGCACGCCGGTGGACCTATCATGGGATGGTTTGCGGCCGAGGGCGAGACAGAACGAGGTCGGATGTCACCACTACAGACCCTGCGGCGCATGCATCGGATCGCGGGCCTGCCCCTACTGCTCGCCACCTTCCTGGCCCGGCTCCCCGTCTCGATGACCCTGATCGGGCTCCTCACCCTCGTCACCGTCACGACCGGCAGCGTCGCCGCCGCCGGTCTGGTCTCGGGCGCCTTCGCCCTCGGGGAGGCCGTGGGCGGGCCCGTCATCGCCCGCTTCGCGGACCGGTACGGACAACGTCTGCCCGTCCTCGTCACCGCGCTGACGGACACGGTCCTCATCGGCGTGCTCGTCGCCGCCGTGGCCGCCGACGCGTCCCTACCGGTCCTGATCGTGCTCGCCGCGGCCGGTGGCCTGTGCCTGCCCCAGATCGGACCCATGGCCCGCACCCGGTGGGTGCTTCTGATCCGCGAGGGGCCCGAGCGCGGTCTGGAGCGCGAGCGGTCGGTGTCGGCCGCCATGTCGGTGGAGGGCGTGCTGGACGAGGCCTCCTTCGTCCTCGGCCCGGCACTCGTGGGTGTGCTCACGCTGACCCTGTCCCCCACCGCGAGCGTCATCGGCGCGGCCGTGCTGTTGGGCGTGTTCGCCACCGTGTTCGCGCTCCACCCCACGGCCCCGACCGGCAGTGTCCCCACCGCCGGGGACGGCGCCCGCCTCGTCCGCCCGGCGCTGTTGGTCCTGACCGTCCCCATGTTCTGCCAGGGCCTGTTCTTCGGCGGCATGTCCACGGGGGTGACCGCCTTCGCCGACCACGCGGGACACGGCGACCTGTCCGGCCTCATGTACGCGGTGATGGGCACCAGCAGCGCCGTGGCCGGACTCATGATGGCCTCGTTGCCGGTGGCGTTCTCCCTGACCGCGCGGACCCGGGTGGCCGCGGGCGGGCTGGCCCTGCTCACCCTGCCCCTCTACCTGGACCACGGCCCCGCCACGCTCGCCCTGACGATCCTGCTGCTCGGCGTCGCGATCGGACCCCACATCGTGAGCCTCTTCGGGCTGATCGAACGGGCCGCGCCGCCCGACCGGCTCTCGCAGGCGATGGCCATCGTTCTGAGCAGCCTCATCCTGGGCCAGGCGCTGGGGTCCATGGTCGCCGGCTCCCTGGCCGACACCTTCGGCCACCAGGGCGCCTTCGCGTTGGCCACCGCGGGCGGCGTCCTCTCGCTCGCGATGACCACCCTGGTGATGCGGGGGCGTTGGTACGCCCGCCGCGACGAGGAGAACCGACCGGAAGAGTCCCTGGAACCCGTGGCGGGCCCCTGAGCGGTGCCGCGTACGCACGACCGCCGACAGTGTCGGGCACGGTGCGGGGGCGTCCCCCGAACGGCGACGTCCCCTCGGCCCCCTTCTACTGACTGGGCACGATCTCCACGCGGATGTCGCGTTCGGCGAGCTCCTCGGAGGCCGTGCGCGGCAGGCGGTCATCGGTGATGATGAGGTCGAACTCCTCCAGGCGGGCCACCCGGAACGTGCCGAACTTGCCGTACTTGGTGCTGTCCACCACCAGCACGCTCTTGGAGGCGATCCGCAGCAGTTCCTGCTTGGCGATCACCTTGGCCTCGGAGGGGGTCGTGGAGCCGCGGTCGACGTCCCAGGAGCTGCTCGCGATGAACGCGAGGTCCACGTTCACCTGACGCAGGAAGTCCGCCGTGAACTGGCCGACCGAGGAGTGGTCCGAGTGCGAGACCACGCCACCGGTGTGGATCAACTCGATGCCCGGGTACTCCATGAGGTGGCCGACGACGTTGAAGTCGCTGGTGATGACGGTCAGCCCCACCTTGTCGGTGAGCAACGGCACCATCTGCAGGGTGGTGGTACCGGCGTCCAGGTAGATGGTGAAGTTCTCCCGGACCAGGTCCGCGGCGGCGCGCGAGATGGCGCGCTTGGCGGGCACCTCCAGTTGGGCCTTGGCCAGATACGAGGGTTCGCTCTTGAGCCGGGCGGCCAGCCGTACACCACCGGTGACCGACAGGACCTTGCCGTCGTTCTCCAGAGCCTGGATGTCACGGCGCACGGTCATATGGGACACGGACAGCATCGACGTGAGCTCGTTGATACTCAGCACGTGGCGCTCCTGAAGGAGCTTGAGGATGTGCTCTCGTCGCTGGTCCGGAATCATGTTCGCCTCACACTCGGGGGCCTGTCTGAGGGCGCCGTGCGGTCACGACACCCGGTAACAAAGTTTCCCAGCTCCTCGCCACCGGAACGATCCGACTCGACGTGAGACCGCTCGCAATCAGGGCCGTGCCGGGCCTCACGACCGAGGTCACGACCGCGACCGGGACGGCCTTGGTGGGCGTTTTTCCTGTTTGCACCACGTACGGCGCGGGACTTTGCGACCCTTGGACACATGACGTTGTCCATCGCACTGCGCGGAGACACCGCACGCCACCCGGGGAACACCCTCCCCGCCCTGCGTTCAGCCTTGCGCGCCGGGGTCGACCTGGTCAAGATCGACGTCCACCTGACCTCGGACGGATACCCCGTCCTGGTGGACGAACGCGTCGTGGCCGTCCCGGGTTCCCCGCCCCGCCAGGTAGGCGAACTGACCCTCGCCGAACTCGCCGCCGCCCGCGACGACGTGGAACGGCGCGTACCGACGATGATGGAGGTCCTGGCCGAGTTCTGCGGCGGTGACGCCTCCCCCCTGCTGATCGACGCGCTCTCACCCGAGACGGCGCTGGCCGCCGACACGGTCCTGCGCGAGCACGGCTTCGCCGACCAGGCCCTCTTCACCGGTCCGGTGGAGGTGCTCCGGACCCTGCGTGAGCGTCGCCCGGGCGCGCGGATCATGCTGGCCTGGGACCAGCCGGGGCCGCCTCCGCAGGATCTGGTGCACGCTTTGCGGCCCGCGTTCCTGGGCACCCATTACAGCCTCTTGGACCGGGAAACGGTCGGCGAAATACACCGTTTCGGTTATCGCGTGGTCGCCTGGACCGTCAACGATTTCCCCGAGATGGCACGCCTCATAGGAATGGGCGTGGACGCTCTGGCCACCGAACGTGTGGAGGATCTGGTGTCGTTGACCACCGGCCGCGCCCAGGCTCCGACGATCCCCCCGGAATCCGCGTCCGGGCACCTCGCTGGACTCGCCCCGGTGGCCGCGGAAGGGGACCGGGTCTCCTGACGAGCCACACGTGACAGAGGCGGAAGAAGGGATCCACACCGACAAAGAAAGACACAAAAAGGGCACATAAAAAACGTCAACCGGAACATGATCACCACACGCCTCATGTTCTCGACATTCTCCGTCGAGTTCCGTCGTTCTACGCTTTTCGTCATCCCCTTGTCGATATCCTTGACGTCCTCCCCTGACGGCGCACAACGACCGATGAGATAACCAGCAATGACGGCAGACCTCTCCCCTCACGCGCTGCGCACGACGGCACCCGTCCTGGACTGCGCCGCGCGCCTGTTCTCCGAACACGGTTCCCGAGGCATGCCCATGTCCGCCCTGACCCACCGGATCGCCGCCGAGACCGACACCGACGCCGCCCTCCTGCGGCGTGCCTTCCCGACCCGCTTCGACCTCACCTACGCGGTGGTGCTGCGCGCCACCCGAGAACGGGTCCGTAGCCGGGCCACCGCCGACGACCCACGGGCGCCCGCGACCGAACGCATGGCCGAGCTCGTCCGCGGACACGTCGCCGACGGGTGGAGACACCGCACCGCGATCGCGCTCGGCCAGGAGCTCCTGCCCACGCTGCGCGCCATCGACCCCGCACGACACCGCGAGATCGCGGGGTTACAACGCGCCTTCCGCGAACACGTGCGGGAGATCATCATCGCCGGCGTCACCGAGGGCCACTTCACGGTCGACGACACCGGCAAGGCCGCCGACAAGGTCCTGGAGACCTTCGACTCGCTCCTGCACTGGTACGACCCGGAGGCGGGCCTCAGCCTGCAGGACCTGGGCGGGGTCTACGTCGACCTGGTCATCCACCACCAACTCGGGTGCCCCCGCTGATCCGGCCCGGTGTGCCCGCCGCTCACACTCCGAGCAGCTCGTCCAGGTCCACCGACTCGGCGATCGCACGCAGCCCCTCGTCGTTGGGGTGCAGGAAGTCGCCGGAGTCGAACTCCGGCCGCAACCGCGTCGGGTCGACCGGATCGCGCACGACCGCGTCGAAGTCCCACACCCCGGCGAAGATCGACTCGGGGTCCTGGGCTTCTTCCCGCAGGTGGGCGTTGACCCGATGACGCTGCTCCTCCACCGCCGGCGTACAGCGCGCCGACCCGCCACAGGGCACCAACGTCCCCGCGAACACGCGCACGTCGTGTTCCTCCGCCGTACGCGCCAACCGGTGCAGGCCCGCGATGACCTCCTCGGAGGAGGCCCCCCACCGGAGGTCGTTGATTCCGGCGAACACGACCACGGTCCCCACACCGCTCTGGGAGAACACGTCGCGCTGGGCCCGGTGCAGCATGCTCACACCGTTGGCGTACGTCGACACCCCTTCGCCCGGGTAACCGTCGGCCGCCACCCGATTGCCCGCCACACCCAGGTTCAGCACGCCCGGGTGGGGCAGGTCCTCCCTCGCGTGCAGTCGGTCGCTGAGCACGTCCGGCCAACGGGCGTGCGCGTCCCTGGTCGAGCGGATGCCGTCCGTGATGGAGTCACCGAACGTCACCACCGCGCCGGGCCCGTCCATCACGTCGATCCCGGTGAGGAAGGGCCACTGGTCCACCACACCCGTGTAGGGCTCACCGGAGCGGTCCAGGGTCTGGTCCCCACTGCCCGGAGCACTGGTGTGATTGGTGTCCACGGACGCGAAGTGGATGGGCGCCGCCGTCACCCGCTCGGGCAGGTGGAAACTGACCAGGACCTCGGTCTGCGGCGGCAGGGCCAGCTCCACCGGATCGCTGAACAGGCGCCCGCCCGCCGGGATGATCCCGCCCGGAGCCCCGTCGAAGGTCAGGGGAACGGCGGCCCCACGCGTACTCGGCCCCTCGTCGCGCAGAGCGATCGACGCCGACCCGATGGTGACCGGTCGCGCCGCGAAGGTGTTGTCCAACCGGATTCGCACCTTCGGCCCACCGGTGGTCGACCGCACCGCCAGCCGCAACGTCTGGTCC
Organism: Nocardiopsis sp. MG754419; assembly: GCF_018207095.1. Classification (GTDB taxonomy): domain Bacteria; phylum Actinomycetota; class Actinomycetes; order Streptosporangiales; family Streptosporangiaceae; genus Nocardiopsis. Next base: position 8,249 of record NZ_QOCZ01000051.1, on the reverse strand, counting down.
TCCCAGGGCCCCACCTCCGCGTACCCGGAGGTGGCGCGCGCCCACGTGCCCGTCCAGTCCTGCACGGCGGATCGCCCGCCCACGGAGAACACGCGCAGGTCGGCCTGCTGGTCGGTGACCGTGGGCAGGACCACGCGGTCGACCTCCCGGCCCGGATCCACGAGGATCGTGCGCGCGTACAGGCGCACCGATCCGATGGCGTCACGACCGAACCCGGTCGCGGAGTTGGCGTAGGGCAGGGTCAGGGCCGCGTCACCGGCGGGGCCGGCCGCCCAGTCCGGGACGACCAGGTCGAAGTCGCGCTCGCCGCCGTCGGTGTAGATCACCTTGCCCACGCCCCGGACGTCGGCTCCGGTGCCGTCGGTGCGCGTCCCGGTGGCCAGGAAGGTCACGGAGCGCATCCGGGCGGGCAGCACATCGAGGTCCAGGTGCTGGCCATCGGCGACCACGTGATCGGGGCGCCCCTCGCCGTAGGCGGGCAGCCGCAGCGGCGTGTCCAGGAGCGTGACCTCACCACCGGGGAGCCAGCCGGCCGCCTCCAGCGTGCGCGCGGAGAGGCTGTTACCGGCCCCGTCGAGGTCGCCGCCGTCGGAGACGCCGTCCTGGGAGATGCCGGTGTGATCCAGCAGCTCGGCCAGCGGCGCGGCCGTCCGATCCGCGTTCTCGTCCAAGGGTCGGAGCGTCGCGTCATGGGTGCCCTCGGGGTGGAGCGCGGTCACCAGGAACGTGCCCACCACCACGGCGGCGAGCAGACGAAGGGCGCGTGCCGGTCTCCGTCGGCCCATCCCCGTTCGCGTCGCTCGACCTCCGTCCACCACACGCTCTCCCCCGGATACACGATGTCCATCCATTATTCCGACGATCCCCGCCGGACGTTGGTTGCTGAGACCTGGGCCACGTCCGGGCCCGGACCGGCGGCCAGTGTAGGGGAGATACGCCGGTTCGCCCCGACTCCACGGCGCGGCCACTGCATCCGCCTCACCCGACCGAGCCGACGACTCCGCTCCCCACCACCATGCACCGGAATGGGAGGAACCCGACCCTTATGCCCCACCGGGGATTTATGTCCGCATTCCGCAGCGGTGCTCATGATTCCCGACGCGGGACACAGGACGACTTCGCGGACTTGCGCACCGGAGAACGTCAACGTGTATCGCCGCTGGCCTGTATCCGCAGGTCGGCGGCGCTTTTTGTGCGTTGGGGAGGGGTAGGCCGGGCAGGACTCGAACCCGCGACCCAGGGATTATGAGTCCTCAGACCGAGCCCCAGCCACACCTGCCCTGACCAGTGCCTCAGCAACCTCAACGTATCCACGTCCGCAAGCTTCAACGTGTATTCACCGTACGAGGTCGTGGCTGCACCCTAGAACAGCTCTGGAGCGATCACAAACCCCATCGCCAGCCAGCGGGGGCGGCTTCTTTCCCGCCTTTCAAGAGCAGGAAGACCAGCCCTCCGCAGACTCCACCACCCAGTGGCAGCGCCACTGAGCCCCTGCGGCGAAGGAGAGCCTGACAACGGGAGCACTTGCTCGGCCAGTCAGCCGCCGCCATGGCCATCGCGGGGCACTGCTCGGTCGGAAGTACCAGAGCAACCAGAACCAGGAGCGGGCGAACTGTCCGTTTTTCGCCAACTTGCAGATATGGCCCCTACCAGGTCGCATTCTCGCAAGTCATCGAGACTGCTCCCCGCGCAGGCGGGGATGAGCCCGGCCGATCGCACAGGGGGCAGGGGATCCAGAACTGCTCCCCGCGCAGGCGGGGATGAGCCCCGGGTGATCAGGCCACCGACGATCACCATGATCTGCTCCCCGCGCACGCGGGGGTGAGCCCCGCTTCCGGTCCGCCATGGCGAATGCGTCCCCCTGCTTCCGACACACACGGAGGAACCCGTCAACTACAGGTGATGCAGACATCATCGCAGTTCAGAAGATTCGCACTGGGCACTCGATAGCCCTCGGTTCCGCGCATGGTCCGAGTCTTAGGTGTCAATCCTCACGCGGCCCCCTGGGCTCATAGCCCAGCGTTTCAGTGAGTCTGGTTACTACCGCCGGCAGCTGCAGCACTTGGTTGTCGGAGGATGCGCGCAAGCTCATCCCAGGAACCCTCGATCCCCACTTGGAACTCGCGCTTCACGTAACCCACAGAACCCCTCAGCATCGCTGCAGGTTGGTTACACGCGAGCGCTCCGCCGTGTTAGCTGCCGTCCCCGGCTGACCAGCATGTTCAGGCCGGTCCATGCCGCCTCACCTTGAAGTGAAGCCACACCGGGGCAGCGTTCTCTGCTTCCACAACCCCCCGTGTTGGTTGAACCACTCTGGAGATCATCGTCACGACTACCCCGCCAGGACTCCTTGCCCTTGGAGTACAGGAAGGTGAGGTGACCCTGGAAGCTAGCGACGACAGAGAAGAGAACGCGACCGATCGACTGATCAGGGGAACGACCAAGCTCGTCGTTTGTTGCGTCGCGCTAATCGCGGCGGTTGTTTCCTACCGCCACGCTTATGCGGTGGTCACCGAATACGGTGAGAGCGGCATCACTGCGATCATGATCCCCTTGACCATCGATGGCCTGGTGTACGCCGCGTCAATGGTCATCCTCCACTCCGCCCGCGTAGGAATAAAAGCTCCTTGGCTGGCTTGGCTCCTGCTGTGGGTAGGGATCACCGCCACCCTGGCCGCCAATATCGCGCATGGTTGGCAGAACGGAGTCGTAGGCTCCATCGTGGCGGCTTGGCCAGCCGTAGCGCTGGTGGGGTGCTACGAAATGCTCATGTGGTTGGTGCGATCGAACGCTTACCGAAGACCGGAATCTGATTCTGGAACCAACGATGTCGATCAACAAGCGATCCATGCCTACCAGGAGAGCGTGCGAATCGGTAGCCCACTTTCCGAAAGAAGGCTTGCCGAGCGGTTCGGCAAGTCACGCAGATGGGCTCGCGCCATCATGGAGAAATCAGCTAATGAGGAGGACGATAAGTAACAATTTGACCCAGATTACTCTCGTGCCCGACTGAGAACAACGCTGGAACCTGATGCCCGGTGGGTGGCACGGTCATGGCACGAGGTGGACCACTCACCGGGCACGCCCCCACCCCATCGGATGGTGCTCGTACGCAGTCGCGAGGTTCAAGCACTAGCAGGCCAAGGGCTTGGACCGATCCGGTACACCTTTGCTCAAGAGTGGTCCACGTCGCGCATGCCAAGGGTGGCAGAGGCATCACCTGGAGTAGATCAATACTCAGGGAGCACGGCAGACAGCGAGTTGGGCATGGAACCTGACCAGAGGCGGTGGCTTCTGCGTTTGGGGCGGCATGAGACCAGGATTCCTGCCGATGCGGCCTCTGGTCGGAACGGTGCCAACGCTCCTGACAAGCGACCCGATGCCGAACCGATCAGACACTTCGGTTGGCACGTGCCCTAGGGATGTTCAGAGGGGCACCGGTCTCAGAGTCTTCGGTGACATGGCAGTCGATACCGAACACCTCGCGGGCCATCGCGCTGTGACGACCTCGGGCGGGTCGCCGTAGGCGGTGAGGAGCACGGCCGGCCTGTCAGTCTGGCCGCCGCGCACAGGTTGCTGCCCTTCGCAGGGGCGATGAGGACTGGGTCGCGGGACGCCTCAGAGCTCACCACCCCGTAGTGTTGCTACCCCTCGTAGAGGAAATGAGGACGTAGTGCGAGGCGGCGTTGAAGGCCAGCCCAAGTGGTTGCTACCCCTCGTAGGGGCGATGAGGACGTTCGCCTTTCCAGGCGTCCTCTTCCCCACCTCTTGTTGCTACCCCTCGTAGGGGCGATGAGGACGATGTCGTCGCGGGCCTCGGCGTCCAGTGCGCTCTGTTGCTACCCCTCGTAGGGGCGATGAGGACATCGAGCAAGGATCCCTGATGCGCAACATCATGATGTTGCTACCCCTCGTAGGGGCGATGAGGACCTCGGCGGAGGGCGGCGCGTGGACCTGGCCCTGATGTTGCTACCCCTCGTAGGGGCGATGAGGACGCCGGAGGCTGGGAGCGCTACGCCACCATGCCCATGTTGCTACCCCTCGTAGGGGCGATGAGGACGTCCACCAGCCCGAGGACACCACCACGGTCATCGTGTTGCTACCCCTCGTAGGGGCGATGAGGACGGCTCGTCTCAGCCGGGCACAGGGCCGTCGCTGAGCTGTTGCTACCCCTCGTAGGGGCGATGAGGACCATGGTCAGGGCGGGGTGGCCCTGGTAGAGGACGGGTTGCTACCCCTCGTAGGGGCGATGAGGACGCAGGTCCGGGATGGGCGTCCGTGTCGACCTCGCCGATTGCTACCCCTCGTAGGGGCGATGAGGACTGATGAAGGCGGGGTGGCGACCTTGTGGCCTTTTTGTTGCTACCCCTCGTAGGGGCGATGAGGACAGGGGTCGGGGCCGGACCAGCCGATCGGCCGGTACGGTTGCTACCCCTCGTAGGGGCGATGAGGACCAGCATGTGGTGACGTACCCGAGCATGGCGGAGTTGTTGCTACCCCTCGTAGGGGCGATGAGGACGCACTGGTCGCCGCCCCGGTCGTTGGCGAACTCGACGTTGCTACCCCTCGTAGGGGCGATGAGGACGGTGACAGTCAGGGGACATCCGGCATGTCCCCTAGTTGCTACCCCTCGTAGGGGCGATGAGGACCACACCGGCCCGTGGGCGGCCGTGGTGCTCACCAGGTTGCTACCCCTCGTAGGGGCGATGAGGACCCGACGGTAAAGTCGCAGGTCCCAGGTTTACAGCGAAGCCCTTGTGGCCGTATTTTTCAGCGACCCTCCGGTGGTGCAGCGCAGCCCGGTGTGTCGCTGAAAAGCGGCCCCCAAGTACCATCGTCGTCTCCTTCACAGGATATCGCTCGGCTCCGGTTTGGTGATCCCCCACGCCAGGCGCTGTGGGACAGAACCTGGCGGAAACGTGTAGACGAGAACGTGATCGTACCCGTCATCGATGACGTCCTTGACTGCCCGTTCGAAGCGTTTGAGCTGAGCCATACTCAACTGCCCCTCGAAGACGCTGCGCTGCACGTGGTGCAGGTACATCCGGCAGGTCCGAAGGATCTGCGGGTTGCGTTCTACGGCGGTGTCGTAGACGACCACAACGTGCACGGCCGGTTCACCACCAGATCCGGAAGGGCTTGTAGGTTTCGTGTTCCAGGCAGGCCCGGGTCACCTTGAGAGCCTCCAGGTACAGAAGTTCGTCGTAGGCGACCGATCATTTGAGCTCGCGGTGGTTGACTGTGGTAGCGAACTCATCGCGCACTGCGGCAACGACCAGTTTGCGCCCTGCGTCACTGAGCATGGCCTGGTTGGAGTCGACGTCGAAGTGGTGCGGTTTGAGCTGATGGCGCGTGGCCATGCGCAGTAGCAACCGTTCGGAGAACATCGGCTTGAACATCTCGGCCAGATCCAGGGCCAATGAGTGGCGTTGGCGTTCCATCGTGCTGTGCAAGAACGCGATTCCTGTGTGAAGCGGTGTCAGACGCAGAGCGGTCACGGTGCGGGCATAAACGATGCCGTTGACGTAACTGATAAAGGCATTTCCGGCGTTTTTTGGTGGGCGCCGGCTGCGTCCGTGCAGTTGCAGCCAATCTGGGAGTTTGGTGTCCAGAACCTCCCAGGCCGAGCGACGGAAGTTACCTTCGATGCCCATGAGCGAAGCCGTGTCGGGAGCTGATTCAGCATTGTTCTTCAACACGGTGTAGGAAGCTTTGAGTAAGTTCCGGTCGATGATGCGGCGCACGTTGAAGGCGGTGGCGCGCACGATGTCGCGGGCGATAGGCATCGCCCGCTCAGGGGCGGTGGCCAAGGACACCTGGGCGATGACGGTTTCTCCGGAGGTTGCGGTGTCGGCGGCGGTCAATGATCCGGTGTAGTCGCCGTAGTAGCTCAGCAGATGCACGTTGATGTGGTGCTGGTTGAGCAGGCTCATCACGGAGGTGTTGACGTCGACGGGTTTGCAGGCGATGAGGTCGCGTACATCGGTGATGGGGATACGCACGTGTTCGCCATGGTCGCGTTCGATGAGCAGGGACTGGTCTTTGCGTCGGATACGGCAGCTGGTGGTGAGCCAGTAGGTGCGGGCTGCGGTGGGCATCACTGGCTCCAGCAGTAGTCGAAGTAGCTACAGCCTCGGCATCGGGTTCGGGTCAGCCGGGGCGGTGGGAGGGGTTGGGCGACGGTGGTGCGCACCTGGGAGATGTCGGCACGAGCTCGTTCGTCCCAGCCGGGTTCGTAGGGCAGGCGTTGCGTGCGTCGGGTCCTGGGGTAGCGCAGGACCGCACCTTGGGCGTCGACACCGAGAAGGCGGAGGCGGTAGCAGTAGTGGATGGCCTGGGCTTCGTCGGCGGGGCTGGGGCGCGATGAGGATTTGGTCTCGTGTACCCACAGGTTGCCGTCGAGGTCGTCCAGGCGTGCTGAGCCCAGATCTATGGGATGGGCGCGACGGTAGGAGGTGTCGTGGACGGCTTCGCCGAGTTGAACGGTGGCGCTGGTGGCCTCGGGGCGGAATCCGCGGGCGAACAGCCACAGCTGGCGGGGACAGTGGTGGAGGTACTTGATGTGTACCCCGCCCACATCTTGTTCGGAGATCACAGGAGCACCCCTGGCTGGTAGGCGTGGGCGCTGGCGCTGCCGGGCGGGTGGATGGCCATCAGACCGCGGTCCGGTCCGTATTCGGCGTCGATGACCAGAACGTTGAGGGAGCGGTCCCAGGTGCCCAGCGCTCGTGCGTAGTGCGGGAGCGGGATGAGGTACTGGGAGGCCAGCAACTTGCCGGTGCCGGGTTTCTCTCCGGGTGCGGTGTCGTGCAGGGCGTCTCTGTAGGCCTGCCGGTCTGTGGCCAGGATGCCTTCCACACCGTCGAACATCTCGTCGAAGGCCTTAGACAGTTGGGTGGTGTCGTTGAGGGGTTCGTGGAAGCCCAGGAACTGGTCGCGGAAGATCTCCCGCGAGGTGTCGGCATGGTCTTGCCACCGGTCGCCCCAGGGGCTGGTGTAGATCTCGTTGAGCCAGGTGGTGAACAGGTGTTCGTCGAGTTCGCGGCCTTGGTGACGGGTCAGGATGTCCCAGCTCAGGTGGGTGGGTTCGGCGTCGTAGACCTTGTCGGCGAAGTCGGGGCCGGTCCTGCCTCTGGGGGCGTAGTGGGGTTGGTGGACGATGACCGGTGCCGGGTGATTGAGGGCTCCGATGCGGTTGATACGGCCGAAGCGCTGCAGGAGCGCTTCCAAGGGTGCGGCGGAGGTGTGCAGGATGTCGAAGTCCACGTTCAAGGACACCTCGACCACCTGGGTGGCTACCAGCAGCCCCGGCTGGCGAGGCGTGATTCGGGTGCCGAAGCGGTCTTGGATGGCCTTTTCGATGCGGCTACGATCGCCGGTCTTGAAGCGTGAGTGCAACAGCAGGGCCGCGTCCTCACCGTGGAGTTCTCGGGCGAGCGGGGCGAGCCGGTCGTACAGGTGCCAGGCGTCGGCGACGTTGTTGGCGATGACCGCCACGCTGTGTCCTGCGCGCAGTGAAGTGGCCATCTCTTCGATGCTGGCCGAATCGGTGAGGTGTTGCTCGCGTAGGTGTAGGCGATGGCGGCGGGGCCAGATGTAGTCGGTGTCGGGTTCAACCAGTTCCACTTTGTGGTCTTGGCCCAGGGCGGTGCGAATGGTGTCCAGGAGACGGTCGGGCAGGGTCGCGGAGAGCACACCGATACGGCCGCCCAGGCTAGCCCACAGCCCCATCATCGCCAGGATCATGCCTAGGCGGCGGGGTTCGTAGGCGTGGAGTTCGTCGAAGACGAACGTGGAGTTGGTGGTGTCGATGAGGGTGGCGGCGTGTGCGGTGCCACCCAGGGCTCCGCGGAGGAGTTGGTAGGGGGTGGTGACGCGGACGAGTTCGCGGAACAGGCGGCTGGCGTTGGCTTGGGCGAGGGCGCGGGAGGCACGGTGCCTCTCGGCTTGGGCCGGGTCTGTTGGGGTGGTGTCGCAGGTGGCGTTGGCCAGGTAGAAGCTGGCGGCACGGGAGTGGACGACGCCGACCTGGTCTTGTCCCAGGTCGGTGCGTAGGCGGGTGGCCATGGCGTTGATGGAGGCCAGATAGGGCAGGGCGTAGAAGAGGCGGGGTGTGCCCGCCGTGTGGGCGCTGGTGTGGTGTGTGTGGGTGGTGGCCCACAGCAGGGCGGCTTCGGTTTTGCCCTTCCCGGTGGGGGCGCGCAGCACCATGTGGGTGGTGGTGGCGTGGGCCCGTTCTTGGTGGGGGT
>NZ_QOCZ01000006.1 GCF_018207095.1 Nocardiopsis sp. MG754419 | reverse complement strand
GCCTCGAAGCGGGGTCGGGACGCGAGCTCCACCCTCACAGCGGTGGGGCGTCCTCCTTCCGGCGCCGTGGGGTGGGGCGGAAGGCGGCCAGGGCCAGACCGGTGAGCAGGGGGATCGACAGCCACACCTGGTACCAGAGGGTCGAGTCCAGTTCCGACCAGGGCATGGTGGTGACGGCACCGGCCGTGACCAGGCCGATGGCGAAGGTGACCAGGCTGCGGGAGGCACCCCGTGTCGAACGCCCGTCTCCCCACAGTCGGGCGGTCAGGACGCTCGCGCCCGTCAGCCACAGGACCAGGAAGATGCGGTGTGCGACCGGGGCGGGGGTCTGCGCGTTCCACAGCAGGGCGACCAGTACCAGTGCCGCGGCGAGCACGGCGGCACCGCCCAGGAACGAGGGGACCGGGGTGCGAACGGGGGCCTGCGTGTGTACCTCCATGGCCGAATCCCTGCCCGGAACCCACGGGACTATGCGGCCCCCACCCCTGTGTCCCCCACCACGCGCGGGGTCAAGCCTGGTCGGCGCGGTGCACCTTGAGGATCCACCACAGGCCCAGGATCGGCAGGATCAGCGGGATGAACAGGTAGCCGCTGCCGAAGTGCGACCACACCGTGTCCTCGGGGAAGATCCCGCTGGTGAACTCGGACAGAGCGCCCACCACGAGGACGCCGACCATCTCCACGGAGACCGAGACCAGGGCGACCCGGCGGGAGGTGCGTCCGGCACGGGCCAGGCCGATCGCCGCCACCAGGTACACGACACCGGCGAACACCGACAGGGCGTAGGCCAGCGGTGCCTCCTCGAAGCGCGTCACCAGCTGGTAGGTGCCCCTGGCGGTGGCGGCCAGGGCGAACACGGCGTACACGGCCACCAGCAGCCGACCGGGGCCGGTGCGCAGGGTGCGGTCGGGCGGCGTCGTGGTCGTCGGAGCGGCTTCGGCGTCAGACAACGGGGCTCCACAGCTGTTCGATGCGGACCAACAGGACCGGGAGGATGAGGCAGGCGAACGCGATCACGGCCGGCCCCCACTTGCTGCGTTCCATGAACCCCCACACGGCGCACGCCGGTGGCAGGAGGACGACGGTCGCCAGGTAGGAGACCAGCATCACCGTCTCATCGGGGCTTTCGCCGCCGACCATGGCGACGATCATCGCGCCGACCTGGCCCAGGACCAGCAGCCACAGAACACCCATGCCGACCAGGTGGGGGACCAACATCGGCTGATCCCGGAAGGTCGAGACGAGGCACCACACGGCCATCGCCAACGACACCATCTGAATCACCATGGTCAGCCAGTCGACCACGCCGCCTCCGCTCGGGTACTCCGCGACGTCCGCCCATGTCAGAGCGGACCACTCATCTACGACACACGGTAGTACGTTCGGATCACCGTACGGTACCGGGCTCCACACGTCTCGAACGCGGTTCGCGGGGTGGGCGTCCCGCGACCGCGCCGCCCGGCCCCCGCGTCCTTGGTGGAGGGCTCGGTGCGCGTGAAACGTCGCCGGTCCTCCGCCGTCCTGTCGCGCACGGCGCCCCGGCCTCACCCCGTGCCGAGGGCGGTGCGACGTCGAGCCCGGGGTCGGCTCCGGCGCGGACCGACCGCCGCGGTCGGCGAGGTGTTTCCCACCAGGATCGGCGCGATCACGCGGGATCGCGCCGCGCGTTCCAGGCCGAGGGCCGGCGCGACCGTCACCCTCCGACGTGCCCGGACGCCCGTGTCACAGCCGGTTCGCCAACCGCCCGAACTCCTCGGCGCTGATCACGCCGTGGTCCCGAAGCGCCCTGAGCGCGTCGAACGGGGCGATCGGAGCGGGCGCGGCCGGCGACCGCACCGGTGGCGGCGCCGTGGCCGGGGCCGAGGGAGGGGCCGGGGCGACCGGTCGCACCAGAATGTTGTTCACCGCGTCCACCATCGCCCGGCCGTCCGGCTTCTGCACCTGGCTGATCACGGCCTTGTTGCCCGCCGAGTAGATGATCACCGCGCCCAACGCCAGACCCGCGGTCCACTGCACGCTGTTGACCTGGTCGAACCCGAACGACTCCGAGGTCTGCGACATCCATCCGTCCTGCACGAACAGCATGCGACGGTCGGTCAGTACCAGCAGCCCCGTACCCGACCCGTACAGGCCGTTCACCATCGAGTGCACCTGTTCACCGTGCCACAGGTAGGACTCCAGCTTCTTGATCTCGCGATTCGACCCGAGCCGGTGGCTCATCCGGTCCCGGGCCCGCTGAATGTCCGGGCGCAACGCAGGGGCGGCCATGCTGAACTCCAAGAACTCGTGGGGGAGCGCCTGTGCGGCGTCGGACCCTAGGACGTCTCACCCGCCACGAGGGTTGCCACCGCCGGAGAGCGCGGGGAACACACCGCCCGACCGGAGGCCCCGAGGTCCCCGTCGCCGGACGCGTCGCCGTCGACCGGTCGGCCCGGCGTGGCCTCCCGCCGCGGTCGGGTGCGGCCCGCCTCCGGTGGCCGAGAACGACGGAGGCCCCCTCCGCGGAGGCGGAGGAGGCCCGGGGTCCCGAGCGCGTCGTGCGGCGCGGCCGCGGTCAGCGCGGCCAGTAGAAGACGTCGGCGGTCGCGGAGACCACCTTCGCCTCGACGTCGCCGAACTGGGCCACCCGGATCCGCACTCGGCGCCCCGCCGCCAGGTTGCCCTTCCACGTGTAGGTGAGGTGGGCCTGTCCGCCCTTGTGCACGGGGCTGTCCTGGGGCCGGTTCCGGGCGATCCTCCAGCCATCGTCCCCGTCGGGTTCGTACTCGGTGGCGCGGATCTGCACCTCCGCCCCGGGGCTGACCCCGGAAAGGACCACGCCGACGGACACGTCGTAGTAGGCGCCGTCCTTCTCGTCGACCCCCACCAGCGCGTAGAACTCACCGGTCTCGCCGTCGTGCCGCCGGTCGAACGCCAGACTCGCCCAATCACCCGGCCGGAGCGCCTGGTCGCCGTCCTTCTCGAACCTGCGGTGTCGCGGCATGTCGTCTCCTTCTGTGTCGTCGGGTGCCTGGGCGAACCCTCCGTTGCGCACGAGCGCGTAGGCCTTGTCCCCCGGGCAGGACGTCGCGATGAAGTCGCGGTGCCCCACGACGGTGCCCGCGATGGAGGTGTCGGGTTCCATGAGCCACTGCCGCAACGCGCGGACCGCGTTGATCTGCTCGGGGGTGATGGGGTCCGAGGGGCCGGTGGCGAGTGTGCAGGAGTAGTGGCTGGTGTTGCCGCCGGGCTGGGCGGCCTGGGCGCGGTACAGTCCCCGCCCTTCGAGCACGTACCCGTGCGGGCACGCCATGAAGGAGTTCCCGGTGAAGTAGACCGTGCCCCGACGTCGGGCCAGCCAGGTGCCGTCGGGGGTGGTGGGGCACCAGACCGGACCGTCGTGCCGTTCCCGCGTGACGGTGAGGCCCTCGGGTGCGATCCGGTCGCGCCCGAGCAGGGCGAGCCGGTATCCGACGCCCTCCTCGCGCAGGACGGCCGCCCTGCCGGCCAGGACAGCGGCGAACAGCAAGGACTCCGCCGTGGCGGCGCACGGTGTGGTCAGGGTGTCGGTCCCGGTGCCCGCGACGGCCGACACCGACGCCAGGAACAGGTCGAGTTGGGGGTCGGTGAGGGAGGACAGGAACGCGTGGGTGGGCACTCCGTCGGGGGCCTGCTCGGTGATCTCTCCCGGAACGGGGGAGGGGACGCCGTCGGGGGCCGTCCCGACGTCGGGACCGGAGATCGCGCAGGAGCGCGCGACCAACTCCACGAGGGGGTCGGGCCACTTGGGTTCGGAGGGTGGCGCGTGGCCGGGGGCGGAGAGGGTGATCCGGTCCCGGGGTCGCAGGCTCCCGCTGGTCGCCCATTCCCGCGTGGGGGTCCCGGCGGCGGAACCGCGTTCGACCGGCCAGCGGTGGTGGTCGGTGGTGAGGGAGGAGTGACCGGGGCCCTCCATGGCGATCAGTGCGCGTGGCACCGAGGGGAAGACGTTGACCGCGGTCAACGGCTGCCATCGGGACCGTCCGGTCGCGTGGTCGAGGGTGCGGACGAGGTCGCCCCGGGCGATCTCGCGAAAGTTCCGCCACCCGTGCTCGGTGAGGATCTCGGTCTCGGCGTCGACGCAGTACCCGATGTCCGCCCAACCGCGGGAGGGGCCGGTGTGGAAGTCGCGGGTGTTGCGCCAGTAGGTCAGGCAGGCGGAGTGATTCTTGCCCGCCAGGTTCTGGTCGGCTGAGTCGTAGTGGATGACCAGACCGGATCGGGGGTTGGCCTGGTCGGCCGGGGAGCTGCCCCAGCCCAGATCGGACCTGGACACGTACTTGCTCGGTCGAGGCATACCACCATTGTGCCCACGATCGGCTTCTCTACGTGGTGTTCCCGTGACAACGGGCGATATGTCCGCAAAGTCCAGCGGTGGTGCCTATCAGCGGGGCCAGAGGAAGACGACCGCCTCGGCGGAGACCAGGTGCGCGTCCGCGTCACCGAACTGCGCGATGCGGAACTCCAGGCGGTGGCCGGGTGGCAGCGCGTCCTTCCAGGTGTAGGTGAAGCGCCCGTGTCCGACCGCGTGGGCGGTGACCTCCTCCGGCAGCTCACGGTGGGTACGCCACCCGCCCTGGCCGTCCGGGGCGAAGTCGACCGCGCGCAGGTGCACGTCGCTGCCCGGGGTGATGTTGGTCAGCGCCACCCCCACCGACAGGTCGTACAGGGTGCCCCCGGCCTCGTGCCGGCCGGCCACCTCGGATCCGTCATCGGACGGGGCGTCGTCGCGCCGGTCGAACTCGACGCTGTGCCAGGTGTGCGGTTCGAGCGTCTGCCGCGAGTCCGTGACGAATCGACGGTAGGCGGGGATCGGGGACAACGTGCCTCCTCGGGTCGGTGCACCGCGTTCACCAGGTGTCACCACGAAAAGTATCCGAAGTGTCGCCGAGCGTGGGTGTGGCGGTGTGGGCGAGCCGCGAACCCGGTGCGTCACGATGGAGGGTCCCGACCCGTCCCCCCGGAGGTGTCCCGGTGCGCTCAGCCCACAACGTCGGAGTCGTCCGCGAGGCCGAACGGATCCTCATGGACCGGCTGCCCGAAGGCTCCCTGATGGCGCGCGCGGCCACCGGACTGGCCGTGCACTGTTCCCGCATGTCGTCCAAGGTGTACGGCTCCCGCGTCACCCTGCTGGTCGGCAGCGGGGACAACGGTGGGGACGCCCTGTACGCGGGGGCGATCCTGGCCGGCCGGGGCGCCTTCGTCCGCGCGGTCGCCGCCGGGTCGCGCCTCCACCCGGGCGGGGCGGCGGCGCTGCGGGACGCCGGCGGGAGGATTCTGGAGGCGGTGGCCGCCGAGGCCCTCGCCGGCGAGGTGCAGACCGCGCTCTTCGACACCGACCTCATCGTCGACGGCCTTCTCGGTATCGGCGGACACGGGGGGCTGCGCGAACCCCACGCCGCCCTCGCCGTCCTGGCCGCGAACGCGCCCGCCCCGGTCGTGGCGGTGGACCTCCCCGGTGGTGTGGACGCCGACACCGGTGAGGTCGCGGGGTACGCGATCCGCGCCGACGACACCGTCACCTTCGGCACGTACAAGCCGGGACTGTTCGTCGACCCCGGGGCGGAGCGGGCCGGTCGGATCCACCTCGTCGACATCGGGCTCGGCCCGGAACTGCCCGGACCCGACCTCGTCTGTCCACAGGCTGTGGACATCGCGCGGTCGTTGCCCACACCGTCGAACGAGAGCGACAAGTACCGCCGGGGCGTGCTCGCCGTGCGCGCCGGTTCCGACCGCTACCGGGGCGCGGCGGTCCTGTGCGTGGGCGGGGCTCTGCGCGTCGGGGCGGGGATGGTCCACTACGGCGGCGCCGAGGGGGCACTGGCCCAGGTGATCTCCCGATGGCCGGAGACGGTCGGGACACCCCTGGACCCGGTGGCCGGCACCGACCTGGGGCCGGGGCGGGTCGCGGCCGTCGTGGTCGGTCCCGGGCGGGGCACCCACCCGGCCAACGCCGACGAGGTCCGGGCACTGCTGAAGAGCGACCGCCCGGTGCTGCTCGACGCGGACGCCCTCACCCTGGTCGGCGCCCATGCGCGCCTGGCCGAACTGGTGCGCGAACGTCCTGGGCACACGCTCATGACGCCGCACGCCGGGGAACTGGCCCGTCTGTTGCCCGGCATCGACCGGGAGACCATCGAGGCCCGCCGTCTCGAACACGTCACCATGGCGGCCACCCTGTATCGGGCGACCGTGCTGCTGAAGGGGTCGACGACGCTGATCGCGCACCCGGGCGCCCCGACGGTGGCGGACGCGACGGGCACCCCGTTGTTGGCCACGGCGGGTTCGGGCGACGTGCTCTCGGGGGTGGCGGGGGCGTTGCTGGCCGCGGGGCTGCCCGCCCGCGAGGCCGCCCTGTGCGCGGTCCACCTGCACGGTCGTGCCGCGGTGCTGGCCCGGGACGGGGCACCGATCAGCGCCTCGGACCTGCTGGAGGCGCTGCCACGCGCTGTGGCCGAGGTGTCACAGAACCCGTGACATGAGTCACCGGGAGTCATCGCCTCGAAGGCTATGAAGAGTCGGATTCCGAGGTATAGAACAGACATTTGCCTTCGAGAAGACGACACTGAGGACGAGGATGTCCGAGAACCCGTCGCCCACGCTGTGGCGTCGCTACCTGAACTTTCCGCTGATCTGGAAGATGGTGATCGCCCTCGTCGGTGGTGTGGCCGCCGGACTCGGCATCGCCGCCCTGGGGCTCCAGGACACCCTCCTGCCGATTCTCGATCCGCTGGGCGAGATCTTCCTGCGGCTGCTCCAGATGGTGATCTTCCCGCTGATCGTCACCACGCTCATCGCCGGTGTCACCTCGATCTCCCCGAAGCGGCTCGGCCGGATCGGCACCAAGATCGTGGCGTTCTACATGGTCACCTCCGCCTTCGCGGTCACCCTCGGCCTGTCGATCGCGCTGCTGGTCTCTCCGGGGGCGGGGCTGAGCATGCCGGGTGAGCCCGCCGAGGCCGAGGACGTCCCCCCGGTCTCCGAGACCCTGCTCGGCATCATTCCGGCCAACCCCTTCGAGGCGCTGACCGAAGGCAACGTCCTCGCCGTCATGTTCTGCGCCCTGCTGTTCGGTCTGGCGCTCGCGTTCATGATGGACAGCGAGAACGACGCGCACCGCGACCTCGCGCTGCTGCTGCGGCGCGGGGTCGAGGGCGCCATGGAGCTCGTCTTCAAGGTGATCGGCGGAATCCTCCAGTACGCGCCCATCGGCGTGTTCGCGTTGATCGCGGTCGTCATGGCCGAGACCGGTTTCGACGCCATCGGGCCGCTGCTCAAGCTCACCGGCGTCGTGTACGGCGCGATCATCCTGCAGGTGGTCGTCTACCTCGTGATCATGCTGCCGTTCCGGGTCAGGGTGGGGCGGTTCCTCGTGGCCGCCAAGGACCCCGTCCTCACCGGTTTCGTCACCCGCTCCAGCAGCGGCACCCTGCCGGTGAGCACCCGTGCCGCGGAGCGGATGGGCGTCAAGGAGGGCGTGTACGGCTTCACCCTGCCGTTGGGCTCCGCCATCAACATGGACGGCACCGCGATCTACGTGGGCGCGGCCACCGTGTTCGTCGCCAACATCACCGGTGTGGAACTGACCCTCGGCCAGATCGCCACCGTCGTGCTCATCGGCGTGCTCGCCTCGATCGGCACCGCCGGGGTCCCCGGCGCCGGTCTGCTGATGCTGTCCATGACCATCACGTCCGTGGGCCTGCCGATGGCACCGGTCGCCCTGGTCGCCGGCATCGACGCCGTCCTCGACATGGCCCGTACCGCCGGGAACGTCGCCGGCGACCTCGTGGGCACCCGGCTCGTGGCCGGTTCCGAGGAGGGCATGTTCCAGGACCCCGACGACCCGGCCGGTCCGGAGGCGGACGCCTCGGCCACCGGCCCCGACACGGCGCCCACCGAGACGTCCACGGAACCCAGCGCCCCGGAGCCCCCGGTCGCGGCCGACGGGGCCTCTGTGGGGACCAGGGACGTGACCTGAGTCCCGACGTCGCAGGTGGGGGCCAACGCGTGCCACCGGGATCGCCCGTGCCGCACCGGTGGCACGCGTTGGCCCCGCATCCGGAGCCCCACCCATGTCGGCGCGCAGGCGTGCGCCATCGTCCGGGACCGGGAGGATCCCCGTCGGATCCGGTCGGTGGAGTGGTGACAGGGGCCCGGCGATCGTGGTGGACGCCGGACGTGTGCGGTGGGGGCCGCCGGCACCCGACGTGATCGCGGGTGCCGTGCGGAGGATCCCGTGGTCGGCGTCGCTCTCGGCGCACGTCCGGCGCGCGCGGGTCCGCTCGGGGCGCCCAGCGGTCAGCCGAGGGTGCGGGCCGTGTCCAACCCCATCCGGACGATGTCGGTGATGAAGTAGTCACCGGGGTCGCGGGCGTCGCGCAGGCGGTCCACCAGGGAGTCGTCCACCCACATGTACTCGGTGTGCTTGCCGACCTCCAGGGCCGGTGCGTCCAGGTCCCCGTCGACCCGCACCAGGTAGTCGATCTCGCGGCGCGTGATCCCGTCGCCCGGGTCCCAGTCCAGGCGGTACAGCTCCGCGACCACCTCGGTCAGGCGCCAGCCGGTCTCCTCGGCGACCTCACGGGACAGGGCGTCGAGCATGCCCTCGCCGTCCTCCACGTGACCGCCGACGATGTCCCAACAGTGCGGGAAGACCTTGCGGGTCGCCGAGCGGCGTTGGGCGAAGGCCCGCCCCCGGCCGTCGACGATCACGGCCCCGGCCACCCACCGGCGGCCGTCGCTGGTGTCGGGGAAGGCGATCCCCTCGGCGACGCGAACGCTCACTGGTCCTCCTTGGTCTTGTCGCCGCGTCGGGGCAGACGCAGCGTCAGCAGTCGGGCGCGGGGCGCCAGGTCCGCGGCCAGGTCGAACACGGCCTCGGTGCGCGAACGGTCCTCGTCGAGCACCGAGAACAGGTTGACCCCCAGGTAATAGGTGATCACCCCGTAGGCGACCTCCTGCGCCGGCAACAGTCGTCCGAGAGGCGAACCGCCCACCACACGCTCCCACTGGCCGGCGATGAAGTCGATCCACGGTTCGGCCCGCAGCCGGATCTCCGCGCGCAGGTCCGGCCGGGTCACGGCGGCGGCGACCAGTTCGGAGAACTCGGTGATGTAACCGCGTTCGAGGTCGGTCCGGTAGATCCGGGTGGCGACCTCCACGAGCTCCTCCAGGGTGCGCGCCGGCGCGGCGAGCTCCTCGTACATGGCCATGCGTTCGGCACTGGAGCGGTCCAGCGCCGCCAGGAGCAGCTGGTCGACCCCGCCGAAGTGGTAGAAGACCAGCGCCGAGTTGACCTCGGCCCGCGCGGCGATCGTCCGCGCCGACGCTCCGGCGTGCCCCTCCTCACGCAGGACCTCACCGGCCGCGGTGACCAGGCGCTCCTTCGTCTCGCCGCTGCTCCTGCGACCTCCGCCGCCGCTCTTGGCCATGGCCCTCCCTTTCGCTCGACCCTCATCATAAGGTTTAATCACATGATTAAAGCGTTCGATTGAATCAGGCGATCACACACGAGGAGCCCTCCTTGTCCGAGCCGAACGAACCCCGACACCGCCCTCGCGGCGCCGAACCCGGAACCCCGCCCTCCGCGCGGTTCGACGAGGATCCCGACGCCGGTCGTGCACCCTCCGCGGCCCGGTGGCTCCTCGCCGGGGTGGTGCTCCTGGGCGTCCTCCCGCTCCTGGTCGTCGTGCGGATGACGAGCTTCGGCGGCCTGGACCAGACCGCGCTCTTCTACCTCGGTCTGCCCGTCGCCCTCGCTCTGCTCGTGGTCCTGCTGGCCCGCCCGCGGAGCGCGGTCGGGGTGGCCATGGCCGTCACCACCCTCCTGCTGCTGCTCTCCGGACCCCTGCTGGGCGAGGGCGTGGTCTGCCTGCTCATCTCCGCCCCGCTCATCTACGGGGTGGTCGCCCTGGTGGCCTGGATGTTCGTGCGGATCCTCGGGCGGGACGGGCGCGGTCCACACGCCTACGTGGCCGTCCCGGTCCTGTTCGTCCTCCTCCTGGAAGGCGTGGGCGGGATCTCGCCGCTGCCGCGCGAGGACACCGGCACGGGCACCGTGGTGGTCGCCGCGACCCCCACCGACGTCGCGGACGCGCTGGCCGCACCGCCCGCCTACGGTGCCCCCGAGGCGCTGTTCCTGCGGGCGATCCCCTTCCCCCGGCCGGTCGAGGCCCACGGTGCGGGCCTGGCGGAGGGCGACACGCGCGCCGTCCGCTTCACCCCCCGGCGCAGCCTCGGCCCGGGGGCCGTACCGACCCCGCGTCACATGGAGCTCACGGTCGTCGACAGCCGGATCCACGCCGACGGCGGCCGTGTGGTCTTCGACGTCACCGACGACACCACCTTCGACCGCTGGATGGAGATGGAGCGCGCGGTGGTCACCTGGACGGCGACGCCCGAGGGCACCGAGATGACCTGGGAGATCGACCACCGGCGCACCTACGACCCGTCCTGGTACTTCGGTCCCGTGCAGTCCTACGCCACCGATCTGGCCGCCGCCTACCTCGCCGACACCTTCGCGCGAGCGGCCCGATGAGCACCCTCCCCGAGCTTCCGGCCCTGGCCGTGCGCGGACTCGGTCTGTTCCTGCCCTTCGGCGTGCTCGTCGCCCTGTGCCTGTGGCGGGCCCCGCGTCACCGCGAGACGGCGGCGATGATCGTGGCGTCCGCCTGGGCGCTGTGCACCCTCGTGCCGCTCAACCTCTACGCGACGCACGTGGGCTGGTGGACCTTCCACGCCGAGGGCGCGCTGTGGCTGGGACTGCCCGTCGACCTCGTCCTGGCCTGGGCGCTCCTGTGGGGCGCCGTGCCCGCCCTGCTGCTGCGTCTCCTGCCCGTCCCGCTGGTCACCGTGCTGCTGGTCTGGCTGGACGTGGTCCTCATGCCGCTCGCCGCACCCGTGGTGGCGCTGGGGGAGTGGTGGCTGCTCGGTGAGATGGCGGGCGTGACACTGTGCCTGATCCCCGCGCTGCTGCTGGCGTTCTGGACCCGCCGCGGGCTCCTGCCGCACACACGGATGTGGGCGCAGGCGCTGTCGGCGGGCGTGCTCATGGTGGCCCTGCCGGTGCTGGTCCTGGCCACGGACCCCACCACGGGGATCCGGATCGCACCCCCGGGGGCCACGGAGTCGTCGATCCTCGGACAGTTCCTTGCCCTGGCGGCCCTGCCCGGACTGGCCGCCGCCCGCGAGTTCGCGGCGGTGGGCCGGGGCACCCCGCTGCCCTACGATCCGCCCGATCGTCTGGTCACCAGCGGCCCCTACGCCTACGTGCGCAACCCGATGCAGCTCGCCATGGTGCTGGTGTACCTGGTGTTGGGCCTGCTTCACCCCGCACTGATGGTCGGCGCGTTGGTCGGACTCGTCTACGGGGCCGGGTTCGCGGCCTGGCACGAGGACGGGCGGCTCCGGGAACGGTTCGGTGCCGACTGGGTCGCCTACCGGGCCGGGGTCCGTCCCTGGCTGCCGCGATGGCGTCCCTGGCCGGGGCGCGGCGAGGGCACCCTGTACGTCGCGATGGACTGCGGATCGTGCCGGGGCGTCGGCCGGTGGGTGGCGGCCCGGGCGCCCACGGCGCTGCGCCTGCGCGCCGCGGCCGATCACCCGGAGGTGCTGTACCGGCTCACCTACGAGAGCGCCGACGGGATCCGCCGCAGTGGGGTGTGGGCGCTCGCCCGGGCGATGGAGCACCTGCACCTGGGCTGGGCGCTCACCGGCTGGGCCCTGTCCCTCCCGGGGCCGGGCCACCTCGTGCAGCTGTGCGCGGACGCCTTCGGGGCCGGCCCACGTGCCTCGCGCCAGGCGTCGGTCCCGGTCGCGCACCAGCGCGAGGCCCCCGCCGCCGGCCGATGACCGACGGGCGCACCGTTCACGGGCGGGCCGGTCATCGGACGTCGTTCCCAGGTGCGTTCTCCGCGGGAACCACCGCGCCGTTATGCTCGTGCGGGTCCGATCCCCGTGACGGACGACGTCGGACATGGACGGCCCCCACGCGATCCCCACCCCCGAGGTTCCCCATGGAAGAACAGGCCATGCTCGCGCGCGACCTCGTGCTGCGCGTCTGTGCCGGACCCACCGAGTTCGACCGGCAGTGGCTCCGGGCCGGGGGCAAGGTCACCACACCCTTCGCGGTCCCCCGGGACCGCAACCTCATCCGCGGGATCGTCGACGCGGGCCGGGCCCTCGGTGTGGACCGCCTCCTGGTCTGCCGCACCCGTGGGGAGTTCTCCTACGAGCCGGTCACCGAGGTACCGCTCGACACCGACACCCTCGTCGACCTCGTCCGCGGGTGGGGCGCCACCCCCACCGACTTCCTCGTCTGCGTCGAGGACTTCTCCGCGGCCGTGCTGGTCGCCGCCAACGAGCTCACCGTCGCGTCCGGGCCGGCCGACTTCGTCCGTGAGATCGTCGGTTCCGACATCCCCGGCGTGCGTGCCGAGTTCGCCGCCCAGGCGCAGCGCACCCAACGCCCCGAGCTCGTGCAGGCCGCCCAGCGGTACCACTGCATCGAGGCCGGCGCCCGCCACGCCCGCAACCGAGGCCTCGGACCCGACCTGCACGAACACCTCTCACGGCGGGCCGAGGGCGCCCGGGTACGCTCGCCCCGCGTCGTCCGTTCGCTGCGAGCCCTGCGCGGGGGCTGGAACTGGCTCATGGTCGTGGTGCTGCTCGTGGCGCCGCTGAGCGCCCCCGAGCTCGGTCCGGCCCTGCCCGCGCTGGCCCTCACGTTCGTGCTGCTCTTCCAACTGGCGTTCCTGGCGCGTTCGCGCACCGTCTCCTTCGCGACCCTGCTGCGGGTGGTGGCCCTCGGGGCACTCCTGCTCTGGCCGGTCGCCCTCCTGGAGACGCTGATCGTCGGGCTGTCGGGCCTGGAGCCCTACGGCGCGTTCGGTTACACCTACGTGGCGGTCACCGTCGAGGAGGCGGCGAAGCTGACGCCGCTGCTGCTCTTCGCCCTCCTGGCCCGACGACGCGTGCGGCGGTTGGCCGCGGTGGACTTCCTCCTGCTGGGGGCGGCGTCCGGGGCCGGTTTCCAGTTGGCCGAACGGCTGTTCACGGAGGTCTCGGTCCCCGACACGGCTCCCTCGGGGCTGTTCCTGCCCGGCGGCAGCACCATCGCCGCCCCCGGCGGCGAGGTGCTGGCCACCTTCTCCGGACACGCCGTGGTCACCGGACTGATCGGTGCCGCCCTGGGCCTGGCCATCGTCGGCCGACGGTACGGGAGATGGACGTGGCTGCTGCCGGTCCTGGCCACCGCCCTGGTGTACCTGGAGCACCTGCGGTTCAACGCCCTGCTCGCCGCCGCCACCCTGGACCCGGTCTCGACCTTCCTGCACCGCCTGGTCGGCGGTGGCGCGCTCACCCCCTGGCTGTTGCTCATCGCCCTGGTGTGCGCGGTGGCCATGGACCACCGGCTCATCGCGTCGGCCGCCGAGTCCACGCCCCCGCTGCCGGGCCGGCCGCCGTTGGCGCGCCTCCGGCGGTGGGCGCACGGGCGCTCGGTGTCCATCCGGGTGCGGATCCCCTCCGACATCGCCCCGCTGTTCCGCCGCATGGCACTGTCGGGCGCGGACCTGCCGATCACCCTGGCCACCACCGTGACCGCCATCGTGCACGAGTTCGCCGCCGCCACCCGAGCGGCCCGGCGCGGACCGGGGGCGCTCTGCGACACCCTGCGGTTCCTGCGGCGACGCCGGGCCAACGCCATGGGGGAGGCCCGCTCCCAGGGGCGCCCCTGGCGCCGGCACCCCTCCCAGGAGGAACTGTCCGCCCAGGCCCGTGACCTGTCCTACCGCCTCGGCCTGGCGGGCACCGCCACCGGGACCGTCGCCGTCGCGGCCGTCTCGGCGGCCGTCCTCGCCGGGGTGACGCTGCCCGGGGCCTGGAGCGTGCCCGGCCCCACCGCACCGGCCTACGCCGTGGTGGCCGTCGACCACCTGCAGAACTGGCTGGCCCGCGCCGGCACCGCCGGGGTCGTGTGGACCGCGCTGGTCGGCGTCGCCCTGCTCAGCCTGCTGACCATGGGCAACGGGGTGCCCTACGCACACCCGCGGATGCGCGCGTTCCTGCGGGCCCCCAGCGCCAACACCGGAGTCATCCTCGGCATGCTGGCCCCCGGCCAGGTGGGGTACGCGCTGCCGGCCCTGGCGGGACTGCTCCTGCCCCGCCGGGCCGACCGCCTCCTCACCCGCTGACGGACAGGATCCGCCTGGCCCGTGCGAGGACGGGGGCGTCGACCATGGCGCCCTCGAAACCGAACGCGCCGCCCTCCGCCTCGGCGGCGGTGAGGACCCGGCGTGCCCAGGCCACCTCGTCCGGAGTCGCGAGGAACGCCGCGCGCACCGCGGGCACCTGGCGTGGATGCACGCACGCCTTGGCGTCGAACCCGGACTCCGCCGCCTCCGCCGCATCGTGCTCCAGGCCCTCGACGTCGGCGAGGTCGGTGTACACGGTGTCGATCGCCCGCCGGCCCCGGGCGCGGGCGGCCAGCAGGACGGTCCAACGGGCGTGGTCGGCCACGGGGGCGCGCCCCGGACCGCGTCCGGGCCGCCGGCGGGAGCCGAGGTCCGCCGCCAGGTCCTCTCCGCCCCACATCAGGCCGACACAGTTGTCCGCGCCCGCGATGGCGGGGGCCGCCAGGACACCCGCCGCCGTCTCGCACAGGGCGATCACCGGATGGGGCGCCAGCGCCTCCACCTCCTCCGGGGAGGCGGCCATGGGGAGCATGACGACGGTGTCGGGTCGGTCGGCGAGGGACCGCAGGTCGTCCTCGTGCCACGGGGTGGACACGGCGTTGACCCGCACCACGATCCGGTTCGTGCCGAGGTCGCGGAGGGCGTCGACGACGTGGGCCCGCGCGGCCTCCTTGCCCGCCGGGGCGACCGCGTCCTCCAGGTCGACGATCACCGCGTCGGCGACGCCGGCGGCCTTGCGGATCCGGTCGGGCCGGTCGGCGGGACAGAACAGGAGCGCGGGGCCGACCCCGAGGAGCGGGGGAGCGTTGCCGGGCATCAGGGCCGCGCCTCCGGAGCGGCGCCGAGAACGGCGGAGCCGCTGACGGCGACCGGCCCGCCCTCGGCCGACGCGGACAGGGCCAGCGCGCCGTCCTCCCCGACGTGTCCGTCGGCGATCACCCGCGCACCGGAGAACACCGGGTTGTGCAGGCGGAACGAGAACGACTCCACCCACCGGTCGGGGTGGGTCCGGCGCGGGACCTCTAACAGCAGCAGGGCCAGGAGCGGCCCGTGCACGACCAGACCGGGGTATCCCTCGACGTCGGTGCAGTAGGGGAGGTCGTAGTGGATGCGGTGCGTGTTGTAGGTGAGCGCGCTGACCCGGAACAGCAGGGGAGCGTCGGTGTCCAGCGTGACGCGGGACCCGTCCGCCGACGGCTCCGTGGGCGTGCCGCCGGTCCCTCCCGGTGCCGCCGCGACCCGGTCCGGGGCCACCGACGCGTTCGGTCGACCCGGCGGCTGGGAGCGGTAGACGATGTCCTGGTCCTCGACCAGGAGGAGTTCGTCACCGCGCAGGAACTCCGACCGCACCGTCACGAAGGCCATCTCGCCGCTGCGCCCCCGCTTGACCGCCACGTGTTCCAGGGAGGAACGGCGGGTGACCTCGTCCCCGATCCGGAGCGGGCGGTGCATGCGCACGCGTGCTCCGGCGAACATGCGCCGTCGGTCCGGGACGGGCGGGAGGAAGGCGCCGTCGGCGGGGTGCCCGTCGTCGCCCAGGGCCGACCGGTCGGGGTGGTCGAGCAGGTGGAACCAGTGCCACATCGGGGGCAGCGCGTCCCCGTGCGCCAGGCGCAGTGGCCGGTCGAGCGCCCCGGCGAAGGCCTCGCCGGGCCAGGGGTCGATGGTCCCGGTGACGCTCACGGGCTCGGGGGACCAGCCTTCGAGGACCTCGTTCAGGTCGGACATCGGGGTTGCTCCTTGGTGGTCGTTCATGTGCGGGTGGTGCGGCCCGGGCGATGATCGGCCGGGGCGCGGTCGGTGTGGGCTCCGTACCGAGGGCTCCGAGCCATGGCGACGCATCCGACGGCCCCGAAGACGCCCGCGCCGTCGCACCCGGGCGCCGGGGTGATCCTCGGCCCACGGTGCTCAGGTGCCGGGGCGAGGGGTGATGGTCAGGGTGGGGGAGGCGATGGGCGCGAAGAAGTCCCCTCCCTTGTCGTCGATGACCATGAACGCGGGGAAGTCCTCGACCCGGATCCGCCACACCGCTTCCATGCCCAGGTCGGAGTGGTCCAGGACCTCCACCTCGCGGATGCACTCCTGCGCGAGCCGGGCGGCCGGACCACCGACCGAGCCCAGATAGAACCCGCCGTGCGCGCGGCACGCCTCGACGACCCCGCGGGACCGGTTCCCCTTCGCCAGCATGACGAGGGAGCCGCCGGCGCGTTGGAACTCCTCGACGTAGCCGTCCATGCGTCCGGCGGTGGTCGGTCCGAAGGAACCGGACGGGCGGCCCTGCGGGGTCTTGGCCGGGCCCGCGTAGTACACCGGGTGGTCCCGCAGGTAGGCGGGCATCGGCTCGCCGCGTTCCAGGGCCGCGCGGATGCGGGCGTGCGCGATGTCCCGGGCCACGACGATGGTGCCGTTCAGGCTCAGCCGGGTGCCGACGGGCAGCGTGGAGAGCCGCGCGCGGATCTCGTCCATCGGCCGGTCGAGGTCGACGCTCACCGCGTCCGAGGACAGGTGCGCGTCCGCGACCGGCGGCTGGAAGCGGGCCGGGTCGGTCTCCAACCGCTCCAGGTAGGCGCCCTCCGGTGTGATCACGGCCTTGGCCTGACGGTCGGCCGAGCACGAGACCGCCAACGCGATCGGGAGGGAACCGCCGTGGCGGGGCAGCCGTACGACGCGGACGTCGTGACAGAAGTACTTGCCGCCGAACTGCGCGCCGTAGCCGATCCTCCGGGTCAGCTCGTGCACACGCTGTTCGAAGTCGCGGTCCCGGAACCCGTGTCCGGTCGGCGACCCCTGGTCGGGCAGCGCGTCGAGTTGGCGGGTGGAGGCCAGCTTGGCGGTCGTGAGCGCCTGGTCGGCGCTCGATCCGCCCACGACGATCGCGAGGTGGTACGGGGGACAGGCCGCCGTGCCCAGCGAGCGGAGCCGGTCCTCCAGGAACGCCAGCATGCGCTCCTCCGAGAGGATCGCCTTGCTCTCCTGGTACAGGAAGGTCTTGTTCGCGCTGCCGCCGCCCTTGGCCATGAACAGCAGTTCGTACCGGGGTTCGTTGCCCGCCTTGAGCTTGATGTCGATCTGCGCGGGCAGGTTGGTGCCGGTGTTGACCTCCTCCCACATGGTGAGCGGCGCCATCTGGGAGTAGCGCAGGTTGAGGCGGGCGTAGGCGTCCCGCACCCCGGCCGCGACCTGGCGGTGGTCGTCCCCGTCGGTGCGCACGGCGTTGCTCCGCTGCCCGATGACCACGGCGGTCCCCGTGTCCTGGCACATCGGCAGGACGCCCCCGGCCGCGACCGCCGCGTTGCGCAGCAGGTCCGAGGCGACGAAACGGTCGTTCCCGCTCGCCTCGGGGTCGTCGACGATCGTGCGCAGCTGCGCCAGGTGGGAGGGGCGCAACAGGTGGGCCATGTCCTCCATCGCGGTCCGGGTCAGGGTGCGCAGCACCTCGGGCGCCACCTCCAGGACCTCGTGCCCGTCGACGGAGCGGAGCGCGACGCCCTCGGAGGTGACGAGACGGTACTCGGTGGTGTCCGGACCCAGGGGCAGCGGTTCGGTGTACGGGACGTCGGTCATGACGTCGTCTTCCCGTCCGTGGTGGGAGCACCGTGCGTGGGCGCGCCCGCTGTGAGGGCGAGCTCGGCGCGGATCGCCTCGGTGTGTTCGCCCAAGGCCGGGACCGGCCCCATCACGGGTTCGACGCCCCCCGGGGTCACCGGTGGGAGCAGGGCGCGCACGGGACCCGCCGGGGTGTCGACCTCGCGCCACCGGTCGCGCGCGGCGAGCTGGGGGTGGTCGGCGAACTCCCGGAGCGTCCGCAGACGGGCGTTGGCGATGCCCGCGGCGTCCAGTCGGGCGATCGCCCCGTCGGCGGTCAGCTCGGCGAACGACGCCTCCACCGCCTCGGTGACCCGCTCGCGGTGGCGCACACGGTCGCTGTTGGTCGCCAGCGCCGGGTCGTCGGCCAGTTCGGGCCGCCCGAGCGCCACCGTGCACAGCGCACGCCACTCGCGGTCGTTCTGCACCGCGAGGAACACCTCGGCGCCGTCGCCGGCGCGGAAGGGTCCGTAGGGGGCGATGGAGGCGTGTCGGGCCCCGGTGCGCCGTGGGGCGGACCCGCCGTAGTTCGCGTAGTAGTACGGGTAGCCCATCCACTCGCCGAGGGCGTCCAGCATGGCGACGTCCACGTGGGTGCCGACCCCGGTCGTCTCCCGTTCGTACAGTGCCGCCAGGATGCCGGAGTAGGCGTACATGCCCGCGGAGATGTCGGCGATCGACACCCCGGCCTTGGCGGGCTCCTCCTCCGAACCAGTGATCGACAGCAGCCCGGCCTCGCACTGGATGAGGAGGTCGTAGGCCTTCTTGTCGCGGTAGGGTCCCTCGGCG
This sequence comes from Nocardiopsis sp. MG754419, assembly GCF_018207095.1. GTDB lineage: Bacteria > Actinomycetota > Actinomycetes > Streptosporangiales > Streptosporangiaceae > Nocardiopsis. Next base: position 55,276 of record NZ_QOCZ01000006.1, on the reverse strand, counting down.
CCGTACCCGGAGATCCCACACGTGATGAGCCGGGGGTTGCGCGCCCGGAGCGTGTCGGCGTCGAGACCGGCGCGCTCGGCCGCTCCCGGCGCCAGGTTCTGCACGAACACGTCGGCGCGGTCGAGGAGGCGCCCGAGCAGTTCCGCGTCGTCGGGGTCCTTGATGTCCAGGGTGAGGCTCTCCTTTCCCCGGTTGATCCAGACGAAGTGACTGGACATCCCCTGGACGGTGGTGTCGTAGCCGCGCGCGAAGTCACCCGAGCCGGGGCGCTCGACCTTGATCACCCGTGCCCCGAGGTCGGCGAGTTGGCGGGTCGCGAAGGGGGCCGCGACGGCCTGTTCGAGTGAGACCACGGTGATGCCGTCGAGTGCCGGCATGGGCGAGCTCCTTCCACGCCCCCCCTCGCGGGGAGGCTCCGTCGGGACCGGCGCGTCCTGCGTCACCGATGTCCGTGACGGGGGACACGACGCGTGGTGGGAGAATAATTTATAAATGACAAAATGCCAAGGTGCGCTAGTCTGAACCCCATGTCGATCGAGCGCGCGGAAGCCCCGACCAAGGCCGAGGTGGCCTACCGCGCACTGCGTGACGCCATCCGCTCCGGAGAGCTCCCCCCGGGGGAACGGCTGCGGCTCCAGGACCTCGCGCGCAGGCTCGGCATGAGCCTCACCCCGGTGCGGGACGCCCTGCGGATGCTCGCGGCCCACGGCCTCATCGAACAGCGGGCCAACCTCGGAGCCGTCGTCGCCCAGTGCACCCCCGAGCGGGCCGAGGACGTCTACCGGCTCCGCCTCGTCCTGGAGCCCATGGCGGCCCGACTGGCCGCCGAGCAGGCCACGGACGCGCAACTGGAGATCATGGAGGGGGCGCTGCGGGTCCTCGACCGCGCCGTCGCGGAGGGGCGCAGCCAGGACATCACCGCGCTCAACGCCGACTTCCACCGCGCCGTCTACAGCGCCGCCCGCTCCCACTACCTCATGGACTTCATCGACCGCCTCTGGGACGGCGTGCCCTACCAGGCGATCAGCCTCGTGGGTCGGGCCGAGGCGTCCTCGGACCAGCACCACGCGATCATGGACGCCCTCCGGGCCCGGGACGGCGACCGGGCGGCCGCGCACATGCACGCCCACATCTCCGAGGCCGCGGAGCACACGATGTCCGGGCTCACCGCGCGGGCCGCCGACGTCGACACGCGCTGACCGACGCCGGCGTCCCGGTGCTCCACCGGTCGGGCCTCAGTCCGTCGACCGCTCCACACCGAGGGGCGGCTCGAAGGCCCGCAGGGCCGGCGGAGCGCCCGTGTAGGGCTCCACCCGGACCCGGACCAACTGGCCGGTGCAGCCCTGGCTCAGGGAGGACGTGCCCTCGTCCCGGGTGAGCGCGTTCGGGTTGCCGTGCGCGCAGGTCACGTCGGGTCCGGACGGGTCGTACCAGGCGCCCGTGGACAGCTGCACCACTCCGGGGCGCAGACCGTCGTCGAGCACCGCACCGGCCAGGCAGGTGCCGCTGGGACCGGTCACCCGCACCACGTCGCCGTCGGACACCCCCGCGGACCCGGCGTCGTCCGGGTGCATCCGCAGCGGGGCCCGTCCCCGCACCTTCTGCGAGGTGCTGTGCCGGCCCATGTCCTGCTGACTGTGCAACCGGCCGGAGGGCTGGTTGGCCACCAGCACCAGGGGCCGCTGGTCCCGGTGTCGTCCCGGCCGGGCCGCCACGGCCGGACCGGGCAGCCACACCGGGTGTCCGGGGCAGTCCTCGTACCCGAACGAGGCGATGGTCTCCGAGTACAGCTCGATCCGCCCGCTCGGGGTCCGCAGCGGACGCCCCTCGGGGTCCTCGCGGAAGTCGCCCATCAGGGTCTCGTCCTCGACCCGGCCCGGGATCTCCACCCGGCCCCGCTCCCAGAACGTCGCGAAGTCCGGGACCTCCAGGTCACGGCGGGCCAGCAGGGAACGCCACCGTTCGTAGGCCACGCGCATCCACGCGCGGGCGGTGCGCCCCTCGGTGAACTCCTCCCGTACCCCGAGCCGTTCGGCCAGGTCGGCGTAGGTGTCGTACTCGTCGCGTGCCCGCCCGTGGGGGGACACCGCCCTCGGCATCGCCCGCAGCGCCAGGTCGCCCTGGCTGGCCGCCATGTCCTCGCGCTCCAGCGTGGTGGTCGCCGGGATGACGATGTCCGCGTGCCGGGCCGTGGCCGTCCAGTGCGTCTCGTGCACCACCACCGTCTCGGGACGCCCGAAGGCCCGGGTCAACCGGTCGAGGTCCTGGTGGTGGTGGAAGGGGTTGCCGCCCGCCCAGTACACCAGTCGGATGTCGGGGTAGTGGCGACGCTCTCCGTCGAAGTCGTAGGGCAGACCGGGGTACAGCAGCATGTCGGCGACCTTGGCCACCGGGATGAACGAGTCCACCGCGTTGGACCCCTGTGGCATGCGCGGCAGCCCCACGGGGGTGGCACCGCCGCCGTAGTTGCCCATGGAGCCGTAGCCCGACGCGAAGCCGCCGCCCGGCAGACCCACCTGCCCCAGGCAGCACGCCAGAGCCAGCCCGGCCCACAGCGGCTGCTCGCCGTACCGGGCGCGCTGCACCGACCAACCCACGTTGACGAGGGTGCGGCGCTCCGCCATCCGGTGGGCCAGGGCGCGGATGTCGGCGGCGGGAACCCCGCTCACCCGCTCCGCCCACTCTGGTGACCGCTCCACCCCGCCGGGTTCCCCGTGCTCGTCCCGACCGCCCATCACATAGGCGCGGAGCCGGTCGGCGCCGACCGTGTACCGGTCCAGGAACGCGGTGTCGGCCAGCCCCTCGTCGAACAACACGTGCATGAGCGCCAACAACACGGCGGTGTCGGTGCCCGGTTCCAGGGACACCCGGGTGCACTTGAGGCCGTCGGGGACGTCGTCGGCCAGGGGGGACACCGACACGAACTCCACGCCCGCGTCCGAGGCCGCGGTCATCGACGGTCCGGCGGTCTGCGCGGCGCGTCCACCCGAGGAGTTCCACGTGTTGGACAGGCGCAGTCCGCCGAAGCTCACCAGCAGTTCGGTGTGCTCGCGGATCCGCTCCCAGGACGGGGCGCGGTGCAACAGACGGTTGGCGGCCGGGATGCCGATGATCCGCGGGAACAGGACCTCCACGGCCCCGTGGCTGTAGGTGGTGCGCGAACGCGTGTACCCGCCGATGGTGTTGAGGAACCGGTGCAGCTGGCTCTGCGCGTGGTGGATCCGGCCCGCGCTGCCCCAGCCGTAGGAGCCGCCGTAGATCGCGGTGTTGCCGTACGTCTTGCGCACCCGGTCGAGTTCGGAGGCCAGCAGGTCCAGCACGGTGGACCAGTCCACCTCGACGTACGCGTCGTCCGGATCGCCCCGGCGCGGATCCGGGCCGGGGCCGTGCTCCAGCCAACGGCGTCGCACCGCGGGCCGGGCCACCCGGGTGCGATGGTGCTGGGCCTCCGGGGTGTTCTCCATCACCGGGGAGGGCGCCGGATCCCGCGGGTCGGGACGCACCCCGACCACCCGGTCCCCCCGGACCTCCACCTGGTAGCTGCCCCAGTGGGCACTGGTCGGCCGCAGCGTCACGGACATGCGCACTCCCTGATCCCCCGGGCCGTCTCGTCGCCCGGCCCCGGAGCACACTCTATGCACCGCACGGTGCGATGATGAGGCGCGCGGCCCCGAGCGGGGTCCGTGTCCGCACAGGAACCCGAGCGCACGAGCGGGGAGATCACGCCATGACAGAGCCGAGGTCGCGACGGTCGGTGCTCGCGGTGCCGGGGTCCAACGCCCGGTTCGTGGAGAAGGCCCGGGGGCTGGACGTGGACGCGTTCTTCCTCGATCTGGAGGACGCGGTCGCGCCGCTGGAGAAGGAGTCCGCGCGCACCACCGTCGTCCGGGCGCTCACCGACGGCGGGTGGGACGGACGGATCCGGACCGTGCGGGTCAACGACGTCTCCACCGAGTGGGCCTACCGCGACGTCATCACCGTGGTCGAGAACGCGGGCGCCCATCTGGACGCCCTGGTCCTGCCGAAGGTGACCGACGCCCGCGACGTGCACTGGCTCGACACGCTCCTCACCCAGATCGAACGCGCCGTGGGCCTGCCCGTCGGCCGGATCGGCATCGAGGCCCAGATCGAGGACGCCCGGGGCCTGGTGAACGTGGACGCGATCGCCGCCGCCTCACCGCGTCTGGAGACCCTGGTCTACGGGCCGGCCGACTTCATGGCCTCGCTCAACATGAAGAGCCTCGTGGTCGGCGAGCAACCGCCCGGCTACGACCACGGCGACGCCTACCACCACGTCCTCATGCGCATCCTCGTGGCCGCACGCGCGCACGGACTCCAGGCCATCGACGGCCCCTACCTGCAGATCCGGGACGTGGACGCGTTCCGCCGCGCCGCTGGACGCACCGCCGCCCTCGGCTTCGACGGCAAGTGGGTGCTGCACCCCCTCCAGGTGGAGGCGGCCAACGAGGTGTTCGCCCCCTCCCAGGACGACTACGACCACGCCGAGCTCATCCTCGACGCCTACGAGCACGCCACGACCGTCGACCGACGCGGCGCCGTGATGCTGGGCGCGGAGATGCTCGACGAGGCGTCTCGGAAGATGGCCTTGGTGGTGGCGGGCAAGGGCCGCGCGGCCGGCCTGCGGCGCACCCGCGCCTTCGACCCCGAGGCCTGAACCGGGCCCCGGCGGGGCCCCGGCGGGGCCGGGGCGTGGTCCGGTGCCGGTTCCGTGACAGGATCTCGCCGCTTTCCTGGCGGGTTCTTACCGCTCTCTCACCCGCTTGGGGGAGCATGGGCGCATGGAAAGCACCGCCACCGTCCTGGTCGCCGACGACGACCGGGCCATCAGGGAGTCCCTGGAACGCGCCCTCCAACTGGAGGGGTACACGGTGCGCACGGTCGCGGACGGCGTCCAGGCCCTGGCCGCCGTCCACGCCGAGCCCGCCGATCTGCTGGTCCTGGACGTCATGATGCCCGGGGTCGACGGCCTCGGGGTGGCGCGGGTCCTGCGGGCGGAGCACGACCGCACCCCCATCCTCATGCTCACCGCCAGGGTGGAGACGCCCGATCGGGTGGCCGGGCTCGACGCCGGCGCCGACGACTACCTCGCCAAACCCTTCGAACTGGACGAACTCCTCGCCCGGTTGCGCGCCCTGCTGCGTCGGGCCGCCCCCGTGACGGAGGACGCCGGCGACGAGGCGCCCCTGCGGGTGGGCGCGCTGCGTCTGGACGCGCGCGCCCGTCGCGTCTGGCGCGGCGAACGCGAGGTGGAGCTGTCCAAGACCGAGTTCGACCTGCTCGAACTGCTCATGCGCAACGCCGGGATCGTCCTGGACCACGCCACCATCTACGACCGCATCTGGGGCTACGACTTCGGCCCGGAGTCGAAGAACCTGGCGGTCTACATCAGCTATCTGCGTCGCAAGCTGGAGGACGGCGGACCACCGCTGATCCAGACGGTCCGGGGTGTCGGCTACACGTTGCGCCAGGGGTGAGTCGACGGTGTCCGTTCCCGAATCGGGTGTCCAGGAGGCGGCGCGGCACAGTGTCCTGCTCAATCCGGGTGACTGGCGGCTCGGTACCCGCTTCGCCGTCCTGTTCGCGATGGTCGCCGCGGTCACCATCGCCCTGATCGGCACGCTCGCCTACGGCACCGCCGCCTCGCTCATCCGGGCCGACGCCGAGAACGAGTTCGACACCGCGGTGCAGAACCTCTCCCGTCAGCTGGTCGTCTCCGCCGAGGCCAGCCAGGACGTGCAGGAGAACCGCTACTCGTTCTTGGCCCCGGGCAGCCTGGACGCGCAGGTCCTGGCGCCCGACGGGGGGTGGGCGCGTCTGCAGTCCAACCAAAAGGAGCCGCCCTCCTTCCACCCCACCGCCGAGGACCTGGAGGTGGCCCGGGCCGACGACGCCGGTGTGGTGAGCAAGCGGGACCTGAAGGTCGACGAGCAGATGTACCGGGTGGGCACCGTCTCGCTGGGGGAGGGGCGTGGCGCCATCCAGCTGCTCCAACGCCTGTCGCCGATCGAACAGATGGTGGGTCGACTGGCGACCCAGATCCTGTGGGTGGGCCTGTTCGCCGCACTGTGCGCCGCCGCGGTCGGGTGGCTGGTGGGCCACCGCATCACCGGCCGGCTGGTCCGTCTGACCGAGGCCGCCGAGTACGTGAGCTCCACCGGACGCCTCGATCCGGTCACCACCGCGCGTGGCCGGCACGGGGGCGACGGCGATCGGGCGACCGCCGCCGGCGGTCACGGTGAGGGCGGCGACCCCGAGGAACCCGGCCACGACGAGGTCGGTCGACTCACCAGCGCCTTCAACGCCATGCTCGCCCGGCTCGCCCGCTCCAAAGACGAACAGCGCCGTCTGGTGCAGGACGCCGCGCACGAGCTGCGCACCCCGCTCACCAGCCTGCGCACCAACGTGCAGGTCATGGGCCGGGTGGACCGGCTCAGCCCGGACGCCCGACAGCGGCTCATCGACGATCTCCAGGGCGAGACCCGCGAACTCACCGACCTGGTCAACGAACTGGTCGGGCTGGCCACCGGAGAGCACGAGGACGAGGCTCGCAGCGCGGTCGCGCTCACCGAGGTCGCCGAGCGCGTCGCGGCCCGCACCCGTCGCCGGACCGGCCGTCTGATCCTCGTCGACGCCGACGACAGCCTCGTGTGGGGCCGTCCGGGCGCCCTCGAACGGGCGCTGGCCAACCCGGTGGAGAACTCCGCCAAGTTCGACCCCGACGGCACCGCCCCGATCGAGATCCGTGTCCGCGCGGGCGTCGTCGAGGTTCTGGACCGGGGCCCTGGTGTGGATCCCGACGAGATCGCGCACCTCTTCGAACGCTTCTACCGGGCGACCGTCGCCCGCGGTCTGCCCGGCTCCGGGCTGGGACTGGCCATGGTCCGCGAGATCGCCCACGACCACGGAGGCCGGGTCTTCGCCCGCAACCGCGAGGGCGGCGGCACCGTGATCGGGTTCGCGCTGCCGACCTACCGGCCCCCGGAGGACGAGGCGAGCGCGCCGACCGACACGTCCTCGTAGATGCGCTCGAACCGCTCCAGGGAGTCCTCCATCCGGTGACGGGAGGCCATGGCCCGACTGTGCGCGCCCATGCGCGACCGGGTCTTCTCCGAGGCCACCACCGCCCTCACCCGGTCGGCGAGTCGATCCGGGTCGCCCGGCTCGTACAGGTACCCGTTGCGCCCCTCCTCCACCAGGTGCGGCAGCGCCATGGCGTCGGCGGCGACCACGGGCAACCCGCTCGCCATGGCCTCCAGGGTGGCGATGCTCTGGAGTTCGGCGATGCCCGCGATGGTGAACACGTCCGCGCAGCGGTAGGCGTCCGGCAGGTCCTCGTGCGCCACGAAACCGAGGAACACGACCCGGTCGGCCACACCCTCGGCCGCGGCGAGCTCCTCCAGCCTGCCCCGGTGCGCTCCCTGACCCACCAGCACCAACTGGACGTCGGGGATGAGGGCGACGGCGCGCACCAGTTCGTCGACGCGCTTCTCCTCGTCCAGACGGCCCACGAAGAGCATCGTCGTGCGGTCCCGGAGCCCGAACCGGGCGCGCAGGCGCCGCCGGTCGGCGGGGGTGGACCCCTCCGGCGCCGGGCGGAAGCGGGCCAGGTCGATCCCGCAGGACACCGCTTCCACGGGATGGGCGAACCCCTGTACGCGGAGCAGTCCGGCGGCGGTCGGGGTCGGGGTGGTCACGTGCGCCACCCGGCTCAGCACCCGGTTCAGGTCCCACCAGGCCAGGCGGGCCGCGTACGGTCGCAGCGACCACGGCAAGCGCAGGTGGTCGAAGAGGTTCTCGGGCATGAAGTGGTTGGTGGCGATCACCGGCACACCCTGCCCGCGGGCGGCCCGGGCCAGCATCCGGCCGATGAGGAAGTGGTTCTGGATGTGCACGGCGTCCGGGCTCAGGCGGTCCAGGAGCCGGTTCAGGTGGCCGCGCACCCCCGGTGGCAGGGCCAGGCGGACACTCTCGTGCGCCAGGGAGGGCATGGACCGCAACCGGTGCTCCACGACCCCGTCCCGCTCCACCACGTGCGGTCGCCCGGTGGGGGAGGGGCAGACCAGGTGCACCTCGACGTCGCGTTCGACCAGGCCTTGGGCCAGGCGCGCGGTGAAGTAGGCCGCGCCGTTGACGTCCGGCGGGTAGGTGTCGGTGCCGATGAGGACTCGCGTGCGGCGGTGACCGACGCCGGGATGGGCCGGCCGCGGGACGGTGGGCTGGTGCAGTGCGAAGGACGTGGACATACCGGTTCTCCTGCAGTGTCGCGCGGCCTGCCGTGGTCATCCTGAGTGTGAGCCACCCGCATGGACCGTCGTCGACCGTGCGGTGAACGGAGCGACGATCGCAGTGGTCGCAGACGGCGCAGAGAACAATACTCTCCGTATTCACTCCTGTCCCTCAAGACGGTCTCGTGTGTTCCGGTCAGGGTCGACCGACGGCCCATTCCGACCGGAACCGAGACGGCCCGGAAGTCCGTGACACGAAGAAGCGGCCCGGCGCTCGTGCCGGGCCGCCCCTCGTCTCGTGTTCCTCATGTGCACCCACTGTGCGTCGCCGGGGATCCCCCCGCTGATCGACGAGAGTGAACCCGAACGCGGTCCCGCCGGAGGGACGCCCCCGTCGACCTCCTGCGGGACCGCGCCGGGTGATCTGTGCGCCGGGCGGTCGGTGCCCCGGCTCCGCCGGCGCCGACCACGGGCCGGGCCCGCGCGGACACCGCCCGGACCCCGTGCGCCGGACCACGAGTGGTGTCCGCTCGGGCACCGGTAGGGCTCTGGACGCGCCGAGGGCCTTCGCCTCGCCTCGGGGTGTCCCGCCACGGGCCGAAACCCGGCCGAGCCCCCGGGGGCGCATCCCTAGTCCTCCTCCGCCTCGACCTCCTCGGTGGCGGCCGCGGCGCTCTGCTCGCCCAGCGTGACCTTCACTTCCTCCGTGGAGCCGTTGCCGCCGGACTGCACGCCCAGCGTCACCTCGTCCCCGGGCTGACGGGCCCGGATCTGCGCGATGAGCTGGTCGGGGGAGTCCACCGACTCTCCGTCCAACGAGACCACGACGTCGCCCGCGGACAGGCCCGCCTCGTCGGCGGCGCCACCGCCGGTCACCTCCATGATCTCCGCGCCACCGCTCCGGCTCGGGGCGATGGTCGCCTGGATGGCCGGGTAGCTCGCGCTCCCCTGCTCCACCAGCTGCTCGGCGATCGGGCGGACCTGGTTGATCGGGATGGCGAAGCCCAGACCCACGGAACCGCTCTCCTGCGAGAGTCCGGCGATGGCCGTGTTGATGCCCACGACCTCGCCGGCCGAGTTCACCAACGGTCCACCCGAGTTGCCGGGGTTGATCGCCGCGTCCGTCTGGATCGCGTTGATCACGGTGGACGTCTGCCCACCGCCGCTCTCGGTGGCGCCCGTGTTCACGGGCCGGTCGAGAGCACTGACCACACCGGTCGTCACCGTGCCGGACAGGCCCAGTGGTGAACCGATCGCGATCACGTCGCCCCCGACGCCGACCTGGTCGGAGTCGCCCAGCGTGGCCGGGGTGAGGTCGTCGCGGCCCTCGGCCTGGATCACCGCGATGTCGGACACCGGGTCCGAGCCGAGGACCTCCGCCTCCGCGGCGGTCCCGTCGTTGAACCGCACCTGGAGGGGGCCGCCCTCGGCCACCACGTGCGCGTTCGTGAGGATCTGTCCGTCCGACGACAGGACCACGCCGCTGCCGCCGCCGGATCCGGTCTGGATGGAGACCACGCTCGGCAGGACCTGCTCGGCGACCTCGCCGACGGCCCCCTCCGTGGCGGTGGTGCCCTGCTCACCGGTGAGCGCGTTGCTCGGTGCGGCGCCGGGCATCAGATAGGCGGTGCCCAGTGCCGCCGCCGGACCGACGATCAGGCTGGTGACCAGCGCGGTCGCGGCGGCGATCCCGATGATCCTGCCGGTGCCGCGCTTCTTGGGACCGGGCGCGGGTGAGGCGCCGAAGGCCGGATGCCCGATCGGCCCCGGGTAGTGAGGACCTCCGGGGTGGGGACCGGGCCCGCCGCCGGGATGCCCACCGGGGTGGGGGCCGGGCGCGCCGCCCGGCTGTCCCCCGGGGTGACCGCCGGCCGCGAAGGCACCGGTGTGGTGCTGCGGGCCGTGGTGCCCCGGTCCCGTGGCGTACGGGCTCGGCTGCTGGGGGCCCGGTCCGGGCTGCTGCGGCCCGGCCGGTCGGGGACCGGTGTGCGGGCCTTGGCCGTGGAAGACGTAGGTCCCCTGGTCGGTGTCGTGGGGGCCGGTCGCCCAACTGGGGGCCGACCCTTCGGGCGGGGAGAAACGAGGGGGACCCGAACGCTCGACCTCGGGGGCCTGCGCGCCGGTCTCGTCCACCCCGGTGGCGTCGTCCGAGGGAGTGCCCTGCTCCCGGTCGTCGGAGGCGAGGGAGTCCTGGACGGGTCGGTCCTCGGGGCCGGCGGCGTGCTCCGCACCCGCACCGGTCTCCCGGCCGTCGTTCGGTTCGTTCGGCTGCAACTCATCCTCCGGCTGATGGGACGATGTACTGACTTGCTTCATCTTGTGGTGTGTGGGTTAGAAAAGGGTGAGAGCCCGCTACAGCGCGGTTTCGAGTTCCCGTGCGGTGCGGGGCGCCCCTCCCCGCGAGCCCGTACTGTGCCTCATGCCCCACAATGTCCGGAACGATACCGTGCTCGCGCTCTCCGACGGCGCAGGTGAGAGGGAAGGCCTCCCCGTGATCAAGCTTGTTCTCGCCGACGACGAACACCTGGTGCGCGGTGCCATCGCCGCGCTGCTCGGCCTGGAGGACGACATCGAGGTCGTCGCCGAGGTCGGTCGGGGCGACCAGGTGGTGGACCGGGTCCTCGCGCACGACGCCGCCGTCGCCGTCCTGGACATCGAGATGCCCGGGGCCACGGGGCTGGAGGCCGCCGCCGAGCTCAAGAAGCGCGCGCCCGGCTGCGGGGTCGTCATCCTCACCAGCTTCGGACGCCCCGGCTACCTGCGCCGGGCCCTGTCCGCGGGCGCGCGGGGGTTCCTGGCCAAGGACGCGCCGGTCGAACTGCTGGCGGGCGCCATCCGCAAGGTCCACGAGGGCGGACGCTACATCGACACCGACCTGGCCGCCGCGGCCATGGTCGGCGGCGAGAGCCCGCTCACCGACCGGGAGAGCGAGGTGTTGCGCGCCGCCGCCGACGGCGCCACCGTCGCCGCCATCGCCCGGACCCTGCACCTCACCGAGGGCACGGTGCGCAACTACCTGTCGAACGCCATCGGCAAGACCGGCGCGGAGAACCGCATGGCCGCGATCCGCACCGCGCAGGACATGGGCTGGCTCTGACCCCCGGGTTCAGAGGAAGCGCAGGACCAGCATCGCCGTGTCGTCCGCGTTGCCGCCCGGCGCGTACTCCTCCAACTCGCGCTCGATCCGGCTGATCACCGCCTGGGCGGTCAGCCCCGCGGCGTGGGAGAAGATCTCCGCCAACCCCTCGTCGCCGAGCATGTCGCTGCCGCTGCGCCGTTCGGTGACGCCGTCGGTGACCGCCAGCACCACCTCGCCCGGATGGATGTCCACGCTCTCGGTGGCGAACCCGACGTCCTCGAACGCGCCGAGGAGCGGCTGGGAGTTGCCGAAGGTCTCGACCTCGCCCTTCTGGTTCACCCGCATCGGCAGCGGGTGGCCCGCGGAGACCATGCGCACGCGCATGCCGCCCGCGCCGTCGGTGGCCGGGGTCATCTCGCCGTAGAGCATGGTGAGGAACCGCGTCGAGGTGTTCTCGTCGAGGATGGCCATGTTCAGCCGCTGCATGATGTGCGCGGGGGTGAAGCCCTCCCGGGCCAGTGCGCGCAGCGTGTGCCGTGCCAGACCCGTGACGGCCGCCGCTTCGGGGCCGGTGCCGCACACGTCGCCGATGGCGAAACACCACCGACCGTTGGCGGAGAACACGTCGTAGAAGTCGCCGCCGACCTCGCTGCGTTCGTCCGAGGGTCGGTAGTACACCGCGTGGTCGACGCCCGGGATCACGGGTTCCTTGTCCTTGGGCGGCAACAGGCTGCGCTGGAGCGCGGTGCTCATCGCGGTGTGCCGCTCGTGCAGGCGGGCGTTCTCCATCGCCGAGGCGACCCGACGGCTCAGGTCGTCGGCGACGTCCGCCTCCTCACGCGTGAAGTCGTCGGTCTCGTTCTTGCCGATGGTCATCCGCCCCAGCGCGCGACCGTGCGCCACCAGGGGGATGCTGATCGCGGGACCGCGCGCCAACAGGCCGGTGAGGTGTTCGTCCAGCCCCTCGGTGGCCAGTCCCTCGTCGGCCAGTTCCTGCGGCGACCACAACGGTTGCGGTTCACGCTGTTCCTGCGGGGGCAGCGCGGTGAGCAGCGAGCGCAGGACGTCGTTGAGGTTCTCGTCGCTGTGCACGACGTGGGTGAGCTTGGAGATCCCCAGCTCGTCGGTGGTGTGGATGGCGCACCACCGGCCCAGCCGGGAGGTGATGAGCTGTGCCGCCAGGGCACCGGTCATCCGCTCGTCGAGTGTGCCGGCGAGCAGGTCGCTGGCCTCGGCGAGGAAGCTCAGGGAGGCGCGGCGGCTCAGCTCCACCTCGGCCAGTCGGGCCCGCTCCACGGGCAGCGCGATGAGGTCGGCGCCCTCCTGGAGCCGTTTGGCGGCCGCGGAGCCGAAGTGGCGGGCCCGGGTGGAGGCCACCGCCAACAGGCCGGTCACGCGTCCGTCGACGATGAGCGGAGCGGTCACCAACGAGCGCATCCCCGCCCGGGACAGCGCCCCGCGGCTGGCGCGGGCGATCATGAGGTCGTCGTTGATCACCGGTCCGGGCTCGGGCGCCGCGGACGGGAAGATCTCCTCGGTGCGCACCCGCAGCGGGCGCCAGGGCGCGCCCCCGGTCAACCCCATCGCCGCGCGCACCTCCCACATGGTCTCGTCGGAGGTCGCCAGAGCGACGTAGGCGGCGTCACCGCCCAGGTTCGAGGTGGCGTACTCCACCGTGCGTTCCAGCAGTTGGGGCAGGCTCAGTCGGGAGCCGAGCGCCGCGTCCAGCGCCGACCACGCCGGCGGACGCATGGGACGGACGGGACCACCGCCCCTGCGCACCTGAGGGGACTCCAGGGACGTGTGGTCGGCGCCCTTGTCCTCGATGCGGAACCAGACGGCCTTGTCGTTGCGCCCGTAGCTCACGCCCCAACTGGAGGCGATGGCCGAGGCCAGCGCCAACCCCAGACCACCACTGCGCTCGTTGTCGGTCGAGGGTGTGGTGTCCACCGCCAACGGACCCGCCTGGGGGACCGCGCGTTCGGGGGCGGAGTCGGTCACCATGACCTCCGTCGACCCCTCCGAACGCCGGACGGTGACCTCCAGGGAGGAGTCCGCGTGGATGACGGCGTTGGTGACCAGTTCACTGACGAGCAGGATGATGTCGTCGAACGGGTCGGGCACGCCCCAACCGAGCAGGGTGTCGTGCACGAATTCTCGGGCGGCCGCCGCGGTCTCGGGAGCTGGGGGGAACTCCCGTCGAGCGACCTTCAACGCGTCGTGTGCTGCCAAGCCGTCGGTGTCCTTCGTCACTGGGCGCGAATGCTGGTGATGGCCACTGCAACGATACGCGGGATCCGTTCGTCGATGCCCGGACCCCGTTCACCGGGGGCGACCGCGGGGGAGATCGTCGACACACCTGTGCGCGATTGCTCTGGCGGTTAGTGTAAGACGACACATCCGCTTCTTTCGGGTGGTACTTCGCGACGATAGCGTGACGGGGTGTCACCAGGGGCGCGCCACCACTCGCGCGCCCCCGTGTCCCGTGCTCGCGACCCGGCACGGGGGCGGCCCACCGGGCGGTGGGCCGGGTCGGACCGGCCCGGCGCGCGGTGATCGAAGACCAGGGTGGTGTGCGGGATTGAGGAGGGGTTCATGCCCGAGGCGGTCACGGAACTGGCCGACGACCAGCTCGACGAGATTCTGAACGCTCTGTACCGGATGCGCGACGGTGACTTCAGCGTCCGGCTCCGCGCCCGCGGTAGCGGGAAGCTGCGGGAGATCGCCTCCGTCTTCAACGAGGTCGTCGACCACAGCGAACAGCTCAGCTCGGAGCTGCAGCGCGTCGGCGACGTGGTCCGCGAGGAGGGCCGTCTCAACGAGCGGGTCAGCGTCCACCCGGCACGGGGCGCCTGGGGCAACAGCGCCCGGGCGCTCAACATGTTGCTGGACGAGGTCGCCGAACCCGTCACCGACGTGGCCCTGGTCCTGGACTCCGTCGCCGAGGGCGAGCTGAACCGTCGCGCCTCCACCGAGGGCCGCAGCGGCGAGCTCAAGGGCGACCTGCTGCGCCTGGCCACCACGGTCAACCGGATGGCCGACCAGATGAGCGGGTTCACCGAGGAGGTCACCCGTGTGGCCCGCGAGGTGGGCACCGAGGGCAAGCTCGGCGGTAGCGCCCGGGTCGAGGGGGTCTCCGGCGCCTGGCGCGAGGTCACCGAGTCGGTGAACCAGATGGCCTCCCGCCTCACCCTCCAGGTCCGTGACATCTCCACCGTCACGACCGCGGTCGCCCGGGGTGATCTCACCAAGAAGATCACCATCGACGTCCAGGGCGAGATGCTGGAGCTGAAGGACACCATCAACACGATGGTGGACCAGCTGTCCACGTTCGCCGACGAGGTCACCCGTGTGGCCCGCGAGGTGGGCACCGAGGGCAAGCTCGGCGGTCGCGCCAACGTGCGCGGTGTCCAGGGCACCTGGAAGGCCCTCACCGACAACGTCAACTCCATGGCGGACAACCTCACCAACCAGGTCCGCGACATCTCCAAGGTCACCACGGCGGTCGCCCGCGGCGACCTCACCCGCAAGGTCGAGGTGGACGTCCAGGGCGAGATGCTCTCCCTGAAGAACACCGTGAACACCATGGTCGACCAGCTCGACTCCCTGGCCGACGAGGTGACGAGGGTCGCCCGTGAGGTGGGTACCGAGGGCAAGCTGGGCGGCCGTGCCAGCGTCAAGGGCGTGTCGGGCATCTGGAAGGACCTGACCGACAACGTCAACTCGATGGCCAACAGCCTCACCTACCAGGTCCGCAACATCTCCCAGGTCACGACCGCCGTCGCCCGCGGTGACCTGGGCAAGAAGATCACGGTCGACGCCCAGGGCGAGATGCTCGAGATGAAGGACACCATCAACACGATGGTGGACCAGCTGTCCACGTTCGCCGACGAGGTCACCCGTGTGGCCCGCGAGGTGGGCACCGAGGGCAAACTGGCCGGGCAGGCCCACGTACGCGACGTCTCCGGGGTCTGGAAGGACCTGACCGACAACGTCAACTCCATGGCCAACAACCTGACCTACCAGGTGCGGCAGATCTCCATGGTGACGCGGGCGGTGGCCGCCGGCGACCTCACCAAGAAGGTCACGGTGAACGCCAAGGGCGAGATGCTGGAGCTCAAGGAGACCATCAACGTGATGGTCGACCAGCTCTCCGCCTTCGCCGACGAGGTCACCCGTGTGGCCCGCGAGGTGGGCACCGAGGGCAAGCTCGGCGGTCGCGCCAGCGTCAAGGGCGTCTCGGGTATCTGGAACGACCTCACCGAGAACGTCAACTCGATGTCGCACAACCTCACCACCCAGGTGCGCAACATCTCCGAGGTCACCACCGCGGTCGCCGCCGGTGACCTCACCAAGAAGATCGACGTCAACGCCCAGGGCGAGATCCTCGAAGTGAAGACCACGGTGAACACCATGGTCGACCAGCTGTCGGCCTTCGCCACCGAGGTCACGCGCGTGGCCCACGAAGTGGGCAGCCTCGGACAGCTGGGCGGTCAGGCCAAGGTCGAGGGCGTCACCGGGACGTGGAAGCAGCTCACCGACAGCGTCAACGAACTGGCCGGCAACCTCACCACCCAGGTGCGCGCCATCGCCGAGGTCGCCAACGCCGTGGCCAAGGGCGACCTGACCCGCAACATCCAGGTCGACACCCGCGGTGAGATGGAGGAGCTCAAGGCCAACATCAACCTGATGGTGTCCAACCTCCGCGAGACCACGGCCGACCAGCGCGACGCCGACTGGCTCAAGTCCAACCTCGCGCGCATCTCCGGTCACATCCAGGGGCACCGTGACCTCGACGAGCTGGCGCGCCTCATCATGAACGAGGTCACGCCGCTCATCGGGGCGCAGCACGGCGCCTGCTACCTGCCCGAGGACCAGGACCACGAAGACGTCTTCCGGCTGTACGCGGGCTTCGGCTTCCAGCCCACCGAGAAGCGGCGGCGCATCGTCAAGGGTCAGGGACTGGCCGGTGAGGCCATCGCCCAGCAGGTCGAACAGCAGGTCGGCAACATCCCGCCGGGCTACGTCAACATCGAATCGGGGCTCGGGGGCGCCCACCCCACCAACCTGTACATCGTCCCGATCGTCACCGAGGGCCGTTCCCTGGGCGTCGTGGAGTTCGCCTCCTTCGAGGAGTTCCGCGAGATCCACAAGAACTTCCTCCGCCAGCTGGTCTCCCTGCTCGGGACGACCATCAACACCATCCTGGCCAACAACCGCACCGAGCTGCTGCTCGAACAGTCCCAGCAGCTCACCAGCCAGCTGCGCGAACGCTCCAACGAACTGCAGCGCCAGCAGGAGGAGCTGCGCGGCATGAACGCGGAGCTGCGCCAGAAGGCCACCCAGCTGGCCAACCAGAACCGGGCGATCGAGCTCCAGAACCAGCAGATCCAGCGCTCCCGCAACGCCCTGGAGGAGCGCGCCCACCAGCTCCAGGTCTCCTCCAAGTACAAGTCCGAGTTCCTGGCGAACATGTCGCACGAGCTGCGTACGCCGCTGAACAGCCTGCTCATCCTGGCGCGGTTGCTCGCCGACAACGCCGAACAGAACCTCACGCCCAAGCAGGTCGAGTTCGCCCAGACCATCCACAAGGCCGGGAGCGACCTGCTCCTGCTCATCGACGAGATCCTCGACCTGTCCAAGGTGGAGGCGGGCCGCGCCGAGGTGCAGCCCAGCGAGGTCTACATCGCCCAGCTCGTCGACTACGTGGAGGCCACGTTCCGCCCGGTCACCGGCGAACAGGGGCTGGCGTTCGCCGTGGACGTCTCCCCGGACATCCCCGAGACACTGTGGACCGACGAACAGCGGCTCCAGCAGATCCTGCGGAACTTGCTCTCCAACGCCGTCAAGTTCACCCCGCAGGGCGAGGTCCGGCTGCTCATCGAACCCGCGTGGGCGCTGGAGGACACCGACCTCGACATGTTCGTCGAGAACGAGGAGGTCATCGCCTTCACCGTCGCCGACACCGGCATCGGGATCGCCGAGGACAAGCTCCAGGTGATCTTCGAGGCCTTCCACCAGGGCGACGGCGGAACCTCACGACGGTTCGGCGGCACCGGCCTGGGCCTGTCCATCAGCCGTAACTTCGCCCGCCTGCTCGGCGGCGAGATCCGGGTCCAGAGCGTGGCGGGACAGGGCTCCACCTTCACCCTGCTGTTGCCGGTGCGCCTGCCCGACGACGCCGGGGAGAACATGGACGAGACCCCCGCCCTGGGGGTCCCGGCCACGATGGGGCTGCCGGCGCTGGAGCAGGGTTCGGGCGCGCACGACAGCCTGACCGACGCCGAACTCGACCTGCCCGACGAGGACTTCGACGCCGTGGTGGCGGCGCTGACCGACTCCGGTGAGGTCGAGGAGCCGCTGCCCATGGTCCAGGTCCTCAAGGGGGTCGAACCCGAGGAGTCGGGGACCGAGGAACACGTCGAGGCGCGGCCCGACCCCGAACGCCGCGCGATCCTGGCCGGACAACGCGTGCTCATCGTCGACGACGACGTGCGCAACGTGTTCGCGCTGACCAGTGCCCTCGAAGCGCAGGGCCTGGAGGTCCTGTACGCCGACAACGGGCATTCCGGGATCGAGCGGTTGGAGGCCAACGAGGACATCTCCCTGGTCCTGATGGACGTGATGATGCCCGAGTTGGACGGTAACCAGACCACGCAGCGGATCCGGGAGATGCCGCAGTTCGCCGACCTGCCGATCATCTCGTTGACCGCCAAGGCCATGCAGGGTGACCGGGAGCGCAGCCTGGCGGCCGGCGCCACCGACTACGTGACCAAACCGGTCGATCTCGACCACCTGTTGGACGTGATGCGCCGTTGGCTCACCGCCGGACCGGAGGAGACCAGGGCCGGTGCCGCCGCGGACGACCGTCCCGGTGACGCGAACGGTCCCCGGGACGGGCACAATGGCGACACGGACATCCGCGACGACGCCGGGGACGTCCACGGATCGACCGGGAGGACCGGCACCCGTGGCATCACCCCGCCCCACGACTCGGAGTAAGCAGCAGTGACTCAGAAGGCCAACATCCTTCTCGTCGACGACCGCGACGAGAACCTCATCGCACTGGAGGCGGCCCTCACCTCCCTGGACCAGAACCTGGTGCGGGCCAACTCCGGTGAGGAGGCGCTGAAGCACCTTCTGGGGACGGACTTCGCGGTCATCCTGCTCGACGTGATCATGCCGGGCATGGACGGCTACGAGACCGCCGCGCACATCAAGCAGCGCGAGAAGACCAAGGACGTGCCGATCATCTTCCTCACCGCGCAGGAGGTCGACCGGCACCAGGTGTTCCGCGGCTACTCGTCGCGCGCGGTGGACTTCCTCATCAAGCCGTTCGACCCGTGGGTGCTGCGCTCCAAGGTCGAGGTGTTCGTCGAGCTGCACCAGCTCAAGGCGCAGATGCGCGAGCAGGCGCGCTCGTTGCAGCGGGTCCTCAACCAGGAGACCGGCGAACCCGGGAAGGTGCTCGCCGAGCAGCTCTCCCAGCGTTCCCGTCAGGTCCAGTCGGACTTGTCCGACCTGCGCGAGCACATCGTCGGCAAGTACCAGGAGATCGATCAGCCCCTGGTGGACGCCGTCCGCCGGGTGGACCGTTCGGCCTCACGGCTGTCCACGCTGGTCGACACCCTGCACGGCCCCGACGACTGAGTCCGCCCCCGGCCGCGTCGCCCCGGCGCGCGCGGCCGTGTGCGTGGACCGTGCCGGCCGGTGGGTCCGGTGGGTCCGGTGGGTCCGGTGGCGAGGGTGTCGGGGCCCGCGGGTCCGCCGCGCGCGCCCCTCGGTGCCCTGGGCGGAGTGACCCGCGGGGCGAGGGCTCGGCAGGCCGGTGGAGGTCAGTAGGCGCGCGGTGGCAGGGCGAGCCCGATGTGCTCGCCGATCTCCTCGATCAGGCCCAGGTCGGCCAGGCGGAAGCTGCCGCGGTTACTGCGTCTGATGAGGGTGAGCGCGCCCCGCACACCCCGGCTGCCGCGCAGCGGCACCGACAGCAGCGAACCCGCGCCCAGACCCGCCAGGACCGGGGCGCCCGATCCCATGCGGCCGAGCACCGACGCGTCCTCGATCAGCGGGAACAACAGCGACTGACCTCGGCCCAGCACCTCTCCGGGGATGTCGGAGTCGCCCGGGGGCAGAGCGGCCACCTCGTCCCGTTGGCCCTGCGGCGCGTCCGCGGGACCGACCACCGCCGCGCGACGTGCCGCCAGGGGATGCTCGGGAAGGTCGCAGACGTCGATGATCACCCAGTCCGCGTAGGAGTCGGCGAGCAGGTCGGCGGCGTCGGTGAGCGCCAGGCCCTGCGTGGGGGTGGTGCCGCGCAGCAGCAGCCGGGTCATCCGGGTGAGCACGTCCAGACGGCGGGCGGCCAGGACCACCACCTGGTCCTCCACCTCCGGCTCCAACGGGGAGGGCCCCTCCTCCTCCGCGCCGCGCATGGGCGGCGACATCGCCAGCAGCACCAGGGGCTGGGCCTCGGAGGGCAGCTCCAGGCGGGTCAGGGTCACGTGCACGTCCTCGGCCCACCCGCGCTGCGCCAGCCGCGACTCCAGGGACGCGGACCCGTCACCGCGCAGCACGGACGCCAACCACGACTGCATGGCGGCGCGTTTGCGCAGGTCCACGAAATGAGCGAAGGGCTTCCCGGTGAGATAGCCGGGGGCACCGCCCAACTGATCGGCGCCGGCGGTGTTGATCCGGCGGATGTAGCCGTCGTGGTCCAGCAGCACCACCGGGACGCTGAGCTGGTTGAACACCGCGCGCAACAGGCCGCGGTCGCCCTCCTCACCCGTGCGACGGGGCTCGGCGGGCCCGCTGAGGGACCGTGCCAACTCCCCGCCGGCGTCGCCGAGCAGCCGCTCGGCGTACTCCAGCTCGGCCAGGGCGGCCTCGGCCGTGCCGCCGGCGTCGCCCGGATAGGTGGCATGGGTGTTGCGCAGCGCGGCGACCCGTTCACTCAGTGCGCTGATCTCCCGTTGCAGATCGGCGAGGTTGTCCGACACGCTCACGGTCTCCCGGTCGTCGTCAAGGGTGGGCGGTGACTCCGGAACGCTCCGGTGTCCGGTCGAGGCTTTTCCGAAGGTTACCTTTGGTGCGGGAGAGGGGAACGAACGGAGGAGGTTGGTGCGGTGTGGATCGAACACCTCGCCCGTGACATCGGTGCGCTGGGCCAGGAGGAGAACGCCGGCCCGGATCGCGCCCTGGACCAGATGAGTCGGGCCGCGGCGTTGAGCGTGCCGGGCTGTTCCGCGGCGCTGGTGGTGCTGTGGCGTGAGGTGGTCGGACCGGACGGCTCCCGCCGCCACGTGGTCACCGACTACGGCGCCTCGCACTCCGACCTGTCCCAGGCGCTCGAGCACCAGTACACGACCGACCAGGGGCCCACGGTCGAGGCCGTCCGCGAGATGCGCCGGGTCCGGGTCTCCGACGTCCTGCGCGAACAGCGGTGGCCCCGCTACACGGCCATGGCGGTCCAGTGCGGGGACCGCTCCTCCATCACCCAGCCCAGTGCACTCCCCGACGAGGGAGACGAGGACCGGGTGCTCACCTTCGGCGTGCACTCCGGGCGCGCCGACGCCTTCGACCAGGGCGTGGTTCCCCAGCTCACGGCACTGCTCGCCGAACACGCGGCGATGGCCCTGCACACGGCCGTCCGTCGGACCGACGCGGCCCGGGAGTCCGCGCACATGCGTCGGGCGATGTCGGCGCGTACGGTGATCGACCAGGCCAAGGGGATCATCATGCACGCCCGGGGCTGTGACGCCGACGCCGCGTTCACGGCCCTGCGCGAGGTCGCCCAGCGCAATCGCAAGCGTGTGGTCGACGTGGCCCGGGACCTGGTCTCGCAGAACACCGGACCGCAGGCGCGGATGCGGCGCAACGGCGCGGACGGGCGGTGAGCGCGGTGGTCCGGCCGGTGAACGACCTGGCAACAACACCGCGGTGAGTCCGGAGCGTGACCGTGAAGCGTCATGATGAGGGTCCGAGACCGTCGTGGCGCGCGACGACGGTCGGTGGCCCGCCTCGCGGTGGGCCGCCACCCGCTCTGTGCGCGTGTGAACGAAAAGGAGATCGACCGTGACGTCAGACATCTCGATCCGCCGCGAGGATGGCGTCGCCGTCGTGACACCCGTCGGCGACATGGACGCGGTCACGTCCCCGGCCCTGGCCATGACGCTGGAACGGGTCCTCTCGCAGGAGTTCACGGGCGTGGTCGTGGACCTGGCGAAGGTCGAGTTCTGTGACTCGCGGTGCATCGGGGTCCTGGTCGCGGCGTTCCGCCAGGCCCGCGACCGCGGTATCCGGTTCACGGTGACCGAGCCCCAGCAACAGGTCAATCGGTTGTTCGTGATCGCGGGGATCGACCAGGTCATCCCGATCGGCGCCAGCACCGGCGACGCGGTGTCCGAACTCCGCGCCTGATCC
Organism: Nocardiopsis sp. MG754419; assembly: GCF_018207095.1. Taxonomy (GTDB): domain Bacteria; phylum Actinomycetota; class Actinomycetes; order Streptosporangiales; family Streptosporangiaceae; genus Nocardiopsis. Next base: position 33,532 of record NZ_QOCZ01000006.1, on the reverse strand, counting down.
GGTCGCGGGGGAGACCCGCCTCAGGGGCCGACCGAGGCGCTCCGCCGCCCCTCGCCGTCCTCCTCCGTCGCCCGGTCGGGGGCGCGGTCCACGAAGTGGAGCCGGACCAGGGACCCCTCCTCGTCCGCGCAGATCTCCATGTGGTCGCAGATCTGTCGGGTGATCCACAGCCCGTACCCACGGGTGCGCAGACCGTCGGCGGGGCGGTACCCCGCCAGGGGGTCGGTGAGTCCGCCGCGCTCGTCGAAGACGTCGCACACCCACCGGTCGTGACCGCGCCGGATCCGCACGGTCCCCTTGCCCGCGCCGTGCTCCAGCACGTTGGCGGCGAGTTCGTTGGCCGCCACCACCAGACCCTCCGCACGATCCTCCGGGAGATCGAGGTCGCGGGCGAGCGCGGTGAGGTCCGCGCGCAACCGGGGCAGGGACTGCCCGATCTCCAGGAGGTGCTCCGGTCCGTGCAGGCGCAGGGGTTCGGGGGCCCGGCGCCGTCGGCCGAGGACCGTGGCGCCCAGGTAGGCGGGGTTGGGTCGACCCCCCGACTCCTCCACCAGAACCGGATGGGTGGCCAGGACGGTCGACCGGGTTCCCGGAGGCAGCCCTCGTTCGTCGTGGACGCACAGCAGACGCATGCGCGTCGGCGCCAGCGCCGTGCACAACACCGACTCCCACCGGTGCCACTCACGACTCTCCAGTGCCGTCGCGAAGGGCATCGGGGGCTGGGCGACGACGGTGACGGAGTCGTGCACCGAGGTCATGCGGTGCAGCGTCGCCAGAGCGCGACCAGGGGCGTCGTAGAGGGCGTCCCGGTCCATGACCAGTACCCGACCGCGGTCCTCGGGCGTGAGCCCGTCCAGGAGCGCGGCCGGGTCGGCCACGGCGAGCACGGTGTGATCGCCCCCGCGCACGGCGCCGCGGAGTCGTTCCCGTGCCACCTCGTGGAGCCGTCTCCTCCGACGGAAGAGCAGCCCCTGGTGTTCGAAGGTCATCGGTGGTGGGTGACCGTTTAGTGGGCGGAGCCGGACAGCAGTAGTTCCGCCTCGTTCTCGTCGGGGCGGTCCTGCTCGGTCTGCGCGGGCCGGGAGCGCTCGTAGGCCAACTCGGTCTCCACCGCGATGCGCTGCCAGGTGAAGCGGGAGCGGGCGCGGTCGACGGCGGCGATGCCGTAGGCGGTGCTCATGGTGGGCGTGTTGATGACGGCGCGGACCGACCGGACCACCTCGTCGGGGCGGCCGAAGCGCATGAGGACACCACTGGTGCGGTGCAGCACCGCGCCGGGCACGGCGCCCGTGGCGGTCGCCACGACCGGAAGGCCACAGGACATGGCCTCCAGGACGGCGCCGCCGTAGGGGTCGTAGGAGGCGGCGGAGACGTACACGTCGGCCGACCGGAGCAGTCGGGGCAGTTCCTTGCGCTCCACCGGGCCGGCCAGGTGCACGCGGTCGTCCACCCCGGCCTCCTTGGCCAGGATCTCGATGCGCTGGGCGTTCTCGTCGAGGGCGACCGTGCGGTCCTCGGCCGTGGACACGAGCAGCAGCTCGGCCTCGGGCAGGCGGGTCATCGCCTCGACCAGACGCTCGGCGCCGCCGCTCTCGTTCAGCGAGGTCACGGAGATCAGGCGGGACCGCTCCTCGCGGCGGGAGGTCCAGGGCTCGGAGGAGGCGCTGCCCTCGACACTGAAGTGGTCGGAGTCCACCCCGAACGGGACGACGCTCACGTGGTGCCGGGGCACGCCCAGACGGGCCAGCTCGCCCTGCTGGTCGGTGGAGTTGACCAGGACACGGTCGGCGCGGGCGGCCAGGATCGACTCCATGCGGGCACGGTCGGGCCGGTGGACGAGGCCGGAGCGCTGCTCGCTGGCGTTGAGGGAGTGGAAGGTCTGGACGATGGGGACCCCGGTCTGGTCCTTCACGCTGTGCGCCTGGGCGTGCAGGGCGGCCAGGCCGCTGGTCCAACCGATGGCGTGCAGCACGTCGGGGGTGTCCTCGTCCAGAACCGAGGCCAGGGCGGTGCCGAAGGCTCCGGTGTGCTCGGCGTGGTCGCTCTCCTTGAGAACGTGCGCGGGACCGGCGTCGATGTAGGCGACGGAGACGCCGCGGGACATCCGCGTGCGGCCCTCGGGCTGCTCGGGGTCGCTCCGGCGGACGTAGACGGTCACCTTGTGACCGCGCTTGGCGAGCTGGCGGGACACGGCGCACACGTGCAGGCTGGAGGGGCAGGCCGGCTCGCCCCGGTGAGCGGGGAGGGGGTTGGCGTGTTCGGCGACCATGGCGATCTTCACTGGGCTGGACTCCTTGGACACCGTCGTCGTGTCCGTCGTGGTTGGTCCCGGGGGACTCCGGAGCGGGGATCGGAATCATCCGGGGGGAACGAGGTCGGGCCGCCGTGCCCTGCGGCCACCGGTGCTTTCATCCGAGGGGAGAAAACCACTGGACGCCGTTGGGCACGGTCGGGCGTGGGGGGACTCAGGGGGGAGCGTGTCCCCGACCCCGGGGCGAGGGTGGCCGGGCAGCACGAAGCGCCGCGCGCACGAGGTGCGGACGGTGCCGTGGTTCACGAGGAACAGGGAAAGGGGAGAGACGCATGACAGATCACACCAAACGACCATCGAGAGAGGCTGAACGCCACCGGGCGCACCTGTGGACCAGGCTCGCGCGCGGGGCGGAGGTCGTGTGTGTCTGCGTCTTAGACACCCAACGGGGACCATTGTGCCAGACCCGGGACGAAGCGACAATGTGCTCTCGGTCCCGTCTTCCGTCCGAAACCCGGTTCCCGGGTGGTCCGCGGTCCCGTTCCACCCCCGTGAACAGGGCGCTGGACTGCCGGTTCGCCGAACCTCCTCGGTGGCACTGTCGGCAGGCCCCGAGCACCGCTAGTGTCGGACCGGAACCGGGTCGGTGGAACTCGGGGGTCCCTCAGCCCCCCATCGCCACACTTTTGGCGGTACAAAGGCGGTCGGGAACTGCGCATCCGAGCGTTTTCCGCCATGATGTACACGGATTTTGACCGACTCCGCCTCGGTACGGTGACAGAATCCAGACGTTGAACGGGACTCGACCAAGGTCCGGCGGGTGCCGGACAGCCGGCCAAGGCCGACGAAACGGGAGGAAGGGCGTATGGGTGTCGCTGGTGGGGAAGTCATTGTCACGGCCCTCACGCACCGGGGCGCTATCCGCCCCGCCAATGAGGACTCCGTGGTCATGGGTGCACTCACCGTCGCCAGTGCGAACATGACCTCCCCGGTCCGCTGCGTGCTGCCGGTGAGCGAACCGGTGATCCTCGCGGTCGCCGACGGCATCGGCGGTCAGGCCGCCGGTGAGATCGCCTCGGAGCACGCCGTGCACCGCATGGCCGAGATGGGTCCGCGTCTCAACACCAACGAGGAGGTCGCCCAACTCCTCACCCACATCGACGAGGAGATCAAGGACCACGCCTCCCAACATCCCGAGTTCTCCGGGATGGGCACCACGGTCGCCGGCGTCCTGCTCAACAACGACGGCAACTTCTGGTTCAACGTCGGTGACTCGCGTACCTACCGTCTGGAGGGGCGCCGCCTGCGCCAGCTCTCCGAGGACGACTCTCCGGCCCTGCCCCCCTCCGAGGACGGCCGTCCCGTCACCACGAACTTCATCACCCAGTCGCTGGGCGGCAGCTCCGGCGGCACGATGGTCCCGCACGTGGGCCGGGACGAGGCCGCCGACCCCAGCGCCTGGCTCATGTGCAGCGACGGTCTCTCCGACCTGGTGCTGCTGGAGGAGATGGAGCGCATCATCGCGGAGGCCGGCAGCGACGAGGCCGCCGTGCACGCCCTGTGGCAGGCCGCCATGGGCGCGGGCGGCAAGGACAACATCAGCATCCTGCTGGCCCGTCGGCGCTGAGCGGGGGCGTCTGTGTCCGATCACGGGCCTCCGCTTCGCCTCGTCCCGTGTTCGGGTGCCCGGTAGCGAGGCGGAACCCTCCGGGCTCGGGGTGTGAGGGACGTTCCTCCTGAGCCCTCCGCGGCTTTCGGGACGCACGGTCCGCCGGCGCACGAGGACGACACGACACGAGAGCGGGCCCGCACGTGGTGACGTGCGGGCCCGCTCTCGCGTGTCAGGTCGCCGCCTACCGCGGAGAACCCGTGCTGTTGCGCATGCGCACCACGAGGACCACGATCAGGCCGATCACGGCGAGGGCGGCGATGCCACCGACCAGCAGCAGGGTGGTGGACGACGTTCCCTCGGCCGCGGGCTCCTCGGCGGCGGCCGGGGACTCCTCGACCTCCTCGGCGGGCTCCTCTTCCTGGGCGCCCTCCTCCTCGGCCGGTTGCTCCGGGGCGGCCGCGGCCACGGCCTCCTCGCTCACCGAGAAGGCGAGCGTGTCCTGGATGGGGTGGCCGTCGGAGGAGACGACGCGGTACCCGATGCTGTACTCGCCGGCCTCGTCCAGCGTGGACAGGCCCACGGACACGTCGGCGCCGTCGAAGGTGAGCGCGCCGTCCTCGTACTGGGTCTCGCCGTCGGGGCCGGTCACGACGATCGCGCTGCCGTCGCCCCCCTCCATCGGCGCGTTGTTGAAGGTCAGCACGACCTCCTCGGGGACGGCCTCCAGGGTGGCGCCGTCCTCCGGGTCGGAGGCGATGAGCACGTCGTGGGCGAGGGCGGGGGAGGGGGCCAGCAGCAGGGCCGACGCCGCGAGGGGGGCGATCAGGGCGGCGATGTGGGTTCTCTTCATGGGTCTTCTCTCTCGGGCCGTTCGGGTGCGGTGCGTGCCCCGGGCGGCACGGCGTCCGTGCGCGTCCGGGCTCTTTCGGCCTGCCCCGAGACGCCGTGTACCGGGGTACTACGACGGCAGGAGGAGGGGCGCGGACGAACCGGGAGGCCCGCGAGGCCCGTGCGCGGTGGGCGCGGGCGGAGAAGGTGCCGTGGGCAGGGGTGCGACGTGTGCCCGGAGTGCCGCGCCGATCGGCGTCTCGGGAACACTCAGGGGCCGTGGCAGGGCCCGGGAGACGGCGGTGGTCAGGAACCACAACGCGGACTCGCCGTGGGCGAGCAGCGCGGAGGCCAGCAGGGCCGCCCACAGGTGTGCGAACAGCATGCCCGGCGCGAGGCCGAGAGTGTGGGTGAGCAGCCCGTGGCCACCATGGTCGGAGCCGGGCGGGTGGAGCCCCGGGCCCGCCGTCAGCTGGAGGATCAGGTGCAGGGCGACCTGTGCGAGGGCCATGACGGCGAAGATGTCGCCGAAGCCCCGCATGATCCTGGTGAAGCGCCACAGCAGACCGAACAGGAACGCCGTGGCCAGGAGGAGCCCCCCGACCCCGGCGGCGGTGTCGGACCACAGGTGGTGACCGCCCCAGGCAAGCCCGGAGCACGCGCCGGCGAGGAGTGCCGTGCGCGTGAGTCGCAGGGTGCCGTGAGCGGGTCGCACGATTACCGAACCTAAGCGGTGCCCCCGAGGGCCGCAAGACCCGTCGGGGAGCGGGAGGACACGGGGAACGGGGCCGGACACAGGGAAGCCGCCGGGTGCGCGAGGGCACCCGGCGGCTCCACCCGCTTTCCTAGCCGGCCGGTACGAGTTCGCGGCGCATGTAGCGACGCTCCTCGGGGGTGGTCCCACCCCAGACTCCGTGCGCCTCACCGGCGCGAAGAGCCCACCGCAGACATTCCGGGCGAACAGTACAGCTGCGGCAGACGGCGAGGGCTTGTTCCGTGTCGACGCGACCGATCCCGGTGCTGCTCACCGGGAAGAAGATCTCAGGGTCGTACGAGCGGCAGTTCCCCTGCTGGACCCAGTCCTCACTGTCGTGATACAGGCGGTTCACGAGCGCCTCCGATCCCTGGTCGATGATCCCCCACCGGAGTTGCCGCGGTGGGGACGGCGAAATTCGTGGTCGCGTGGCCGTAGCCGGGGGTAGGACCTTCCGTGACTGCGGCACCGCGATGCGACTAATTGTAGTACTACATGAGGTCGTACTACGCAGAGTCTGCTCCAAAATCCGCAAATCATCAAGGACGTTCGGCGAGGACGAGGGTCGCCCGGCCCGGGTCGCGCCGCGTGCGAGGCGTGCGCGGGGCGCGGGCTGGTGATCGTCCGCGCGCCCTGCGGGGGTGGCGATTTTTGCTGCGTAAGGCTGGTTCTCAAGAAACGAACGCGTACCGTGTGACGTGCGATGCGACCCTTCCGGGGTGTTATGTCGCGAGCTTTCCACCGAATTGATGTGACTTAACACACGCTTAATATCGCCGCCGGAGGCTCTATGTTTGACCCCGGCGCTTGTCGATGGTCCATCGGGAGACGGGTGCCCGCCCCGGGCGAGCAGACCCCTCCGCCACCGCCGAACCCCCTGATGAGATGGGCGTGACCAGGCCGTTCGGCCACCACCGCGCGTCACCCGAAGGTGCAGGTCAAGGCGGTCGTCAGCTGCTAAATAGACGAGCCATACCCGCCCCTCTTTCTTCCAAACATGTCCGCGGATTCGGCGTGAATCGCCTTTGAACTTCGTTCGCTAAGTTCGTTCGACGTGCCACAACTACGAACGAACCTCTCAGCACGCGACCGAAACGACGTCGGGGCCCAGGACTCCCGGACCGCCGAGGGCGCGGGCCACGAGGGCGTGCGCCTCACCCATCCTTCACCGGAGGACGGGCCGCACATGTGGCGGTTGGCCGGCGAGACGGGGATGGACGTCAACTCTCCGTACGCCTACACACTGTGGTGCCGGGACTTCGCCGCGACGAGCGTCGTGGCCAGGGACACCGACGGACGAGTGGCGGCCTACGTCACCGGTTACGTCCGACCCGACAGCCCGGACACCTACTTCCTCTGGCAGGTCGCCGTCGACTCCGCGTACCGCGGTCAGCGACTGGCCCGCCGGATGCTCGACTTCATCGGCGACACGTTCGCCGATCAGGGTGTGCGGTACCTCGAAGCGACCGTCACGCCGGACAACACCGCCTCCCGCGCCCTCTTCGGGTCCTTCGCACGGGACCGGGACGCCGAGGCGCTGTGGAGCCCGCTCTTCACCGAGGAGCACTTCCCGGCCGACGGCGACGAGCCACACGAGCCCGAGGACCTCGTACGTATCGGCCCCTTCGGGCCGACGGACGTCGACTCCGACGACTGACCATCCGCACCGGATCGAACGCGATCCTGACCCGCCCCTCGTCTCAGCCATGAGCCCATGAAGTTGGGGAAAGGAACCAAGGAACATCACGATGGAGACCTTCCAGCGCATCGAGTCCGAAGTCCGCGGATACTGCCGTAACTGGCCGGTCGTCTTCGACAAGGCGGTCGGAGCACACGTCTACGACGAGAGCGGCAAGCCCTACCTCGACTTCTTCGCCGGTGCCGGTTCGCTCAACTACGGGCACAACAACCCGGAACTGAAGAAGCCGCTCGTCGACTACCTGACGGACGACCGCATCGTCCACAGCCTCGATGCCTACAGCACGGCCAAACGCGACTTCCTGAAAACGTTCGAGGAGATCATCCTCAAACCGAGAGGACTGGACTACAAGGTCCAGTTCCCCGGCCCCGCCGGTAACAACGCGGTCGAGGCCGCGCTGAAGCTGGCCCGTAAGTACACCGGTCGCCAGACCATCATCAACTTCACCAACGGCTTCCACGGCATGACCCTGGGCGCCTTGGCCGTCACCGGCAACTCCATGAAGCGCGGCGGCGCCGGCGTGCCCCTGGACCACGTGGCGACCATGCCGTTCGACAACTACCTCGACGGCCAGACCCCGGACTTCCTGTGGCTGCGCAGCCTGCTGGAGGACAGCGGCAGTGGCCTGGACGCCCCGGCGGCCGTGATCGTGGAGGCCGTCCAGGGCGAGGGCGGCATCAACGTGGCCAGCGCGGAGTGGCTGCGCGGGCTGTCCGACCTCTGCAAGGAGTACGGGATCCTGCTCATCCTGGACGACATCCAGATGGGCTGCGGTCGTACCGGCCGCTTCTTCAGCTTCGAAGAGGCCGGCATCACCCCGGACATCGTCACCCTGTCCAAGTCCATCAGCGGTTACGGCCTGCCGATGGCGCTCACGCTGTTCAAGCGCGAGCTGGACGTGTGGGAGCCCGGTGAGCACAACGGCACCTTCCGCGGCTTCAACCCGGCCATGGTCACCGGAACCGAGGCCCTGCGCCGCTACTGGAGCGACGACGCCTTCGCCGAGGCCACCCTGGCCAAGGGCGCCAAGGTCGAGGCGCGGCTGAGCGAGATGGCCGCCGAGCACGCCGACTTCGGCGCGCACATCCGCGGTCGCGGTCTGGCTCGTGGACTGGCCTTCGACGCCGAGGGCGGCATCGCCAAGAGGGTCGCCGCCGAGTGCTTCGACCGCGGTCTGCTCCTTGAGACCTCCGGTCCCGAGGACGAGGTCGCCAAGCTCCTGCCGCCGCTCACCACGACGGAGGAGGAGCTCACGACGGGCCTGGACATCATGGCCGACGCCGCCCGTGCGGCCGTCAAGAGCTCCCAGCCCGCCTGAGTCCGACCCCCCGAGACTTCGGGGCCGGACGAGGTTCCTCCAGCGGGAACCTCGTCCGGCCCCGTACCGTGTAACCAGCGCATATTCGGCGCGCACCAGCACGTTAAGGAGACCCCAGTGATCGTTCGCAGTCTGGACGAGATCAGCGACACCGACGCCGACATCAAGACCGAGAACTGGCGCAGTCGTCGCATCGTCCTGGCCAAGGAGAAGGTGGGCTTCTCCTTCCACGAGACCGTGCTCTACGCGGGCACCGAGTCGACGTTCTGGTACGCCAACCACGTCGAGCTCGTGCACTGCATCGAGGGTGAGGCCGAGCTGACCAACGAGGAGACCGGCGAGAAGCACATCATCACGCCGGGCACCCTCTACCTGCTCAACGGCCACGAGAAGCACACGGTCCGCCCCAAGACGGACTTCCGCGTGCTGTGCGTGTTCAACCCGCCCGTCACCGGGCGTGAGGTCCACGACGAGAACGGGGTCTACCCGTTGGTCGTGGAGGAGGAGGCGAGCGCCTGATACACGGCGCTTTCAGACCTCGACGGAGGGCGAGGACCGGTTCCGGTCCTCGCCCTCCGTTGTTCGTGGGGTAGACATCCCTGAGTAACGGGCATAAGAACCCATAGTCACCACTCACAGGTGATCGGCATGACGAGGCCTTTCGGCCTGATCGCGCGATGCCGAGCAGCTCATAACCAGTGCATAACGGACTAAACGTCTTCAGTTACTGCACGGCGGGCCCGGGGAGAGAGACCCCGTACCAGAGCCGTCGTCCCGTGTTCCCGGGGGACGGCCGGAGCCACGGACACGATCCGCGGTGTGAGCCGCATGAGGCGATCCACCATCCGAATGTGCGGTGTCTCCGCCTGTCCTTCGGCGGAGACCCGCTCTCGAGTTTTCGAGGAGCAGTCGTGAAGAATCAGGGAACAGCGCGTCGGCGGGGAACCTGGCGCCGCCGAGACGCCTTCCGCCTGGCCGGGGTCGGTGCGGCCGCAGTCGCCCTGGCCCCCACGCTCGCCTCGTGCACGCGCGCCGGCGAGGGCGCGTCACTGGACGACCTGCGCGAGCAGGGCTTCGTCCGGGTGGGGCTCGCCAACGAGATCCCCTTCGGGTTCGTCGACGCTGCGGGTGAGGCCGCCGGTCAGTCTCCGGCCGTGGCCCAGGCCGTCTTCGAGGAACTCGGCATTCCCGAGATCGTCGCCACCTCCACCAGCTGGGACGGTCTGATCCCGGGTCTGCAGAACGATCAGTTCGACATTCTCGCCGCCGGGGTGTTCATCACGCCCGAGCGCTGCCAGGAGGTGGCGTTCAGCGAGCCGACCGCCACCGCGCCCGAGGCCTTCATGGTCGAGGCGGGCAACCCCTTGGGGATCCAGCACTTCGAGGACATCGCGGCCAACCCGGACATCCGGCTCGCCGTGCTCAACGCCTCGGTGGAGCAGACCTACGCCGAGTACTTCGGCGTGCCCGAGGGCCAGATGGAGCTCATCCCGGACCAGACCACCGGGTTCGAGATGCTGGAGAACGGCCGCGTGGACGCCGTCTCGATGCTCAAGGTCTCCCACGAGTACCTCCTGATGGAGCGCGGCGGCGAGTTCGACGTCACCGAGCCCTTCTACCCGGTCATGGACGGCAAGGAGGAGAAGGGCTGGGGTGGTCTCTGCCTCCGCTCGGGCGACCAGGAGATGCTCGACGAGGTGAACCGCGTCATCGCCGAGTTCACCGAGAGCGGCCGCCTGCTGGAGCTCGGCGAGGAGTGGGGCTTCACCGACGCCGACCTTCCCGACGGCACGAGCACCTCCGAGCTCTGCGAGGGCTGATCCCGTCGTGGAGTTCCTTCAATGGTTCCTGGAGTTCCTCCAGGTACAGCTACCGCGTTACCTCGACGGTGCCTGGATCACGATCCAGCTCACCTTCGCGGGCGCGGTCCTGGCCTTCGTCTTAGCCATGGTCTTCGGGATCATGGGCTCGACGCGGCCCTGGATCCTGCGCGCGATCACCACGGTCTACGTGGAGGTCTTCCGCGGCATCGCCGCCCTGGTGGTGATGTTCTGGATCGTCTACGCGCTCCCGGACATGACCGGCTACGAACTCGATCCGATGTTCGCCGCGATCCTCGCGCTCGGCCTGAACGTCGGCGCCTACGGCGCCGAGGTGGTGCGGGCCGCGCTCAACGCGGTTCCCAAGGCCCAGGTGGAGGCCACCGTCGCGCTGAACCTCTCGTGGTTCCAGCGCATGCGACTGGTCGTCGTACCGCAGGCGTGGGCGCAGATGCTGCCCACCTTCGGCAACCTGATCATCGAGCTGATGAAGGCGTCCGCCGTCGTCTACCTGGTCGGCATCCTCGACCTCACCGCCGTCGCCCGTGAGGTGCGCAGCGGTACGGGTGAGACGCTCGCCGCGTTCGCGATCGCCTTCGTCTTCTACTACCTGATCGCGCAGGTGCTGATCTTCGGTATGCGACTCCTGGAGCGTCGAGCCAACGTGAAGCTGGGCCGTATCCCGCCCTCCGGCGGTGGGCTCATGGGTCTGCTCCGACCGCCGTCGGTCGGTACCCGGGTGGGGGTGGCCAAGTAATGAACGACTCCGCACCCATGATCTGGGACTTCGAGTTCACGTTCGACGTCATGCCGAGTCTGCTGGGCGGGCTGTGGGTGACCGTGCAGCTCACGCTGATCGGTTACACCATCGCCCTGGTCCTGGGACTGCTGATCGCGATCGTGCGCCGCGCACCGGTCATCGGGGCCATCGTGCACTTCGTGATGGAGTTCATCCGGACCACCCCGCTGATCATCCAGGTGGTCTTCGTCTTCTTCCTGCTGCCGGCGAGCCTGAACGTACCGTTGCTGGGCCCGGTGCCCATCACGGCCTTCACCGTCGGTGTGACGGTCCTCGGTATCCACTACGCGGCCTACACGGCCGAGGTGTACCGCTCGGGCATCGAGGGAGTGGCCCAGGGGCAGTGGGAGGCCGCGCGTGCACTGAGCCTGCCGACCGGCCGTACCTGGGGCGCAGTCGTGCTGCCCCAGGCCATCCGCAAGGTCATCCCGGCACTGGGCAACTACCTGATCGCCATGTTCAAGGACACCCCGCTGCTCTTCGCCATCGGTGTGGCGGAGCTGCTGACCCGGGCCCAACGGGTCGGGAGCGAGAGTTTCCGGATGACGGAGGCCATGACCATGGTCGGGTTCCTCTTCCTCGTGGTGAGCATCCCGTCCGCGATTCTGATCCGACGACTGGAGAAGCGATATGTCGCCGTCTGATACCCCCGAGAACACCACGGCACCGGGTGTCGACGGCGTCGTCGCCGAGAACGCCGAGGACGGGCTGATCGTCTTCGACAAGGTGGTCAAGCGTTTCGGTGACCTCACGGTCCTGGACCACCTCGACTTCTCGGTCGCTCCCGGTGAGCGCGTCACGCTCATCGGGCCGAGCGGGTCGGGCAAGACCACCATCCTGCGTCTGCTGATGACGCTGGAGAAGGTCACCGAGGGTCGCATCTGGGTCGACGGCGAGCCCTTCAGCCACATGCCGAGGGGCAACGGCATGGCCCCCGCGAACGAGGGCTACCTGCGGGCCAGGCGCAAGCGCATCGGGATGGTGTTCCAGCAGTTCAACCTGTTCCCGAACATGAGCGTGCGCAAGAACATCATGGAGGCGCCGGTCCACGTCCTGGGGATCGGCAAGGACGAGGCGAGCCAACGGGCCGAGGAGCTCTTGGAGCTGGTGGGTCTGGGCGACAAGATCGACGCCCACCCGACCCAGTTGTCCGGCGGTCAGCAGCAGCGGGTGGCGATCGCCCGCGCGCTGGCCATGCGGCCGGAGATCCTGCTCCTGGACGAGGTCACCTCGGCTCTGGACCCGGAGCTGGTCGCCGGTGTGCTCGACGTACTGCGCGAGGTGGCCGAGACCACCGACATCACGATGCTGTGCGTGACACACGAGATGGGGTTCGCGCGAGACGTCTCCCATCGTGTCCTCATGTTCGACCAGGGCCGGATCGCGGAGGAGGGTCCTCCCGACCAGATCTTCGGGGACCCGCGCGAGGAGCGGACGAAGTCGTTCCTCAAGTCGGTCCTGGAGAACGGCCACTGAGAACCGCTCCCGGATGTCGCTGAGCGCCGTCCCCGGTCGTGTCGACGGCCGGGGCGGCGCCCTTTCGTGCGCCGATGACTCTGCCCCTCCGGTGCGTCTTCGCCGGTCACACCTGGTGACGACATACCGTAGTCATTAAGTCGCTTTTAGTTTCCCCTGGGGCAGAATGGGTTTTCTGAGACAGGGGGGACTCAAGTGACCACAGTGCGAAGATGGGGGCTCGCGTGGACCGTCGCCTTCGCGGCGGTCTTCGTCGCCGGGCCACTTCTCGCCCATCCGGTCCTGCGCAACGACGTCTTCGGCGAGTCGGCCATGCTGTTCGTGCTCTCCTGGGGACCGATGCTGTTGGCCGGTCTCGTGGCCTGGGGTCTGGTCCGTTGGCTGGGGCGACGGGACGCACTGGACCGTCGGGTGTGGGCGGCCATGGACGGGCACCCCCTCACCCGCGAAGTGGCCTGGTTGTTGCTGCTCATCGTCTGCTTCGTGGTGTCGATGGTGGTGCTGTCCGGCATCCTCGACTTCTTCGGGGAGGAGACGGGCACCACCACGGACCTGGCGGTGTCGGTCTCACTGGTGTCGCGCCTGCTGTTCCTCTTCGCGCTCCCTCTGCTGATCATGGACCGCTCCGGTATCACCGTGGACGGCAAGGGCACCGCCATGCCCACGCTCGCGCTCAAGGTGGTCGAACCCTGGCGTTGGCTGGGGCTCGTCCCCGTCGCCGTGGCCTCGGGGATCCTCGGCTATCTGCTGGCGCCCTACATCGGTCTGCCCGGACCGTCCCTGACGCTGTACGCCATGCTGGTCGCCTTCGCCGTCATCGCGGTCTGTGAGGAGATCTTCTTCCGGGGCATGATGCAGACCCGGCTGGAGATGCTCCTGGGGCGCTGGGGCGGCATCATCACCACCTCGGTGCTGTTCGCGCTCACCTACGCGCTCATCCAGCCCTACGACGCGGTGTCCCAGCTCGCCGGGCTGGACCTGGTGCACGACACCGGGATGGCCATGCTGACCTACGGCGCCGCGGGCGTGCTCTACGGCTACCTGTGGGCGTGCTTCCGCAACACCTGGATCAACGTCCTCATGCGCATCGCGATGTTCATCCTCATCCTGCCGCCGGACCTGGACATCGGCATCTGAGGCCGACCACGTTCCACCTTCGCGACGCGCCCCGCCACGGCGGGGCGCGTTGTCCCGTTCGTGGTGCAAAACTTGCCCGCCGACCCACGGGATCCCTGGTCGAGTGGGTACAGAAGATCCATAGGGGTCGTGTTGCGGTCATTTCCCCCTCATGGGGTTGTCACCGTGTGGTCATGAAGGAGGGGGAGTCTGCCCACTGTGAGCACGGAATCAGCGCCGACACCCGCGGAACCCGGCACCGCGGAACTGCCGCCCGACAGGTTCATGGACCGTGAGGAGGGGTGGCTCCGTTTCAACCAACGCGTGCTCGAACTCGCCGAGGACGAGAACATCCCGCTGTTGGAACGGGCGCGGTTCCTCGCGATCTTCTCCAGCAACCTCGACGAGTTCTTCATGGTCCGGGTCGCCGGTCTCAAACGCCGCCTGGCCACCGGACTGTCGGTGGCCTCCTCCAGCGGTCACCACCCCAAGGACCTGCTGGAGCGCATCTCGCTCTTCACCCACCGACTGATCCTGCGTCAGACCGCCTGCTTCGCGGAGAGCGTGGCCCCGGCCCTGGCAGGGGAGGGCATCAGCATCGTCCGGTGGAAGGACCTGGACACCGACGAGCGCGAACACCTCCACGGGAACTTCCGCCGCTCCATCTACCCCCTGGTGACCCCGTTCGCCGTCGACTCCGCCCACCCCTTCCCCTACATCTCCGGCCGCTCGCTCAACCTCGCCGTCAGCGTCCGGGACCCCGGTGACGACCGGCGTATGTTCGCCCGGGTCAAGGTGCCCAGTGCGCTGCCGCGCTTCATCGAACTCACCGCGCACGGCGGCGGCCGCTACGTGCCGGTCGAGGACATCATCGCGGCGCACCTGCCCCAACTGTTCGAGGGCATGGACGTGGTCGAGCACCACGCCTTCCGGGTCACCCGCAACGCCGACCTGGAGGTCGACGAGGACGAGACCGACGACCTCGTCCAGTCACTGGAGAACGAACTCCTGCGCCGTCGGTTCGGCCCGCTCGTCCGGCTGGAGGTCGAACAGACCATCAGCGACGAGGTGCTGGCCATCCTCACCGAGGAACTCGGTGCCGACGAGGAGGAGATCTACCGGGTCCCCGGGCCGCTCAACCTCGCCGGACTCGCCCAGATCGCCGACGCCGACCGCCCCGACCTCCGGTTCCCGCCGATGGTCCCCGTCGAACCGCGTGCGCTGACCTCGGGCGACCTCTTCGCCTCGATCCGCGAACGCGAGATCCTGGTCCACCACCCCTACGAGTCCTTCGCCACCACCACCGAGCGTTTCCTCGCCCTGGCCGCCACCGACCCCAAGGTCGTGGCGGTCAAGCAGACCCTGTACCGCACCAGTGGGGACTCGCCCATCGTCGAGTCGCTCATCGAGGCGGCCCGCGAGGGCAAGGAGGTCGTGGTCCTGGTCGAGATCAAGGCCCGCTTCGACGAACAGAACAACATCCAGTGGGCCCGCCAGCTGGAGGAGGCCGGCTGTCACGTGGTCTACGGAGTGGTCGGCCTCAAGACCCACTGCAAGTTGTCCATGGTCATCCGCCAGGACGACGACGGTCTCCTGCGTCGCTACTGTCACGTCGGCACCGGCAACTACAACCCGAGCACCGCACGCGTCTACGAGGACCTCGGTCTGTTCAGCGCCTCGGCGGAGGTCGGTGAGGACGTCAGCGACCTCTTCAACAGCCTCACCGGGTTCTCCCGCAAAAGGCACTACCGACGCCTGATGGTGGCGCCCGCCGCGCTGCGCCAGGGGTTGCTCCGCCAGATCGACACCGAGGTCGCCAACGCGCTCAAGGGCGAGCCCGCGCGCATCCGGATCAAGGTCAACTCCCTGGTGGACGAGGAGATCATCGACGCCCTCTACCGTGCGTCCCAGGCCGGCGTCGGTGTCGACCTGTGGGTGCGGGGCAGCTGTGTGCTGCGCGCCGGCGTGCCGGGGCTGTCGGAGAACATCCGCGTCCGCAGCATCCTCGGCCGATTCCTCGAACACTCCCGTGTGTTCGTCTTCGCCAACGCGTGGCGTCCACAGGTGTGGATCGGCAGCGCCGACCTCATGCCCCGTAACCTGGACCGGCGGGTGGAGGCGCTGGTGCGCATCTCCGACCCCGAACAGTGCCGACGTCTGGTCGGCCTGATGGACCTGGCGATGGCCGACACCACCTCCTCCTGGAGACTGCAGCCGGAGGGGGCGTGGAAGCGCGTGACCCATGACGAGGAAGGCAGACCGCTCATCGATCTCCAGGACACCCTGCGCGGCGACCGTCACCTGAGAGTGGTGGACGGGTGAGCGAGCAGGACGAACGGACGTCGGCCCCGCCGACCGGCATTCGGGTGACCAGTGCCTTCCCGCCACGTGACACCGCCGTGGGCGGCTATCTGGAACCCATCCGGGCCGGGGGCGCCGTGCTGTGGCGCGAGGGCCCCGCGGGCCTGGAGACCGTGCTCATCCGTCGCCCCGACCGCGGCGACTGGACCCTGCCCAAGGGCAAGTTGAAGAACGGAGAGCACCCCATCATCGGTGCGGTCCGCGAGGTCGAGGAGGAGACCGGGCTGGTCCCCGTGCTCGGCCGTCGGTTGCCGCCCCAGCGCTACCTCAAGGACGGCTGGCCCAAGCAGGTGGAGTGGTGGGCCGCCACCCCCGAACGCCCCGGGGGCGAGATCGACTACGAACCCAACGAGGAGGTCGAGACGGTCGAGTGGGTCCCCGTGGAGGAGGCCCGCGCCCGGCTCACCTACGACCACGACGTCCAGGTGGTCGACAACTTCCTGTCCGGTCCCGCCGAGACCTTCCCGATCGTCCTGCTGCGGCACCTGTCCGCGGGGGAGAAGCGTTCCTGGAACGACAGCGACCTGCTGCGACCGCTCGACGAGACCGGCCGGGCCGACGCCCTGGCCCTGCCCCGGGTGCTCGGCGCCTACGGGCGGCCCCGGGTGGTGACGTCCGCCGCGGCGCGCTGCACCGAGTCCCTGCTGCCGTACACGGTCGAGCAGGACGTGCAGATGCGCACCGAACGGGCCTTCACGGTGGGCCGGGAGGGTCGGGGCTACGAGGTGGGGGAGGCCAGGGAGGCGTTCGCGCGGCTCCTCGACGAGAGCCTTCCCACCGTGGTGTGCACCCACGGTGAACTGGTCCCGGAACTGATGACCGAGGCGCTCACCCGACTGGGCGCCCCACTGTCCCAACAACGTGGGCTGCGCAAGGGCTCGTTCTGGGTGCTGCACGTGTCCGCCGACGGCGAGTTGGCCGGTGTGGAACGTCACGGCGTCCGAGAGTGACGGGTACCTCCCGGGTCGGGGTGGTCCCGCGCCGGTGACATGATGCGTGCATGGCTGAACACATGGTGGCGCGGAGCATCGAGGTCGACGCTCCGGTCAAGAGGATCTTCGACCTGCTCGCCGACCCGGTACGGCACTCCGAACTCGACGGGTCCGGCACGGTGCTCGGGTCGGTCTTCGGGCCGCAACGACTCGAACTCGGCTCGGAGTTCGGCATGGACATGCGGATGCTGGGGCTGCCCTACCGCATGACCAACAGGGTGGTGGAGTTCGAGGAGGGACGCCTCATCGCCTGGAAGCACGTCGGTTCGCACCGTTGGCGCTACGTGTTGGAGGACCTCGGGTCGGGCCGGACCCGGGTCACGGAGACCTTCGACTACACGTGGGGTCAGGCGTACCTCTACGTGCTGTCCGGGGCCCCGGCCCGCAACGCCCGGGGGATCGAGGAGACCCTGGTGCGCCTCAAGGCCGTGGCCGAACAGGACTGAACCTCCCCGGGCGCGGTCGACGCCCGGGCCGGGCCGGCCCCGAGGGCCGTGTGCGGAGGGACTCGTGGTCCCGGCTCCCGTTCCGGCCTCGCCGTGGTCTCCCCGGTCGTCGGTGCCTCCGGCGTGCGGGCGACGCGCCGCGTCCTCCGAAGGCCCGTGCGGCGGCGGTCGTGATCCTCGGCGGCGGACAGGTCGCGCCGGCGGCGTGGGTGTGCACCGGACCTTCGTCGTGAGCGCGGCCCGGTGCCGGGACCGGGCCGCCCCTCGGTGCCTTCCCGGTGACCGGCCACGGTCGCTCCGGGTGGCGGCGCCCCCCACCCTGCTCCGGTGTGCCGGCACGGCACCTCCGGACATGCCATAAAGTTCGGCAAGGGCCCGCGACCCCCTCGCCCCCGGCCACCGAGGCGTCGGCGGCGCGGCCCCTTCGTCGGCGGTCGATGTGGGAAGTCGGGAGACCAGTGGGTGCAACGAGCTTCGGTGACGTGTGGCAGGACGTGCTGTCCGTCCAGCCCGACCCGGAACAGTGGATCATCGTCACGACGGCCGCGATCGCCCTGGCAGCCGTTCTGCTCGGCCCTCCCTGGCGGGTGGCGCGCAACGTCGTCACCATCGCGCACGAGGGCGGGCACGCCCTGGTGGCGCTGCTCAGTGGACGCCAGCTGACCGGTATCCGCCTGCACTCCGACACCTCCGGGGTCACGGTCTCCCGTGGCAGGCCCACCGGTATCGGCATGATCCTCACGGTGTTCGCCGGCTACGTCGCGCCCACCGTCATCGGCCTTCTCGGCATCCTCATGCTCATGTCCGGACGCATCACCGCGCTCCTGTGGACGAGCATCCTCGTGCTCGCCGCCATGCTGCTGATGATCCGCAACCTGTACGGCGTGATCTCCATCGTGGTCACCGGGGCCGTGGTCTTCGGGGTCAGCTGGTTCACCCCGCACGAGGTCCAAGCGGCCTTCGCCTACCTGTTCATCTGGTTCCTGCTCTTCGCGGGCGTGCGACCGGTCCTCGAACTCCAGGCGCAGCGCAGTCGCCAACCCTCGCCGCACTCCGACGCCGACCAGCTCGCCGGGCTCACCGGGATTCCCGGCACCCTGTGGGTGGGGGTGTTCCTCCTGGTGAACGCGGCCGTCACCGGCCTGGGCGTGTGGATGCTGCTGTTCTAGTGCGAGCCGGCGTCGGACCTCCGCCTCACGGCAGGAGGCGGCACCCGTCCCCGTACACGTCGAAGAGCCCCGCAGAGGATCGCGGGGCCTTCTTCATGTCGTGGAGAGTGCGCGGGTCAGGCGTTCTGCGGTGCCGCGAGCGCCTGCGCGACCGAGCCGAACACCGGAATGCGGGTGTCCAGGGACGTGATGCGCAGGGTCTGCAGGACCCGGGGCGGAGCGGAGGCGATCACCAGCAGCGCACGCTGCTCCTTGGCGAACTTGTGCGCGCGGATGAGCACGCGCAGACCGCTGGAGTCGATGAACCGCAGTTCGGTGCAGTCCAGCACGACGCGGCCGAACGGTTGCGTGGTCAGCGCTTCGGTGACGGCGTCCTGGAAGCGGGCTTCGGTGGCCATGTCGATCTCGCCGTCCAGAGCCAGAACGCGTCCGGACTCGTGGAGGGTCGAGGCGATGCTCAGTTCGGGCATTGCGACTCCGGCGTACTCGGGCCCTGCCCGATGGGTCGGCGAGGCAGACCACACGTAGTCCCACCGGGGACGTGTGGTGACCGGTGCGTTGGTTGCGTTACCGCGTGAGCCAAGCTGATGGTTCATCTAGTTCCTTGCGTGGTACCCCGGACCGGATGCCGGGGGAGGAAACGCCTTTCTCGCCTGGTTTGCTCGTAAAAGCACGGCATCCATGGAACGCCTGGGCCCGGGCCGAAAGTTCCGGATGCGATGCGGGTCATCGGTGATGACGGATACAGAGGGTCGGTGAGACCCGGTGCGCGACGGGCCCGGTTTCCGTGGGGCTCGCCGTGGACCGACGGTGACACGGCCCTCTGCACGTGAGAACCCATCGCTGTCGACGGTCATTCCCCGGTGGCCGGTGCCGGAGGTGACGGCTGGGCCGGTTCCTCGCGCGGCCCCTCTCCCTGGCGGCCTCATGGCCTGTGGGATCTGTGTCACCGGGGTCGTTACAGCCACGGACTTTACCACAGGGCCGTGGCCTATTCGTGACGTGAGCGACGCAAGGTCGTGCCCGGTCGCTTTGCCGTCCCTGTGACCGATGGTGTAGGGGTCACGCCCGGCGTAGGGACTCCTCACCGTCGGACGCCGGTTCCGGCTCCCGATCCTGGCGCTGGATCGCCCACACACAGGCCGAGAGGGTCAACGGCACCGCCACCGTCAGCGCCAGGGCGGGGATGGCCACCCCGGAGTCGTTGGCCGCGAATCCCACGAGGGCGGTCACGAGGGAACCGGTGAGACCCGCCCGGAGTGTCGGAGCGTACTCGTAGGCGTGTTGCAACGCCCCGATCCGCCATTTCGTTGGCCGGTTGAGGACAGCGAAGAGGAACACCAGCGCCCCCGCCGACAGCAGGGTGAGATGCCAGTTGCCCAGGGTGCCCAGCATCGCCTCCAGCTTGCGGACGAGCACGGTTCCGGCCTCACCGTTCACCACCTGCTCGGCGAACGCGCCGAAGTGGCTCCGGTCCTCGACGGGGCGCAGGTGATCCATCCACGACAGCAGTGCGATCACCGTCACGGCCGTGACCCCGATCACCGTCAGGCGTGGCACGGTGATCCGCGCGCCCGCGATCATCATGGTGGTCACCGCCAGACCGGGGATGAGCGCGATCACCCCGCCGAAGTCGGTGCCCAGACCGGGCCAGCCGATGATGAGCACCGAGGCCACCCCGATGACCAGGGTGGTGACCACCGCGGTCCGTCGCAGCCCCCGACCGATGAGGACGTGCGCGATCCCGGCGACCGCCATGAGCATGCCGGTGGCGAAGGTCGCGAACGCGATGTTGCCGATCCCGTAGAACCGGCCGGCCACGATCGGGGAGTACCCGGTGGGCGAGTTCATCTGCAGGTGCGCGCCGAAGCACAGGTCCAGGAACAGCACCAGGGTGGTCGCGCCCGCCACCACCGTCATCGGCCCGAGTATGGTGCGCCGCCATGGGCCCGCCATGGCCAACGCCACCACCAGCGCGTCCACGGCCAGCACCGACGCCAACAGCGCCAGGGGCGGGGTGTCCGCCGCCCACCACGGGATGAGGTTGGCCAGGTAGCTGGCGACCGGGAAGGCCGCGCCGGCCAGCGCCACCACCCGGGTCACCGACAGCACCAGGGCCCGCTTACCGCGCTGGTGGTCGGAGTACCGGTGCAGCGCGTAGGCGGCCGCCGCGTAGATCAACAGTTGGAGGACGACCAGTCCGCTGAAGAAGCCGGGGATGGACGCGCCCACGACGACCGCGGCGGTGTTGAAGTCCACCAGCCGCTCCACCGCGGCCTCCGTCGTCGCCGGGCGTTCGTTCAGTTGCCAGACCCTGCCGCCGGTGGGCGTCTCCGGACGGAGGCCCAGGGCGTGGAGCACGGTCACGGTGGTGTCGGTGAGGACCACCAGGCCGGGCCTGCGCGTCGACTCCGAGGCCAGGTAGGAGGCGGGTCCGGCCAGACCGTGATCGGTCATGTCGGCGGTCATGGCGACGGTCAGCCGGGACGGCCCGCTGTCCATGGACACGCCCGCGACCATCAGTGAGGCGCCGGTGGGCAGGGCGCTCGTCACGGCGGCGAACCGGGCGTCCAGGGACGCCAGCGCCTCCTCGCGCTCCCACTCCGGCACGTCCTCGGGCAGCGGCTCCGACGGCTCCTCCCCGTCGACACCGGGCTCGGGGTACAGGCGGGTGAGTTCGGGCAGTTCCACCACGGCCAGGGACACCCCGTCGAGCCGCTCGGGGGTCACCTCGCGCGCCGACTCCAGGTAGTGGTCGACCCGGCCGGAGGTGTCCGCCGCGCCCAGTGCCGCGCCGGGGCCGGCCGCCAGGGTCAGACCGCCGTGGTCGCGCACGGTCCCGCCGAGCAGGCCCACGGGCGCGTCGAAGGCCGACGCCCGGTTCTGCGCGACCAGCGCGGCGTGGCCGGGCACCACCGCGCCCGAGCCGTCCGGGATCGGTTCGGGTGCGGGCTCACAGACGGTGAACCGTTCCCGCTCGGCCAGGGAACGCTGCCCTGCCGAGACCGACAGCCAGCCGTCGGTGGGGCAGGTGCGGGAGGTGGCCGTGCGGATCGACACGTTGCCGATCGCGCCGTCCCCGGCCATCCGCCACAGGGTGGGGGTGTGTTCGGGGGTGACGTCCTCCCAGAGCAGTCCGGGGATCCCCACGAGGACGACCGGAGTGGTCCGGGTGAGGTCGGCGTCGGGGGTGGTCGCCGGTTCCGACGCGGAAGCGGGTGCGGAGGCCAGCAGGGCCACGCCCGCCAACAGGACCCCGCACAGACGCGACGCCCAACGTGTGCCGAGCCCGGTACTCGGTGACATGGCGGCCCCCCGATCGCGCGTATCACCCTGGTGGTCGGGCTCACCCTAGTGATCGAGCGTGCCCACCGAGGGAAAACGGCGATACGGCGATTCCGGGTGAAGCGGCCGGTCGGGCCTCGGGGGCCGTTCCGATCGTGCGGGCAGAAGCGCCCTCCGACCCTCGCTCAGTGCCCCAACCCCCACCGTTCGAGGGCCGCGTCGGTGTCGGGCAGCGGTCGTGCGCGGGTGACCCCGCCCGGTGTGCGGTCGAAACGCGGGGCGGGACCGGACACGATCCGACCGCCCTCCCGTACGAGCGCGCCACGGGCCCGCACGTGCGGGTGGTCGGGGGCCTCCTCCAGGGACACGATCGGCATCACGCAGGCGTCGGTGCCCTCGAACACCGCACCCCACTCGTCCCTGGTCCGTGTGCGCAGGACCTCGGCGAACCGGGCGCGCAACCGGGGCCACGCCCGGGTGTCCCACTGGTCCGGCAGTTCCTCGTCTGCCAGACCGATCCCCTTCAGGAACGCCGCGTAGAACTGCGGCTCGATGCAGCCCACCGAGACGTGACGGTCGTCGGCGCACGCGTAGACGTCGTACCAGGGCGCCCCCGTGTCCAGGTAGTTGGTGCCGCGCTCGTCGCGCCACTCACCGCGGGCACGGTCCTCGTGCACCATCGACATGAGCAGGGCGCTGCCGTCCACCATCGCCGCGTCGACCACCTGGCCGCGCCCGGAGCCCTGCCGTTCCACCAGGGCCGCGAGGATGCCCGTGACGGTGAACATGGTGCCGCCGGCGAAGTCGCCGAGGAGGTTGATCGGTGGGACCGGGGGGCCGCCCGCGCGCCCGATGGAGTGCAGGGCGCCGTTGACCGAGACGTAGTTCATGTCGTGCCCGGCCGTGTGGGCCAACGGGCCCTCCTGCCCCCAACCGGTGACGCGTGCGTACACCAGCCGGGGGTTGAGCGCGCGGCAGTCGTCGGGGCCCAGACCGCGCCGCTCCAGCACCCCGGGGCGGAAACCCTCCAGCAGGACGTCCGCGCGGGAGATCAGGTCACGGGCGAGCGCCAGTCCCTCCTCGGACTTGAGGTCCGCGCCGACCACCGCGCGACCCTCGGTCATGTGCGGGCCCGGCGCGCCGGAATGGGCGGCCTCGACGGCCCCCGGGCGGTCGATCCGGATGACGTCGGCTCCCATGTCGGCGAGGAGCATGCCCGCCATCGGCGCCGGACCGATCCCGGTGAACTCGACGACGCGGATTCCGTTGAGGGGGCCCATGGATGCCTTTCGCGGGGAACTGACCAGAACGACGTTCGGGTCATTGTGCAGGCCCGTCCCGTCCGGCGCCAAGCCGACCCTCGGGCGGGGGTGCCGGGGAAACACGAGGGGAAACGCGGGGGCTGAATCCGACAAAAAGGGATCGGCGGACTATGTTCCCGATGCCGACGCCTATATTCGGTCAATATCAAAAGGCGCACGCGACTCGGTGTTAATGTGACCCTGTCCTGCTGTCGATGGCCCGAAACCCCCGTTCAGAGCCTCGCAGAACAGGCGGAATCTTCCCAGAGCCTCTCAAGTCCCCCCGGGGTACCCAGAGGGGTTCTGCATTTTTCGCACCAAGAGAAAGGTGATCGACTCATGCCCGAAAAACCCGGGGTCAGGGGTCGGGGCGAACGTCGTGCCAAGGGTCGCCGGCGCGTCCGCTCCGCACCGCCCGTGTCCCGCCTCGTCGTGGCCGCCGTCGCCACGGGCGCGATCACACTCGCGCTCGCAGGCGGTGGTACCGCCCTCGCCATGGACCAGGGCGTCACCATCGACGCCGACGGTGAGGAGACCACCGTCCGCACCTTCGGCGGTACCGTCGCCGACGTCCTGGAGGACGCCGGCATCGAACTCGACGAGCACGACGCCGTGGCCCCCTCCCCGGACACCCCCGTCGGCGGCGGCGACCACGTCATCGTCCGCTCTCCGCGACCGCTCACCGTCGAACTCGACGGGCACCGGCACGAACACCGCGTCAACGCCGCCACACTCGATGAGGCCTTCGGCCAGATCGGCCTCGACCCCGAGGGCGTCGAACTCTCCGAGGCGCACACCACCGCCATCCCGGCCGACGGCCTCACCGTCACCGCCGAACGCGCCCCCCGCATGATCGTCATGTACGACACGGTCCGGTCCGAGACCCGCACCACCGGCGGTACCGTCGCCGACGTCCTCGACGCCGCCGGGGTCGACCTCGGTGAGCACGACATCGTCAGCCCGGAACCGGACGAGGCCGCCGAACCGGGCATGGTCGTGCGGGTCCTGCCCGTGCTCGACGCGCCCGAGACGGAGGAGGTCGTCATCGAGGCCGAGACCGTCGAGCAGGACGACCCCGATCTGCCCGAGGGCGAACGCGAGGTCGTCACCGAACCCGAGGACGGCCTCAAGGAGGTCACCACCGCGACCGTCCTGCGCCACGGGGAGGAGGTCGAGCACGAACTCTCCGAGGAGGTCGTCACCGAACCGGTGGAGGGTCTGGTGATGATCGGCACCAAGGTGGAGGAGGACCCCTCGACCCCGCCCCAGGGCGGTGGCGAGGCCGGTGGGCTCAACTGGGCCGGACTCGCCCAGTGCGAGTCGGGCGGCGACCCCTCGGCGGTCAACTCGGCGGGCGGCTACTACGGCCTCTACCAGTTCAGCGTCACCACCTGGGAGTCGGTCGGCGGCAGCGGCCTGCCCTCGGACGCGAGCCCGGGCGAACAGACCCAGCGCGCGCAGCAGCTGTACAACACCGTCGGCGGGAACTGGCAGAGCCAGTGGCCCCACTGCGGGGTGCACCTCCACGAGTGAGCACGGGACCGGGCGGGTGCGGGCGCCATCGCGCGGGACGAGCGGGTGGGCCGTGGCCGGCAAGATGTGTGGGTGACACAGACACCCGCACCCGACCCCGACGACCGTTCCCGCCTGCTCACCCCCGCCGACGTACGTGAGCTCGCCGAACGGTTCGACATCCGGCCCACCAAGACCCTGGGCCAGAACTTCGTCATCGACCACGGCACCGTCCGCCGCATCGTCCGCGTCGCGGGCGTGGGCGCCGACGACGTGGTCGTCGAGGTGGGGCCCGGGCTCGGTTCCCTCACCCTCGCGCTCCTGCCGCACGTGCGGCAGGTGACGGCGATCGAGATCGACCCGGCGCTGGCCACGGCGCTGCCCGGCACCGTGGCGGCCCACGCGCCCGACCTCGTCGACCGGCTCACCGTCGTGCCCGGAGACGCCATGCGCATCGCCGAGGTCCCCGGGCCGGCCCCCACCGCGCTCGTGGCCAACCTGCCGTACAACGTGTCGGTGCCCGTCCTGCTGCACCTGCTCGAACTGCTGCCGAGCCTCGAACGGGTCCTGGTCATGGTGCAGTCCGAGGTCGCCGACCGGATCACCGCCACCCCCGGTGGGCGGATCTACGGGGTCCCCTCCGCGAAGGTGGCCTGGTACGCCACCGCCAAACGCGCCGGCGCCGTGGGGCGCAACGTCTTCTGGCCCGCGCCCAACGTCGACTCGGGGCTGGTGGAACTCGTGCGCCGTCCCCAACCCACCACCAAGGCCCCCCGAGCGGACGTCTTCAGGGTGATCGACGCCGCCTTCGCGCAGCGCCGTAAGACCCTGCGGGCGGCCCTGGCGGGCTGGGCGGGGTCGCCCCCCGCCGCGGAGGACGCCCTGCGCGCGGCCGGCGTGAACCCCAAGGCCCGGGGTGAGTCCCTCGGCATCGAGGAGTTCGCGGCCATCGCCGAACACCGTCCCGCGTAGCCGCCGCTCGTCACACGAGAACACCGCCCCGACCTGCGCGGGGCGGTGTTCCGTCGTTCGGGGCGGACCGGGGACGGCCTCCTGCGTCAGTCCTCGGAGCCGGTGTGCCCGGACCGGTCCGATCCGGGCTTTCCCCCGGCGGTGTCCGGAGCGCCCGGTGCGCTCGCGTCCTCGGCTCCCCGCGGCCCTCGCGTCGCGCCCGAGCGGTCCGGGCGGGCGCGCAACAGCGCCCGCGCCACCCCGGCCAGGCCCAGACCCGCGATCAACACCGGGACCAGCCACACGGTGTCGAAGCCCCAGGATCCGCTGCCCTGGACGGCGAACACGATCGCCAGGCCGAGGAACAGCACACCGGCGACCAGCGAGCCACCGTCAATCCCGCGCTTGGTCATAGCGCACCTCCAGTACTCCGAGCCGGGTGTCGGCGCTCACGTTCACCACGGGCACGTCGGTGCGGCCCGTCGTCGCGGACTCCTCCTCGCTTCCCGGCGTCCGCTCCCCGCCGGTCCCGTCCGCGGACTCCGGTGGGGGCAGCGGACCGACCGGCTCGAACGTCGCGTCATAGACGAGGTCGTACCCCGGCAGGTCGTCCTCTCCCTCGTCGGGCATGTGCACCGCACCGAACAGCACGTACCCCTCCAGCACCACTCGCACGTCCTCGGGCACCACCACGACCGTCACCCCCAGGTCGGTGCCGGCCGTCACGTCCACGCTCTGCCCGGGCTCCAGTTCGCGGCCGAGGTCCGTCAGGTCCAGGGTCCCCTGGCCCAGGGTCACCCGCATGGTCTCCGACTCGGCCTCGGCGACCGACCCCGGTCGCCAGACCTCACCGCCGATCCGCCACTGCGTGACGTCGGTGCCGTGCACGGTGAGCGCGCCCAGCACCGCGAGGGTCCCCAGGGAGGCGAGCCCACGAGGGTCCCCGACCCAGGCGCCGAGCAGCGCGTACAGGCCGACCACCGCGATCACCGCGGCCATGAAGTAGACCCCGAGCTGCGGTCCGACCAGCAGACCCACCGCCCCCGCCTCGGAGAACGGTGGCCCCAGACCGGGCGCGACGAGCACCCAACCGACCGCCATGACCATCACGGTCCAGGCCGCGAACACGGTCAACCGCGCGCACCGGGCACCACGTGCGTTCCGGGTGCCCTTGTGGTCCTGACACCCGGTCCCCGGGTGGTCCCGGCCACCGTCCTCGTGGTCGTCGTCCCCGTCGTCGGAGTCCTCCTCCACGTCGTCCTCGACGTCGCGCGAGGTGCGCTCCGACACCACCGCCAGGTCCACCGGGCCGTGCGGGGCCGAGGCCCACGGCTGCGCCGGGTTGTAGTAGGCGGCGCTGGGCTGTGGTGTCGTACCGGTCGGCGGTGGTTCCCGTTCGGCCAGGTCCTTGCGGAGCGCCGTCAGCGACGCCCGCAGGTCCACCCCGCGGTTCCGGGCGGTCAACAACCCCAACACCAGGGGGACGGCGAGGATCATCGTCCCCCAGCCGAACCCGCCCACCAGACTCAGGGCGGTCGCCGCCATCAACCCCACGGCCAACAGCTTCGGCACCGCCCGGGACGGGATGGCCCGGTCGAGCATCTGCTCGAACGTGGCCGGACCGCCCTGGGGGTCGCGCATCAGGACCCACGCCGCGATGTACAGGAACAACCCCGTACCCCCGGCGAACACCGTCAGCACGAACCCCGTACGCCACAGGACCGGGTCGATCCCCGTGTACGCGCCCAACCCGGCGCACACACCGGCGATCACCCGATGGTCGTCGTCGCGGCGCAGTTCCGGCCCGGTCTCGGGCGGAACCTCCGCGGAGGCAGGCGTGTCAGGGGCCTGACTGTCGGTCATCGTCGCTCACCGCACCTTCCTCATGGAACCATCGTCACCCCTGGCACGTCCAAGAGGGAATCCGGGACGACCCTGAACCCACCCTGACCGCCCCACCCCGCGGACCCCGGGTGCGTCCCCGATGTCGGCGCCTCCCGCACAAGGCATGCTGGAGACCTGGGGAAGGGCGCGCCCACGGGTGCGCCGCACGTAACGGGACTTCGGACGAAAGCGGTGATCGGGCGGTGGCAACGACGGCCGTGGGAACCCCTCGGCTCACCCGCGCGGTCGACGGACGCCTGTTGGGCGGGGTCGCCGCGGGCGTGGCCGAACACCTGCGCATCGATCCGGTCGTGGTCCGGCTCGCCTTCATGGCGCTGGGCGTCGGAGGCATCGGTGTGGCCGTCTACGCGGCCCTCTACTTCCTCCTCCCCGTGCAGGAGGTCGAGGAGAACCCGGACCCGGCCACCGAGAACCGACGCAAGGGTCGCGACCTCTCGCAGATCATCGCCTACGTCGGTCTGGCCACCGCCCTCGCGGCGCTCTTCCTCGTCTTCGGCGGCGTCTTCGACCCCCTGCTGTGGTTCATCGTCTTCGGCGCGCTCGGCGCCACCATCCTCTGGCAACAGGCCAACCCCGCCCAACGCGACGAGTGGATGACCAGCACCGTCAGCCGTGCCGGCCCCAAGGGCCTCATGCGCACCGGCGCCGGCGTCCTGCTCATCGTCACCGGCGTCATCGGCTTCATGGTGTTCCAGCAACAGCTCCAGGACGCCCGCGCCGGACTCAGCTTCGCGTTCACCCTCCTGGCCGGCATCTCCCTGGTCGCCGCCCCCTGGATCATCGGGCTGGTCCGCGACCGCGACGCCGAACGCCGCGAACGCATCCGCAACGCCGAGCGCGCCGAACTCGCCGCCCACATCCACGACTCCGTCCTGCACACCCTCACCCTGATCCAGCGCCGGGCCGAGGACCCCCGCGAGGTCCAACGCCTGGCCCGCGTCCAGGAACGCGCCCTGCGCAGCTGGCTCTACCAGCGCCCCGCCGACGCCGAGACCACCGTCTCGCCCGCCCTCGAACGCGTGGCCGCCGAGGTCGAGGAGGAGCACGGCGTGCCCATCGAGGTGGTGTGCGTGGGGGACTGTCCCATGGACGACGGGCTCGGCGCCCTGCTGCGCGCCGCGCGCGAGGCCATGGTCAACGCCTCCAAGTACGCGGGAAGCGACACCCTCTCCGTCTTCGGAGAGGTCGAGGAGAAGGAGGTCCTCGTGTTCGTCCGCGACCGTGGGGCCGGCTTCGACCTCGACGCCATCCCCGAGGACCGTATGGGCGTGCGCGGGTCCATCCTCGGGCGCATGGACCGCCACGGCGGTTCGGCCCGCATCCGCACCGAACCCGGCGAGGGCACCGAGGTCCAACTCAGGATGCCCCGCATCCTCGACCTCTGATGCGGTTCCGGTCGCGGTAAGGTCCAGGTGTGGGAGAAGAGAGCACGACCTTCAGTGACGGAGACGCGATTCCCCGCGTCGTGATCGTGGACGACCACCGACTGTTCCGCAGCGGTGTGCGCGGCGAACTCGGCGACACCGTCGAGGTCATCGGTGAGGCCGGTGACGTCGACAGCGCCGTGCACGTCATCGGTGAGGCCCAGCCCGACCTGGTCCTTCTCGACGTGCACCTGCCCGGCGGCGGGGGAGTGGAGGTGCTGCGGCGCGTTCTCGCCAAACACCCCCAGATCCGGTTCCTCGCCCTGTCGGTGTCCGACGCCGCCGAGGACGTCATCGGGGTGGTGCGCGGCGGGGCCCGCGGCTACGTCACCAAGACCATCTCCGGCAAGGACCTGGCCAACGCCATCGTGCGCGTCGCCGACGGCGACGCCGTGTTCTCACCGCGCCTGGCCGGGTTCGTCCTCGACGCCTTCTCCGCCACCGACGCGCCCCCGGTCGACCCCGAGCTGGACCGTCTCACCCAGCGCGAACGCGAGGTCCTGCGGCACATCGCCCGCGGCTACGCGTACAAGGAGGTCGCCAAGGAGCTGTTCATCTCCGTGAAGACCGTGGAGACGCACGTGTCGTCGGTGCTGCGCAAGCTCCAGCTCTCCAACCGGCACGAACTGAGCCGCTGGGCGACCGCCCGCCGGCTGGTCTGACGGGCGGTCGCGGCGCGGGGCACGGCACGCACGTGCACGCCGCCCCCGCGCCCGACGGACCCGCGGACCCCGCCGTCCTCGCGACTCAGCGCAGGGCGTCGAGCATCAGGTCCAGGAACGCGTCCTCGGAGACCGAGGTGACCACCCGGCAGGCGCGGCGCTCGTCGGTCCGCGGGCGCGGACGACGGTCGGCCACCGTCATCCCCCGGGTCAGCGTCCCGGTCAGCTCCACCCGGACCGGTGCCTCGAACGCCTCGGTGACCAGGTGCGGGTCGGCCAGCACCGCCGCGGCCAGGGGGTCGTGCATCGCGCACTGGCGCAGCCCGAAGATCCCCTTGTAGAACTCCGCGTAGAAGTCGAGGAACGCCGAAGTGCGCTCCGCGCGATCCCCGGGCACCTCCTTCAGACGGTCCAGCCACTCCGCGGTGGCCACCGTCTTCATGGTGATGTCCAGCGCCACCAGGTCCAGGTCGAACCCGGCGGCGAACACCGCCTCGGCCGCCTCCGGGTCGTTGACGATGTTGGCCTCGGCGTGCGAACCCACGTTGCCGGCGACCTCCACGGCCCCGCCCATCACCACGAGGCGACGGACGAGCTGCGGCAGCCGCGGCTCCAGACCGATCGCCAACGCCACGTTGGTGAGCGGGCCCACCGCCAGCACGTCCAGCTCACCCGGGTTCTCCCGGGCCAGACGCACCAGCAGCTCGGCGGCGGACTCCGCCACCGGCTCGCCCTTGGGATCGGGCAGTTCGACGTCGCCCAGGCCG
Source organism: Nocardiopsis sp. MG754419 (assembly GCF_018207095.1). Lineage (GTDB taxonomy): Bacteria > Actinomycetota > Actinomycetes > Streptosporangiales > Streptosporangiaceae > Nocardiopsis. Next base: position 3,084 of record NZ_QOCZ01000006.1, on the reverse strand, counting down.
TTGCCGCCGTGCACGTGCTCGGCCAGCCGTGGCGCCTGCACCAACGGTCGTTCCGCGCCCACGGCGACCGGAACCTCCGGCCGGCCGTACAACTCCAACAGGCGCAGCGCGTTCTGCGCGGTCACCGCCACGGTGTTGTTGCCGAACACGGCACCGACACCGAGGATCTCCACCTCGGGCCGCGCCGCCAGGTACGCGAGCGCGACGGCGTCGTCGATCCCCGGGTCGCAGTCGACGAACACACGTGTGGTCTCCCGGTCAGACAAGACCCATCTCCCCCTGAAAAATGACATGAGCCGGGTGGGAAAAGAGCGCACCCGGTGTGAAACCAGACTAGAACGACTTCCGGAGCACTCCCGCGACCGACCACCCCCACGAGGGTGGACGGGACCGTCACCGGTCGGCCGTAACCTGGAGGACGTGTCCTCCCAAGAGCAGCTTCTCGAAGGTCTCAACGGTCCCCAGCGCGACGCCGTCACCCACTCCGGCTCGCCGCTCCTGATCGTCGCGGGGGCCGGGTCGGGCAAGACCCGGGTCCTGACGCACCGCATCGCGCACCTGATGGCCGAACGCGGCGTGCGCCCCGGCGAGATCCTCGCGATCACCTTCACCAACAAGGCCGCCGCCGAGATGAAGGAGCGCATCGAGGCGCTCCTCGGCACCCGCGCGGCCAACACCATGTGGACGATGACCTTCCACTCCGCGTGCGTGCGCATCCTGCGCAGGGAGGCGCACCGGCTCGGCTACCCGAGCAGTTTCACCATCTACGACGCCGCGGACGCCTCGCGGCTCATGCAGCTGGTCTGCAAGGAGATGGACCTGGACCCCAAGCGGTTCCCGCCCAAGTCCTTCAGCTTCCAGGTGTCCAACCTCAAGAACGAACTCGTCGACTACGACACGTTCGCCGAGCAGGCCCAGAACGAGCAGGAGAAGAAGCTCGCCGAGGCCTACCGGCTGTACCAGCGCCGCCTCCACGAGGCCGGCGCCATGGACTTCGACGACCTCATCATGGTCACCGTCAACCTCTTCCAGATGTACCCGGACGTCGCCGAGTACTACCGGCGCCGGTTCCGGCACGTGATGGTCGACGAGTACCAGGACACCAACCACGCGCAGTACGTGTTCGTGCGAGAGCTCGTCGGCGCCGCGGAGGGCTCCGACACCAGCGTGGTGCCGGCCGCCGAACTGTGCGTGGTGGGCGACGCGGACCAGTCGATCTACGCCTTCCGCGGCGCGACCATCCGCAACATCCTGGAGTTCGAGCGCGACTTCCCCGACGCGCGCACGATCCTGTTGGAGCAGAACTACCGCTCCACCCAGAACATCCTGTCGGCCGCCAACACGGTGATCGACCGCAACGAGGGCCGGCCCGCCAAGAACCTGTGGTCCGAGCAGGGCGAGGGGCCCCGGATCATCGGCTACGTCGCCGACAACGAACACGACGAGGCGGCCTTCGTCGTCGGGGAGATCGACAAGCTGACCGACGAGGGCATCGTCGCGCCCGGTCAGGTCGCCGTCTTCTACCGGACCAACGCCCAGTCCCGGGTGTTCGAGGACGTGTTCATCCGGACCGGTCTGCCCTACAAGATCGTCGGTGGTGTGCGCTTCTACGAGCGCAAGGAGATCCGCGACATCCTCGCCTACCTGCGGGTCCTGTCCAACCCCGAGGACACCGTGAGCCTGCGCCGCATCCTCAACGTGCCCAAACGCGGCATCGGGGCCCGGGCGGAGGAGTCCATCGAACTGTTCGCCGCGCGCGAGCGCGTCACGTTCGCCCAGGCGCTGCGACGCGTGGACGAGGCCCCCGGGATCGCCACCCGCTCGGCCAACGCGATCCGCAACTTCACCGCGCTGCTCGACGAACTCACCGCGGTGGTGCCCGGGAGCACTCCGGCGGAGATCGTCGAGGCGGTGCTGAGCAAGACCGGCTACCTGTCCGAGCTCACCGAGTCCAAGGACCTCCAGGACGAGAGCCGGGTGGAGAACCTGGAGGAGTTCGTCGACGTCGCCCGCGAGTTCGAGAACACCTTCGCCGCGCTCCTGGAGGACGAGGCGATGCTCGAAGGTGAGGAGAACCAGGGCATCGACCCCGGTGAGCCCACGCTCGTGGACTTCCTCGAACGCATCGCCCTGGTCGCCGACACCGATCAGATTCCGGACGAGGACGACGACGGTGGTGTGGTCACCCTGATGACCCTGCACGCCGCCAAGGGACTGGAGTTCCCCGCCGTCTTCCTCACCGGCATGGAGGACGGGGTGTTCCCGCACACCCGGACCCTGGGGGACAAGACCCAGCTCGAAGAGGAACGTCGGTTGGCCTACGTCGGCATCACCCGAGCCCAGGAACGGCTGTACGTCAGCCGGGCCGCGGTCCGCAGCGCGTGGGGGACGCCGTCGTACAACCCGGCGTCCCGGTTCCTGGACGAGATCCCGGTCGCGCTCGTGGACTGGCGGCGTGCGGAGTCCACCCTGGCCGCACCTCCTAGCCGGAGTATCGGTGGTGGCCGTGGCGGCGGCGGTCTCAGTGGGGGCGGCGGCTTCGGCGGCACCTTCGGCGGGGGGCGGAAGCAGGCCGCCAAGGAGGCGCCCACCCTCAGTGTCGGCGACCTCGTCAACCACGACTCCTTCGGTATGGGGCGGGTCCAACTCGTCGAGGGGGCCGGGGACCGGACCAAGGCCCGCATCGACTTCGGCGCCGACATCGGGGAGAAGGACTTCCTCGTCAAGTACGCGCCCATCGAGAAGCTCTGACCGCTGCGCGGGAGGAACCGGCCGGACGTGCCTTGGGTGCGTACCGGCCGGACGCGTCTTCACGACGTGTAAGCCATGACACCGACGCGTTCTCCGGAACCCGTCACAAGCACTCCCACCCAGGGGTACAGTTGGTCAAGACCGAGCGACACGAACGCGAATCTTCGCGGGCGGGCCGGTCTCCCTCTGAGAAGTCAGCCTGGTCCGAGCGGTGCTCGGGGCATGTAAACTCGCAGAGTCGCTTCGAAAAAAGCCCCGCGGAAACGCGCAGGCCGTAACGGAGCACACGGGGTCCTTTACCCCGATCGGGAATACCGAAACCGCCAATTCGAC